>JAWKJK010000002.1:600000-891596 GCA_041393815.1 Candidatus Nanopelagicales bacterium | reverse complement strand
TCGCGGCCGTGTCGAGGGTGACCGACGTGCCGTACGCGGAGATGGTGTCGACGGTGTCGTCCCGGTCGGCCGGACCCGGCACCCGGCAGAACATCGACGAGTTCACCCGGACCACGTCGAAGGCGCTGGAGGAGATCGGAGGCGCCCGGCACGGCAAGGCGATCATCATCCTCAACCCGGCCGAACCGCCGATCCTGATGCGCAACACCGTGTTCGCCGGGCTGCCGGAGGGCACCGACCACGACGCCGTGGTGCAGTCGATCCTCGACATGGCCGCGGACGTCGCCAAGTACGTCCCCGGCTACCGGCTGAAGAACCCCCCGGTCATCGAGGAGGGCCCCTACCGCACGCCCGGCGGGGTGGTCCCCCACCGCGTCGTCGTCCTGCTGGAGGTCGAGGGGGCCGGCGACTACCTGCCGCCGTTCGCCGGGAACCTCGACATCATGACCGCCGCCGCACAGCGCGTCGGCGAGGCCATCGCCGAGCACAAGGCTGGAGTCCCCGCATGAGCACCGCCGACTTCCGACTCATCGACTCCACGCTGCGCGACGGGTCGCACGCGATCTCCCACCAGTACACCGAGGACGAGGTCATCGCGATCGTCCACGGCCTCGACGCCGCCGGTGTCCCCGTCATCGAGATCGCGCACGGCGACGGGCTGGGCGGCTCCTCGTTCAACTACGGCTTCTCCGCCGTCGACGAGAAGGTGCTCATCGCCCGCGCGGTCGAGGAGGCCAAGAACGCCAAGATCGCCTGTCTGCTGCTCCCGGGCATCGGCATCGCCGAGGACCTCAAGGACGTGCACGAGATCGGCGTGCAGGTGGCCCGGATCGCCGTGCACTGCACCGAGGCCGACATCACCGAGCAGCACATCAAGCTGGCGAAGAAGCTCGGGATGGAGGCCATCGGCTTCCTGATGATGGCCCACATGAACACCCCCGAGGGGCTGCTGGAGCAGGCGCTGCTCATGCAGTCGTACGGCGCGGACGCGATCTACATCGCCGACTCCGCCGGGGCCATGACCACCGAGGACTTCCGTCGTCGGGTGGGCACGCTCACCGCCGGGCTGGAGGTGCCCGTCGGGGTGCACGCGCACAACAACCTGTCGATGGCGGTGGCCAACTCGATCGCCGCGTACGAGGAGGGCGCCGCCAACCTGGACGGCACCAGTGCCGGACTCGGCGCTGGTGCCGGCAACTGTCCCACCGAGATCCTCGCCGCGGTGTGCGACAAGTACGGCATCGACAGCGGCGTGGACGCGCTGCGACTGATGGACGTGGCCGAGGAGGTGGTCCGGCCGATCATGCCGCGCCAGCAGGTGATCGACCGGGCCGGCCTGCTCCTCGGCTACGCCGGCGTCTACGGGTCGTTCCTGCTGCACGCCGAGCGCGCAGCGCAGCGCTACGGCGTCCCGCAGTCGGAGATCCTGCTGGAGCTCGGCCGCCGCAAGGTGGTCGGCGGCCAGGAGGACATGATCATCGACGTCGCGGTCGAGCTGGCGCGCAAGCACGCCGAGTCGGCCAACGACGCGGAGACGCTGGACCGGATGGGCCCGGCCGCGTGGCTGGGCCACGTGGAGCCGGTCGAGTCCGAGGCGGGAGGCTGACATGGCGGGCACCGACGACATCGGCACCGACAGCATCGACGTCGCTGGGATCACCCAGACCCTGGTGGCCGCAGCACGTGACCGGCGGGGCATCGCCCCCATCACCGACGCCGTCCCCGGGCTCGACGTGCCGACGGCCTACGGCATCCAAGACTCCGTCGTGGCGGCCCGCGTGGCCGACGGCGCGGTCGTGGTCGGGGCGAAGCTGGGACTCACCAGCGTCGCGAAGCAGCGGCAGATGAACGTCGACGAGCCGCTGTACGGCTGGCTCACCGACGACATGCAGATCGACACCGGCGAGGCGCTGGTGTGCGACCGGTTCATCCAGCCGCGGGTCGAGCCGGAGATCGCGTTCCTGCTCGGCCGCGACCTCGCCGGGCCGCAGGTCAACGCGGCCCAGGTGCTCGCAGCCACGTCGGCGGTCTTCCCGGCGGTGGACGTGCTGGACTCGAGGTTCTCCGGCTACAAGTTCACGCTCACCGACGTGGTCGCGGACAACTCGTCCTCGGCCGGATTCACCCTCGGCGGCCAGGCCACCGAGCCGGCGGGCATCGACCTGCGGCTGGTCGGCTGCACCCTGGAGCACAACGGGCGGCTGGTCGCCACCGCCGCGGGCGCCGCGGTGATGGGGCACCCGGCGGCCGCCGTGGCCTGGCTGGTCCGCCGCCTGGCGACCCGTGGCCGGGGCCTGTCAGCCGGCATGGTCGTCATGGCAGGCGCGCTCACCGAGGCCGTGGCGGTCGCCCCCGGGGACACCGTGGTGGCCCGGTTCGACCGGCTGGGCACCGTCGAGTTCGCCTGCCGCTGAACGGATCCCGCTCGACCACGCGAGGAGGTACGCGATGCCCCTGGTCACCGTGACCATGGTGGAGGGCCGCACCGTGGAGCAGAAGCACGCGCTGATCCGTGAGCTCAGCGACGCCGTCGTGTCCGCCCTGGACGTCCCCCTGGACCGGGTCCGGGTGGCGATCTACGAGGTGTCGGCCGACGACTGGGGCATCGGCGGCCGTTCCTACGCGGAGGTCCGCGGACCGGTGCCGCCCTCGGGTGGCCGGCAGGCGGACGTCACGTGACCGATCCGGCTCCCGAGTCGCAGCGCGTCCGGGTCGCACCCGCGGCAGACCTGCCCGAGGGCACCTGCCGCCAGGTCGAGTCCGGTGGCCGCGCGGTCCTGGTCACCATCGTGGACGGCCATCCGTACGCCGTCGACGACGCCTGCCTGCACAAGGCCGGGTCGCTGTCGGGCGGCGTGGTGCGGGACGGCAGCGTCACCTGCCCGCTGCACTGGTGGCGCTACGACCTGCGGACCGGGGCGCTGCACGGCAGCGAGTCCGCGGGCCTGGCGACCTACGAGTGCCGGGTGAGTGAGGACGGCTGGGTCGAGGTGGACGTACCCCCGGCGCCTCCCGCGCGGTCCTGGCGGGAGCTGCTGCTGGAGCACGCGCGCGAGGGCAGGCCGTCCCCCTCGGCGGCGGGCGGCTAGCACCCGGATAGCCTGCGCGGGTGCCGCTGTCGAGGACCGCAGAACGCCATCCGTTCCCCGCCGACGAGTTCCGCGACGTGCTGGCGGCCAACGCCGCCTACGCGGACGCGTTCCAGGCCTCCGAGCTCGGTGGCCGGGCCGCTCGCGGCCTCGCCGTCGTCACCTGCATCGACTCCCGGATCGACCCGCTCGGCCTGCTCGGCATGTCCGCGGGGGACGTGAAGATCGTGCGCAACGCAGGAGCCCGGGTGACGGACGACGTCCTGCGCACGCTCGCCCTCGCCACGTTCCTGCTCGGCGTCCGGCGGATTCTCATCCTCCCGCACACCGACTGCAAGATGGCGTCGGCGCCCGAGGCGGAGATCCACGCGACGATCCGCGAGCGCTACGGCGTGGAGACGCGCAGCATCGAGTTCCGTACCGTCGACGACCAGGAGTCCGCCCTGGTCACCGACGTCGTCCGGGTCCGCTCGTTCCCGCTGCTGGCACCCGACGTCACGGTCGCCGGGGCGGTCTACGACGTGCGCACCGGCCGGCTCAACCCGGTCGACGTGTGAGGCGCGCGAGCTGCCACACCTGATGAGCTGCCGGCGTTCTCGGGACGAGCCGCATGTCGGGACCGGCCTGCAGGAACGCCTCGTGCACGGCGAGGGCCATGAGCGCCAGCCCCAGGCCCGTCGTCGGCACGGCCACGTCGTCGGGCGCGTCCGCTGACGCCAGGAACTCCGCGGCTGACCGCACCGCCGCGAACCGGACCCGGTCCTCGTCGTCGGTGACGTCGAACCGCCACCGGCGGATCCGCTCGGCCACCGGTGCGGGCGCATCGCGACTGGCTCTCGGGCCTGCCGCCACGAGCACTCGGCAGTCGTAGCTGCGGCACGTGCGCGGCCGGTCGGCGTAGATGCTGCAGCCGTCCTCGGCCAGCATCGGGCAGCGGCCCTGCTCGTCGTACCCGAGGAGCACGTGGCCGGGGGGCAGCCCGGGCGCCGGGAACAACAGCTCGCCCGGGATGCGGGCCAGGGCGTCGGCCTCGTCCGGCCCGATGTGGACGAACTGCCCGGCCCGGCAGCAGGCCGTGCAGGTGCCGCACGGGACGTCGGCTTCGGAATCCCCCCGCAACGCCGAGCGGACGCCCTCGAGCCATGCCCCGAAGGGCCCGGTGTCATCGATCTCGCCCCCCGGGAGCGACGGCCCCGGGTCCGGGCGCGTCACCGGGTGACCGCCAGGCAGGCCCGTAGTCGGTCGGCGACCCGGGGCGGGACGGGCGTCACGAGCTCCACGTTCGTCGAGCCGCTGGGCAGCAGGCCGATGGGGTTGTCGAAGATCTGCTGCGCCGCCACCGCGTACCCGCGCGACCGGTGCGCCGGGGTCCCCTCGCAGACGGCGGGGTCGATGTCGACCGCCACGACCGACACGGTGCTGTCGTCGTTGACCTCGATGCTGATCCGCCGGACCTGCTGGGGGAAATCCCGCAGCGACGAGGTCTCCACCTGCCAGAACCCCAGCTCGGGTCGCGTCGGGTCGGGCGAGGGGAACGGCGTCACCGCGTTGACGTGCCGGTGTCCCGCGACCCACGCGAGCAGGTGCGGGTAGCGGTGCAAGGTCGCCACCAGCTCATCCTCGGAGACGATGGCGTCGCTCGACCAGCCGATGTACGACCCGGGCTTCTCCACGCCGATCGGCACGTGACAGCAGATCACGACCGCGTCGCCGGCATCGCGGGTGCGGTCCAGCTCACCGACCAGCCAGTCCAGCCGGGCCTGGTCGAGGTATCCGTGCCCGAATCCACCGCGGTCGGGCTCGGTGCCCCTCTGGGTGTCGTCGAGCACGAGAACGGTGAGAGGGACGTCGGCCCTGGGCTGGAAGGAGTAGCACGCCTCGTCATCGTCGATGTTCTGCTGGCTGAAGCCGTGCCCCACCGGCTGCGAGGTGGTGGTGAAGAACTCACGCATCCACTCGCGCGACCGCAGGGATCGACGGCGTGGGTCCGCGGAGGGCACCTGCGGGTGCTCCGGGAACGCGCTCACCGGACCGGCTCCGACCACGTCTCCGAGGGGTGTTCGTCCGTCCAGTGCACCGGTGTAGAACCCGCGGCTGTCGACCCCGCGCGGGTCGGTGAAGATGTCCCCCAGATCGAGGATGGCCGTGCCCTCGTAGAACGACCGGAGGTAGTCGGTCACGGGCAGCGTCCCGATCCACAGATGGTCGTGGTTGCCCATCGACTGGTACCAGGGGATCTCGGGGTCGAGCCCGGCCGGCTGGAACGGCACCTGGTAGTCGGGGCGCTGCTCGCCGTCCGGGTGGTCGCCGGAGGTCGGATCGATCGGGTGCCCGTCCAGGACGTCGATGAACCAGCGCAGCTCGTTGAGCTGCGTGTTGTTCGCGGCATCACCGAGGCAGATCCCGAAGTCGAACGGTTCGTCGGCGTGCAGCGCATTGATCGTCTGCACCGCAGCGTCGAGCACCTGGGTCGTGTACATCATCACCGGGGAGTACGCGGACGAGGCTCCGCCGCGGTAGCCGAAGACGACGGCCTGGATCGGCGTCTCCTCGTCGGTGATGTGCACGTCGGTCATGGTGAAGAAACTGAGCAGCCGACCCACGACGGAGCGACGTCCGGAGGGCGCGAGGTCGTCGCGGGTCTCGACCGGGATCCCCGGGCCGTACACCCACCGGCCGAGGCCGAGCTCGTCGTAGCGGGAGACCTCGTAGGGGAACGGCTTCTCGCTGGGCTCCCCGTCGGGGACGACGGTCCGGGCCTGGGTGGTCACCGCGTCCGCGATCGGGTAGGTGGGTGCAGGACGTCCCTCGTGAGCTGGGCTGTCGGGCATGCCTTCCTCCGGTCGAACCGGGCCAGCCGGTGCCGGCCGTGTCCACGCTAGGCCGGGCAGACCCGCGATGCCGGTCGGCGGACCCTGCCGTGACGCATCCCACTGCCGGCTGACCGAGCGGTCAGCATGGAGTATTTCCTTGTTTTGAGTCATTCCAATATGTGCTAGTGTCAGGGCCGTGATCCCCGACCCCGCCGAACGCCTGCGCGAGAGCGGGTTGCGCGTCACCGGGCCGCGGGTGGCGGTGCTGAGCTCGCTGCAGGCCGGCAGTCACCTGTCGACCGAGGAGGTGCTCGGCGCTGTCCGCGACCGCACCGGCACGGCGTCCCTGCAGGGCGTCTACAACGTGCTGGCGGACCTCGTGGCGGCGGGTCTGGTCCACCGCATCGAGCCCGCCGGGCACCCCGCGCTGTACGAGCTGGCCCGCATCGAGAACCACCACCACCTGATCTGCCGCTCCTGCGGAGTGGTGCTCGACGTCATCTGCGACCACGACCGCGAGGAGTGCCTCGTCCCGCCGCGCCTGCACGGCTTCACCGGGATCGAGGCGGAGATCGTCTTCTGGGGCACCTGCCCCGAGTGCCACCGCGGCACCCCCTGACCGACCGCTACCCAACCCCGGAGGAGAACACCGTGAGTGAGACCGCCGCCCCCGTCGTCACCAGCATGCCCCGCATCGGTGACCCCGCCCCCGCGTTCACCGCGGTCACGACTCAGGGCCAGATCAGCTTCCCGTCCGACTTCGCCGGCAGCTGGGTCATCCTCTTCAGCCACCCCGCGGACTTCACCCCGGTCTGCACGACCGAGTTCATGACGTTCGCGACCATGCAGGACGAGTTCGCCGAGCTCAACACCAAGCTGGTCGGGCTGTCGGTCGACGGCCTCTACAGCCACATCGCCTGGCTGCGCACGATCAAGGAGAAGATCGAGTTCAACGGGATGAAGGACGTCGAGGTGACGTTCCCGCTGATCGAGGACATCACGATGGACGTCGCTCGGCTGTACGGGATGATCATGCCCGGCGAGGACTCCACCAAGGCCGTGCGCGCGGTGTTCGTCATCGACCCCCAGGGAACGATCCGCACGATCATCTACTACCCGCTGAGCCTGGGCCGCAACTTCGACGAGCTCAAGCGCGTCATCGTCGCCCTGCAGGCCGCGGACGCCCTGTCCGTCGCGACGCCCGCCGACTGGCGTCCCGGTGACCCGGTCATCGTGCCTCCTGCCGGCTCCTGCGGCACCGCGAAGGACCGGGTGGATGGCAAGGAGGAGGGCGTCACCTGCGAGGACTGGTTCTTCTGCACCAAGCAGGTCAGCGAGGACGACGTCTACGCCGCGATCGGCCGCGCGTGACGACACCCCGCCGCCCGACGCTGCTGTACGACGGCGACTGCGGCGTCTGCGACCACGGGGTGGCCCGGATCCGCCGGCGCCTCGACCCGCCGGTCGACCTGCGGCCGTTCCAGCAGGTCGACGCCGCCGCTCTCGGGGTCAGCGACGCCGAGCTGGCTGAGGGCCCGGTCCTGGTCCGGACCGACGGCAGCCACGTGGTCGGCCCGCTGGCGATGGCGGAGGTGTTCCGCTCCGCACGGGGACCGGCATCCGCGGTCGGCCGGCTGATGCTCGCTCCCGGGGTGCGGTCGGTGCTGCGGGCCGTCGGGCCGACGGTCTACCGCCAGCGCCACCGGCTGCCCGGTGCCGCCGCCTCCTGCCCCGCACCAGGCGCACGCTGACCTCAAGGAACGCTGACCTCAAGGACCGCGACCCCAAGGAACGCTGACCCCAAGGAACGCGCGCCGAGAGCCCCGCTGCCCGGACCCAGCCGGCGGCGGGGCTCTCGGCGTGTCACACGTCGATGCGGGAGCGGTCCAGTCCGGAGGCGCCGTCGACGATGAACTCCTTGCGGGGAGCCACGTCGGTGCCCATGAGCAGGTCGAAGACCTCGGCCGCGGCCTCGGCGTCGCTCACCCGGATCCGGCGCAAGGTGCGGTGGGCCGGGTCCATGGTGGTCTCGCGCAGCTGGACCGCGTCCATCTCGCCGAGCCCCTTGTAGCGCTGGACCGGCTCCTTGACCCGCTTGCCCCGCTTGGCCAGGTCCGCGGTCACCGCCCGCATCTCGGCATCGGAGTAGGTGTAGCGGACGTCGTTCTTCTTGCCGCCCCCGGTGACGACCTCGATCCGGTGCAGCGGCGGCACGGCGGCGAACACCCGGCCGTCGTCGAGCAGGGGCCGCATGTAGCGGTGGATCAGCGTGAGCAGCAGGGTCCGGATGTGCGCGCCGTCCACGTCGGCGTCGCTCATCAGGATGATCTTCTGGTAGCGCACCTGGTCGAGGTCGAACGTGCGGCCCGAACCGGCGCCGATCACCTGGATGATCGAGGCACACTCGGCGTTCTTGAGCATGTCGGCCACGGAGGCCTTCTGCACGTTGAGGATCTTCCCGCGAATGGGCAGCAGCGCCTGGAACTCGGCGTTGCGCGCCAGCTTCGCGGTGCCGAGCGCACTGTCGCCCTCCACGATGAACAGCTCGGTGCGCTCCACGTCGTCGCTGCGGCAGTCCACCAGCTTGGCCGGCAGGGACGACGACTCCAGCGCGGTCTTGCGCCGTTGCACGTCGCGGTGGTGCCGCGCCGCGACCCGGGCCCGCATCGCGTTGGCGACCTTCTCCAGCACCCCGCGGGCGCTCGCCTTCTCGCCCCGGGGCGGCGAGGTGAGCCAGGAGGTCAGCTCCTTCGTGACCACGTGGGCGACGATCCGCGAGGCCGCCGGGGTGCCGAGGACCTCCTTGGTCTGCCCCTCGAACTGCGGCTCGGCCACCCGTACGGTGACCACGCCGGTCAGGCCCTCGAGCACGTCGTCCTTGCCGACGTTGTCCTCGCTGGCCTTGAGCACCTTGGCGGCGCGCAACTGGTCGTTGAACACCTTGACGATCGCGCGCTCGAACCCCGCCACGTGGGTGCCCCCCTTGGGCGTGGCGATGATGTTGACGAACGAGCGGACGTCGGTGTCGTAGCCGGACGTCCAGCGCAGCGCCACGTCGACGCCGAGGTCGCGCTCGACCTCCTGCGCGCTCATGTGGCCCTTGTCGTCGAGCACCGGGACCGTCTCGCGGAAGTGGCCCTGGCCCTGCAGCCGGATCACGCCGGTGACCGGCTCGCCGTCGGCGAGGTGCTCGACGTACTCGGTGATGCCGCCGGTGTGCCGGAACGACTCCTCCACCACGTCACCGGGGTCGCGCGCGTCGCGGATGACGATGAGCAGACCGGGGACGAGGAACGTCGTCTGCCGGGCCCGCTCGCGCAGGGCCTGCACGTCGTAGCCCGCGTCGGGGGTGAACACCTGACGGTCGGCCCACCAGCGCACCCGGGTGCCGGTCTTGGTCCGCGAGCACCGGCCGACCACCTGCAGACCGCCCTTGCGGGAGAAGCCCGCATCGGGCCCGTCGCCGTCGAACAGCCCCGGCACGCCGCGGCGGAAGGACATCGTGTGGACCTTGCCGCCGCGGTCGACCTCGACGTCGAGCCGCGCAGACAGCGCGTTGACCACGCTCGCGCCCACGCCGTGCAGGCCACCCGAGGCGGTGTAGGAGCCGCCCCCGAACTTGCCTCCCGCGTGCAGCTTGGTCATGACGACCTCGACCCCGGTCAACCGGGTCTTGGGCTCCACGTCGACCGGGATCCCCCGGCCGTTGTCGGACACCTGGACCGACCCGTCCGCGAACAGGTCCACCTCGATCCGAGTGCAGTGCCCGGCCAGCGCCTCGTCGACGCCGTTGTCGAGGATCTCCCACAGGCAGTGCATCAGCCCGCGGCCGTCGTTGGACCCGATGTACATACCCGGGCGCTTGCGGACCGCCTCGAGCCCCTCGAGCACGGCCAGGTGCCGGGCGGAGTAGCCGGAGGCGTCGGCCGACCGGCCCCGTCCGGAGGAGCCGGCGCGGGACCGGCGGGGTGCCGGCGTGGGGGCGGGCGGCTCGGTCGGCTCGGCGGTCACGGTGCGGGGCTCCGGTGGGTCGGCGCGAGCCGGGGCTCGGCGGGGGACGTGGGGCGCGGGCGGCACCCGACGGGGCGTGCGCGGACAGGCTAACGCCGCGGTCCGACGCCGCCGTCGAGGGCGCGCGGGGGATGGTCGCGCGGGCCGACACGCCCGGGGTGTGACGGGCGTCACGTTCCCGTACGTCGTGTCGGCGCGGAACGTATCCGCAGGTCAGGGCCGTCAGACCCGGGCAGGACGGGCTGTCCGCCGTGGGCGAACCGACCGAATGCGCGAGGGCGGGAAGCCCGGACGGGTGCCAGACTGTTGACCCGAGTCGAGAGCACATGAGGAGGTGCCCGATGGCCGCGACGCTGGCGCCCGCCACGTCACTCACCGCCGCCGACCGCTGCGACCGCTGCGGCGCCCAGGCCTACGTCCGCGTCGTCCTGGTGAGTGGCTCGGAACTCCTCTTCTGCGCCCACCACTTCGAGGCCCACTCCGGCGCGCTGCGCGACCGCGCGGCGGAGATCATCGACGAGACGCACCGGCTGCGGGAGACCCCGGCCACCGCCCCCGAGGGCGAGCGCTGAGCGAGGTCGTCCGTCGGGCGATCGGCCGGCGCTGACGCAGCGACTCCTGCGGCCCGGGTCCGTAGCATCGGCCCCGGGCCGCGTCGTTCCCCGGCCCGTACGCCCCCGACCGAGGAGCGCACCATGTCGCTGCAGGACCCGCCCCCGGGGCTGACCGAGGAGCAGGCGGCCGCCGCGCGCCGGCGGCTCGACGCCGAGCAGGACCGCGAGTACGAGGCCACGGAGACCGACGCGGACGGCGTGCCGGTCCCGGACTCCGCGATGGCGGTGGACGACCTGCCGCCGCTGGAGCGCCTCGGTGGCCAGCTCGACGACACCGACGACGCGGAGCTGACGACCGGGGAGACCGAGCTGACCGTGGACGACGAGTCGAGCACCTGACGGCCCCCGCCCCAGGACCGCCCCCTCGGGCCACGTGACGCACCCGCCCCACCCGTCACCCCCGGTGGAACGCAGGTCCCGCCATTCCGCCCGACGGACTGGCACACGGTTCCACCAGTGCGTCGAGCCGGGGCTCGCGCGACACTCCTGAACCCCCTCCGCGGACCCCGCGCGCCCCCTCCGCGGACCCGCGCGCCCCCTCCCGACACACCCACCCCACCCGTCACCCCAGGTGGAACGCTCGTCCCGCCATCCCGGCCGCAGGGCCGGTCCAAGGTTCCACCAGTGGGTCGAGCAGGGCTGCGGCGCGAGGTATCGGCGCCGGGGGTCAGCGGCCGGTGAAGCGGGGGGCGCGGCGCTCGTGGAACGCGCGGATCCCCTCCTGGAAGTCCTCGCTGCGCCAGGCGTCCCGCCGCAGCGACGTCAGCCGCTCGAAGATCTCCGCCGTCATCGGGCTGGCGTCGGTCAGGGCCGTGAACTCCGCCTTCGTGCTGCGAATGACCAGCGGCGCCCGCTCGGCGACCACCCGCGCGAGCGCGAGCGCCTCCCCCGCCATCTCCACCTCGTCCCCGACGAGGCGGTTGACCAGCCCGAACTGGTACGCGGTGTCCGCCGTGATCGGGTTCCCGGTGAAGAACATCTCCTTCACCCGGTGCAGCGGAAGCGCGCCGAGGAAGTGGGCGACGCCGGCGGTGTTGTACGGGACCCCGAGCTTGGCCGGGGTGATCGCGAAGGTGGCGGTACGCACGGCCACGACCAGGTCGCAGGTGATGGCCAGATCGCACGCGCCGCCCCACACGCCGCCCTCGACGGCGGCGATCACGGCGTACGGGACGTCCCGCACCCGGCGCAGCAGCATCTCCAGCGGGTTGGTCCACATCAGCGGGTCGCGGCCGTCGGTGGGCAGCTCCTCGATGTCATGACCGGCCGACCAGGTCGTCACGCCCGGCTCGGCACGAAGGACGAGGGCCCGCACGCCGTCCTCCTCGGCGCCGTCGAGGGCGGCGAGGAGGTCGGCGATCAGCGCGGAGCCGAGCGCGTTGAGCCGGGCCCCGTTCGTCATCGTGAGGACGGCGACGGCCCCGTCGCGCTCGGTACGGACCAGGCTCATCCGGTGCCCTTCGCGGTGGTCGGCCCGGCCGGTCCCGCCGGGGACCCGGAGCCGGGGTCGTCGGTGCCGCCCGGTGAGGCCGGCGCGTCGGACGTCGCTGGGAGGTCGCCCCACCGGGGCAGAAGCCGGGCGATCACCGCCCCGACCAGCGCGACCGGCACCAGCGGCCACGAGCCGAACGCGAAGCCGATCACCGCGCCCAGGATCACCACGGTGCGCCACCCCATCGGGGCGGTCGCGACCGTGGCCGCCACGACGCCGGTCACCGCGGCGGCGCCCACGGGCAGGCCGCCGGGGATCGCCAGCGCGGTGGCGATCCCGGCCGCCGCCCCCACGAACATGGCCGGGAAGAAGGGGCCGCCGCGGAACCCCGCACCCAGCGAGAAGCCGTACGCCACGACCTTGGCGACGAGCACGGCGAGCACGGTCGCCACCGACGTCTCCTGCGCGAGCGCGCGGATCTGGCCCTCCCCGGAGGTGACCACGAACATCACGTCGGCCCCGGTGGCGGCCCGCATCGCCAGCGCGGCGCCGCCGACGACGAGCGCGGTCAGGACCAGCGCCCACAGGCTCGGCCCGGCCCCGGCGGCCCGCAGCAGCAGCCAGCCGCCCGCGCGGGACAGCTGGACCGCGAGGGTCGCGGCGGCCGCCGCCGGTACGGCCACCAGCAGGCCGGACCAGGTCAGGGTCTGCTGGGCGGGCTCCACGGCCACCGACCCGGTCAGCACGGGGGCGACGAACAGCGCGAGCAGGGCGGCGAGCGCGCCCACCATGGCCAGCTTCTCGGTGGCCTCGCTGTGGGCCAGCCGCGCGACCACGACCCCGGTCACCCCGCCCGTGGAGACCATCGCGACCTCGGGGCCCAGGACGAGGCCGCCGAGGAGGGTGAGCAGGATGGCCAGGATCACGTTGACGTACTGCTGGGGCGTCAGCGCCGCGACCTTGATGCCCCCCAGCGGCGAGTGCCCGTCGTCACCCAGTAGCCGGCGGACGGCGTAGACGAGCAGCGCCGCCACCACGGGGACGGCCAGGACGTACCAGGCCGGGAGGGGCTGGTCCTCGGAACGCTCCCAGACCGCGGCGATGCCGCCCTGGACCAGGAACAGCACGCCCAGCCCCAGCGGCAGCGACAGCACGGCCGTCACTGCGACCGGGACCAGCCCCGGCCGGGCTGTCGACGCAGACTCAGTCACCACGTCCCCCATCCTCGGGCAGACGATCCGCTCTGCGGATCATTGTGCGAACTACCACGGCGTGTCCCGCCCACGTGCTGCTGGCGGGTCGTGTCTCAGCGAGCGGCGCGGCCGGGCGTGTCCGGGTCGAGGAACCCGCGCACCGTCGCCTCGGTCTCCCACGCCATCGCCGCCGCGGGGTCGGCGTACGGGGCACGCACCAGCGCGTGCTTGAGGTCCGCCACCCGGCCCGGCGGCAGCCCGGCGACCGCCTCGGCGATCCGCGCGGCGCGGGCCGGCACCTCGTCCTCGGGCACGACCTCGCTGGCCAGCCCCCACCGCTCCGCCCGCTCCGCGTCGATCCGCTCGCCGAGCAGGAGCAGCCGGGCCGCCCGGGGCAGGCCGACCAGCCGCGGCAGCAGCAGCGTGGCAGCGCCGGTCGGGAACAGCCCGAGCCCCAGCTCGGGGAAGAACCCCCGGGCCCGGTCGCCCCAGACCACCAGGTCGCAGTTGAGCACCCACTCCAGGCCGCCGCCGACGGCCCAGCCGCGGACCGCCGCCACCACCACCAGCCGGGACCCCAGCAGTGCCCGGGTGACGTCCTGGATCGTCTCGACGTAGGCCCGCACCTGCTCCTCGTCGCCCACCTGGGCGTCGAGGTCCTTCAGGTCGTCACCCGCGCAGAACGCTCGCCCGGCGCCGGTGAGCACGACGGCGCGGGTCTCCGGGTCGCCGTCCGCCTCGGTCAGCGCGGCAACGAGCGCGTCGACCAGCTGCGGGGTGATGGCGTTGAGCCGCTCCGGACGGTTGAGCGTGATGGTCCGCACCGCGCCGCTCCGCTCCGACAGCACCACCGGGGCCGGGGATTCCGTCATGGCTCACGCACCACCCGTCGGGTCTTGCCCTCGCTGCGCGGCAGCGTCCCGTGCGCCACCACCGTCACGGCCGCGGTGACCCGCAGGTCCCGCTTGGCCAGCTCCCCCACCTCGGCGGCGATGGCCGCCGCCAGGTCCGCCGTGCCCGCGCCGGCGTCACGTGACAGCTCGACCTCCAGCGGGAGCCGGTCGTATGGCGGCGGACCCACCAGCCGGATCCGGTACTCCCCCGACGTGTGCGCCACCGCGTTGACGACCGCGGTCACGGAGCTCGGGAACACGTTCACCCCCCGGATCACCACCATGTCGTCGCTGCGCCCGACGACCCGCAGCCGCGGCGCCGTGCGCCCGCACGCGCAGGGCTCGGTCGACGTGAGCACGACGACGTCGCCGGTCCGGAATCGCACCAGCGGCTGGCACTCGCGGGCCAGGTGGGTCAGCACCAGCTCCCCCGTCGTTCCGGCCTCCCACGGCAGCACCGCGCCGTCGTCGGGGTCGACCAGCTCGGCGTGCAGCACGTCCAGCCCGACCAGGTGCAGGTCGTCCTGGTGGGTGCACTGCCCGGCCGTGTTGCAGATGACGTCGGTGACTCCGTAGTTGGAGTTGCGCACGGCGAAGCCCCAGGTCCGCTCGAGCCGGGCACGGAACGCGGAGTCGTCCAGCCCGGCCTCTCCGCCGAAGAGCCCCAGCCGCAGGCCGAGGTCCCGCGGCCGCAGCCCGGGGAACGCGTCGTGCACGACCTGCTCGAGGACCGCGGGGTACGACGGCGTGCAGGAGATCGCGGTGATGGCGAGCTCGCGGATGGTGCGGACCAGCAGCTCGGTGCCCCCGACGCCGAAGGGGACCACGGTGGCCCCCGTCGCCTCCAGCGACGCATGGTCGGTGTAGCCGCCCATCCAGAGCATGTAGTTGAGGCAGTGCACGACCCGGTGACCGGGGCCGAGGCCGGACGCGTGCTGCGCCCGGCCGCCGACGATCGCGGTCTGGGCGGCGTCCGCCGCGGACAGGGCGAGGTTCATGGCCTCGCCGGTCGTGCCGCCGGTGCGGTGCACCCGGGCCACCACGGTGGGCTCGGCGGCGAGGTAGCGGCCGAACGGGCCGTGCTCGCGCTGGTCCGCCCGCAGCGCGGACTTGTCCACCATCGGCAGCAGCGGCAGGTCGTCCAGCCGCTCGGGCGGGTCCACCCCGGCCCAGGCCTCCCGCAGGAACGGCGACGTCGCCGCCACCTTCTCCCGCTGGCGGCCCCACAGTTCCTGCCGGTGCGTCGCGAGCTCGGCGGCCGGGACGAAGTCGGCACCGGGGAGCAGCCCGGTGCCCGGCGGCGACGTACCCAGGGCGCCGGGCAGCCGGTCGACGGCAGGCTCTGTGCGCACCCCGCCAGTCTGCCGTCACCGCGCCCGGCGCGAGCGGGGTCTCGGCTACCTTGGCCGGGTGTCCGCCCCGTTGTCCCGCGACCGGCTGGCCCGGATCGTCGCGGACGAGGACCCGGTGCGCCGCAACTTCGCGATCACGCGCACCTACTTCGCGCTGTCCGAGGGCGTCGCCGACGTGGTGGGCCGGCGCGACGCCAACTGGCTCACGTTCGGCACCTGGGCCAGCGCCACCGCCGGGCGCTTCATCCGCGGCGACGCGGTCCCGGTCCGGTGGGGCGCCGGTGCCGTCGCGGACGGCAACCGCGCGATCATCGCCGACATCGGGCCCCGCTTCGTCCGGTTCCTCGACCTCGCGGGCGAGGTGCCCGCGGCCGACCTGCGGGCCCGGGTCGCGGCCGACCCGCTGCTCACCGGCACCCCGGAGGTCGCGGAGGCCTTCGACTGCTATGCCCAGGTCGCCGCGATCGACCCGGACGAGAGCCCGGAGCAGGACCGGCGGCAGGCGCTGCTCATGCTGCGGGCCAACGTGCTGGTGGCCCACCACGAGCAGTGGTTCGCCGACGACTTCGTGGACTCAGCCATCCCGCTCGGCGGACTCGCGGCCATCGTGGCGACCAGGTTCGTCTCCCTGGGGATCCCCGATGGCGAGCTCGACGTGTGCCGCGACGTACCCCGGCCGCGCTACCTGGGCGGCCGCCAGTGGCCCGACGTCCTCGACGACCTGCCCGACGAGCGGATCCGGGACCTTGCCCAGGCGTACGACCAGGCCCTGTCCGACACCAGCCGCTCCGACGCGCCGAGCTGGCAGGAGTTCCGGGAGCGGATGGGCTACATCCTGTGCTTCTTCCGCGCCTACCAGCGCGATCCCGCGCTGTTCGCGCTGCCGCCGGACGTGCCGCCGTACGACGATCCCAGCGGCGCGCTCGACGAGGATGCCGGCATCCTCGGCTAGCCACCCGATCGCGGGGTCACCGGGTCAGCGGGGTCACCGGGTCAGCGGGGTCACCGGGTCAGCGTGAACCGGACGTGCGGGTCGTCGCCCTCGACGTCCTCGCGTCGCATGGTCATCGTGTCCGTCACCCCGAAGTGGGTCAGCGCCCCCCGGCACAGGCCCTCCGCGACGTCCCCCATCCGGCGCGGCGAGCGGTAGACCAGCTCCAGCTCGTCGTCGCCGTGCCGCTCCGCGTCGATCCGGGGAAGCTGGGCGTCGGGGTAGAGCTTGAGCACCTCGGCGTGGATGACGTCCTCGATGGACGACAGGAAGTCCATCGGGTCGTCCTGGCCCTCGAAGAACGAGGGGTAGAGCTCGACGAAGCGGCCGAACAGGAACTCCCCGAAGGCCGACAGCAGGTCGGGCACGGGGATCCCGGTGCGCTGCGACAGCTCCGTCACCAGGGCCACGATCTCGGCGTGGTCGTACGTGCCCACGGCCGTGTACGCGCCACCGGAGGGCAGGTCGACGGAGTCGATCAGCTCGTCCACCAGGTCGGGGGACTGCACCGTCTCCACCATCTGCAGGAACTCGGTGAAGATGACACCCTTCACACGACCACCCCCTCCACGAGGCCGCACTGTAGCCGCGCGCCCTGCCGCGGCTCGGGCACTCCCCGCTCCGGGACACGCGGGTGCCGCGACGGGTAGCGTCCGGTACGCAGGCCAGCCGAGCGCTCGGAGGTGCGCGCGTGAGCGAGTCGCCGGACTCCGCCGCGCTCGCGGACCGGCTGCGACGTCGAGCCGAGCGGGAGCGGGTGGCCCGCCAGGAGGCGGAGCGGCTGCTGGAGGACAAGAGCCGCGAGCTGTGGGAGGCCAACCGCCGGCTGGCCGCCCAGGCCGACGGGCTCGAGCGCGAGGTGGCCGAGCGGACCGAGGAGCTGCGCAGGGCGCTGGACCGGGCCGAGGAGCTCAGCCAGGCGAAGTCCCGGTTCCTGGCGATGATGAGTCACGAGATCCGCACACCCCTGCACGGGGTCCTGGGGGTCGCCGACATGCTCGGGCAGTCCCCGCTCGACCCGCACCAGCGGGAGTACGTCGACCTGATCCGCAGCAGCGGCAGTCACCTGCTCACCCTGGTCAACGACATCCTGGACCTCAGCAAGGTCGAGGCCGGCCAGCTCACCCTCGAGGTCCGGACGTTCGACCTGCACGCGGAGCTGACGACCGCCGTGGGGTCGTTCGCCACCTCCGCCGAGCAACGCGGGCTGGAGCTGTCCCTCGACCTGGCGCCCGGGGTCCCGCAGTGGGTGGTGGGCGACTCCGCCCGACTGCGCCAGGTGCTGTGGAACCTGGTGTCGAACGCCCTGAAGTTCACCCCGGAGGGCGGGGTTCGGGTCCGCGCGTGGGTGCCGGAGTCGGGGCCGAACGACCCGGCCCCCTCGCCGCTGACGGCATCGGTCCGGCTGCAGGTCTCCGACACCGGGATCGGGCTGCCCGACCACGCCGGTGACTTCCTGTTCCAGCCGTTCGGTCAGGCGGACGAGGGGACGAGCCGGGTCTACGGGGGCACCGGGCTCGGGCTGGCGATCGTCCGCCAGCTGGTCGAGCTGATGGGAGGGACGGTGGCCTGGTCCAGCGCGCCGGGCGCGGGGACCACCTTCACCCTCACCGTGCCGCTGCGCCTGACCGACCCTCCGGTCCCGGTCGCCACCCCGATGTCCTGCGAGTCCTGCCTGCTCCCCAACCGGCTGCGCGTCCTCGTCGTCGACGACGTCGAGGTGAACCGCCTGGTCGCCTCCCGGCAGGTCGAGCGGCTGGGCCACGAGGTGGACCTGGCCGAGGGCGGGCTCGACGGCGTGCGGCAGGCGACCTCCCGGGACTACGACGTGGTCCTGATGGACGTGCGGATGCCCGACCTGGACGGCCTGTCCGCCACCCGGCAGATCCGCGCCCACGAGTCCGGCCACCGCGCGTACGTCATCGCCCTGACCGCGGGCGCGTACGCTGCCGACGAGGAGGCCTGCCGCGAGGCAGGGATGGACGCCTTTCTCGCCAAACCGTTCCGGATCGACGACCTGCGGGCGATGCTCTGCGCCCGCTGCCTGGTCAAGGACCCCGACACCACGGCCACCCACGGGAGCGACGCATGACGATGATCGTGGCGGTCCACTCGTTCCGCGGGGGCACCGGCAAGAGCAACATCACCGCGAACGTCGCCGGCCAGCTGGCCGAGGCCGGCCGTCGCGTGGGGGTGATCGACACCGACATCCAGTCGCCGGGAATCCACGTGCTGTTCGGGTTCGGGGACGAGGCCCGGCCGGACCACACGCTCAACGAGTTCCTGGACGGGACAGCCGCCATCACCGACGTCGCGACCGACGTGACCGACCGGCTGCCGGGGGACCCGAAGGGGCGGCTGCTGCTGGTGCCGTCCTCGGTGAAGCCGCAGGACATCACCGCGATCCTGCAGAGCGGCTACGACGTCGAGCGGCTCAACGACGCGCTGCTGGAGCTGGGCTCCGCGTACGACCTGGACGTGCTTCTCATCGACACGCACCCGGGACTGAACGAGGAGACCCTGCTGACCAGCGCGATCTGCGACGTGCTCGTGGTCATCCTGCGCCCGGACAACCAGGACTACCAGGGCACGGCCGTCACCCTCGACGTCGCGGCCCGCCTGGGCGTACCGGACCGGGTCCTCATCGTGAACAAGATCTACGCCGGCATCGACCCCGAGATCGTCGTGGAGCGGGTGCGTACGGCGTACGGCCTGCCGGTGGTCGCCGCGCTGCCGCTCAGCGAGGACGTGGCCGGCAACGCGTCGTCGGGGCTGTTCTCGCTCTCCCACCCCGACCACCCCTGGTCCCGCGGCGTCGCCGCGCTCGCGGCGAGGCTGACCGCCACCCGATGACGATCCGCCAGCGGTACGTGCTCCGCCTGGTCCTGCTGACCCTGCTGGCCAGCGCGGTCCTGGCGGTCAGCACGACGCTGATGAGCCGGGCGCGGCAGATCGACCTGGTCGTGGACGACGCCCGCGACGCCGCCCGGCTCGTGGCACACATCGCCGACGACACCACAGGGGAGGTGGTCGACCAGCTGGTCCGCCAGGACGGGGAGATCGAGGCGATCACGGTCTTCGACGAGGACCGCAACGTGGTGGTGCAGCAGGGGGACCGGGGGGTGGAGCCACCCGACGTGGACACGTTGGAGGAGCTGCTCGCGCAGGCCACACCGGAGAACCCCCAGCCGGTGATGGTCGAGGGGACCACGCTCACCACCATCGCGACGGTGTCCCGCCCCGAAACCCGGCTGGTGGTGATCCGGACGTCCATCGCGAATGCCACCGAGTTCATCGCCCGCAACGTGGCGGTCAGCCTGGGGCTGGCCGCGCTGGTGGCCCTGGGCGCGGCGCTGGTCGCCTGGGTCACGGCGCGGCGGCTGGCCGACCCGATCTCCCGGCTGGACGCGGCCGCGGACGACTTGCAGCGCGGGGAGTACGACGCCGAACGGCTCGAGCCGGTGACGAGGCGCTCCGACGAGCTGGGCCGGATGGCCCGCCGCTTCGACGCGATGGCGGTCGAGGTGCAGGCGCGGGAGGCGACCCTGCGCGACCAGGTCGCCGCACTGCAGGTGCGCATCGACGAGGGGGCCCGTCGGCAGCGGGTCGACGAGATCGTCGGCTCCGAGGGCTTCGCGGACCTGGAGGACCGGGCGCGCCGGATGCGCGAGCGTCGCGCCGAGAGGAACGGTCGTGGGGCGGGCGGGTCCCGACCCGACGATGGAGGGAGTCGGTCATGACGGACGCACCGCGCGAGGTGGCCGGGGGCGCACCGGGTCCGGACGGTTCCGGGCCACCGGCCGAGGCCCAGCCGGCCCAGTGGTGCCGGCTGCACCTGTCCGACCGGGCTGCGCTCCCCCTCGCCGGGGGTGTCGTCGGCGACGCCGCACTCGTCCTCGGCCTCGGTCTCGACGACGCGGCCCGGCTGCGGGCGCTCACCCAGGAGCTGTGCCTGTCGGTGGCGGCGGAGGGCTTCCCCGACGAGTCCGTCCTCGACATCGACGTGGCGCTGGAGCGTCGCGCGGGCGCGGTCGCGGTCGTGGTCACCGACGCCGGTGCCCCGTCGCACCTGACCCGGCCGGGGGCCCAGCCGCCGCGGCTGACCGAACTGGTGCGCCTGGGCTTCGCCGACGAGCTGTCCTTCGCGGCGCTCGGCCGCCAGGGCAACCGGGCCGAGCTGGTCAAGCGGCTGCACTACGCCAACGTCCGGGCCGAGCTGGACGAGGCCGGCGAGGCCCCGGTCGAGGAGGTGCCCGACGACGTCGCCGAGCGCATCGCCTACCGGCCGCTGGAGCCGGAGGACACCCTGGAGGTCGCCCGGCTGTTCCACCGGTGCTACGGGTTCACGGCCTACTACGCGGAGGAGATGTACGAGCCGGACCGGCTGGCCGAGCTGGTCCGGGCCGGACTGCACATCGGCACCGTGGCGACCGTGGACGACCGGCTGATCGGCCACGTCAGCTCCTCGGTCGACCGGCCGGACGCGAAGGTCGGCGTCATCGGCGAGCTGGTCGTCGACCCCGCCTACCGCCGCTTCCACATCGCCGGGCAGCTGACGCTGCAGCACGGGATGCGGCTGCTGGCCCAAGGGATGATCGGCCAGTACAGCGCCTGTGTGACCGTGCACCCGGCGAGCCAGAAGATCGCCCTGAAGTACGGCGGCCACGAGGTCGGGGTGCTGCTGGCCGCGCAGCTGCCGTCGCTGTCCTTCCGCGACATCGACGACGAGACCCGCGGCCGCAAGGCCGTCGTGTGGGTCTACGCGGGTGCCGGGCAGGAGCCGGAGCGGTCGGTGCACGTGCCACCGCACTACCGGGAGCGGGTCGAGACGATCTACCAGAACGCGAACCTCCCGCGCGTCCTGGTCGACCCCGGCGCCCGCACGCCGGCCGACGCCCCGGAGCGCTCCGAGCTGGACCTGCAGCTGAAGGCCGAGGCACGGACGGGGCTGGTCCGGGTCGTCACCTACGGACGCGACTTCATCTCCGCGGTCCAGAACCAGGTGCGGGAGCTGTGCCTGCACCGGTTCGACGTGATCCGGCTGCACCTGCCGCTGGCCGACCCGGGGACCGCGGCGTACGGCTCGGGGCTGCGCGAGCTGGGCTTCTCGTTCTGCGGGGTGTTCCCCGAGTTCCTGCCCGACGGCGACGCGCTGGTGCTGCAGTACCTCAACGACCAGCAGGTCGACCCGGACGAGATCCAGACCGCGTCGGACTTCGGCGCGCAACTGCTGCAGGACGTGCTGGCCGACTACCGCTCGACGCTGCGCCTCGGCGAGGAGCGCCAGCGGTCCCGGGCCCGGCTGGCCCGGATCTACGAGTCCCTCTCCTGACCCGACCCGCCCCACCCACCGGCCCACCAGCCCACCAGCCCACCAGCCCTCCCCACCGCTGGTGGAACGCAGGACCAGCCACACCCGCCGCGCGCGTGGCCGTACGTGGCACCGGTGGGGGGTGGTGGGGCTGCAGGTGCGTACGGGTCACCGCGGGCACCGGTAACGGGCCGCCGGCCAGAACCCCGCCGACCCACCACCCCGCCGACACGCCGACCCGTCGCGGGTCAGCCGCGGTACCAGACCACCCAGGTCAGCTTCGACGCCCCCTTGAGCGCCTGGTCGTCGCGGGGCATCAGGGCCCGGAAGTAGACCAGCGCGGGCGCGCCGGACCGCAGCTTGCGGGTGCCGACGCCCTTGGCGCCGATCTTGATCGTCCCGGCGTCCTGCCACCTCCCCTTGGCCGTGCGCTGCTGCAGCAGGGCCCGCTTGCCGACGGCGGCGGCCGCGGGCTTCACCACCAGGCGCAGGCGTACGGGGCTGCCGACGCGAGCGGTGTTGCTGCTGACCGACAGCGTCAGGGTGTAGCGCCGGGTCGGCGTCGAGGTGGGGGTGGGGCTCGCCGAGGTCCCGGACGGCGAGGCGGTGTCCGTCGGCGTCCCGGTGGTGCCGTCGATCGGAGTTCCGGACGAGGTGTCGCCGGACGCGGTCCCGGACGTCGTCACCCCGGCCGGCTCCCCCGACCCCGTGGTGCTGGTGGAGCCGTCGGCGCGCGGGACGGGTCCGGAGGCCTGGGCGGCCCCGGCCCAGGCCAGCGCGCCCATCGTCGACAGCGACAGCGCCAGGGCCAGACCACCTGCGGTGGAGGCGGCGGCGACCCGGCGACGCCGGGTCGGGTGGGCGGCGGACTGCGGGGTGCTGGCGGGATCCACGAGGTGTGCGCTCCTCACGCGGGACGGCGGGGGGTGAGTCGTTCCAGTGTCGGTCCGTCCAGTGTCACACGTGATCGGGGCACAGCCGGCCACCGAGCTCGCGCGCCACCGAGAGGAACACCTCGACGTCGCCCGCGGTGGTGCGCACGTTGGTGAAGCAGGGGCGCAGCCACTGGCCGCCGTCGATCACGGCCGGTGACACGTACACCCGGCCGTCGTCCTGCAGCGCCGCGGTCAGCGCGAGGTTGTGCGCGTCGGGGTCCGGGCAGCCCTCGACCCGGTGCCTCAGCGGCACGATCGACAGCGCCGGCGGGGTCGGCAGCACCTCGAAGTCCGGGGCGGCCGCGGCGAGCCGGTAGAGCATCCGCGCCTGGGTCAGGTTGCGCTCCAACGCCTCGCGGAACTCCTCGGCGCCGTGCACCCGGAACGCCAGCCACAGCTTCAGGGCCCGAAGCGGCCGGGAGTACTCCAGCGTCATGTCCACGGAGTTGGGGATCACGCCCTCGTGCGGCATGTAGGCCTCGTCGTGCGAGAACGTGTCGGTCAGCGTCACCGGGTCACGGACGAGGACTGCGCTGCACGCCTTCGGCACGAACATCCACTTGTGCGCGTCGACCGACACCGAGTCGGCGCGGTCCAGCCCGGCGAACAGCGGCGCCCGCGAGGTGGCCGCGGCGGGCAGCCCGTACGCGCCGTCGACGTGCATCCACACGCCGCCGAACCGCGCGCAGACGTCGGCGATCTCGAGCATCGGGTCGACAGCCCCGGTGAGGGTCGTCCCCGCCGTGGCGACCACCGCGATCGGCACGACGCCGTCCGCGACGTCGGCCGCGATCTGCTCGGCGAGCAGGTCCGGACGCATGCCCCGGGTCACCGGGTCGATCGGGATGTCGCGGACCGACGCCGACCCGAGGCCGAGCAGCTCGGCGGCCCGCATGACCGAGTAGTGGGCCTCCACCGAGCAGTACAGCGCCGGCCGGACGCCGACGAGGCCGTCCCGGCGCGAGGACGGCACCGCCCGCTCGCGCGCGGCGGCGAGGGCGGTCAGGTTGGACAGCGTGCCGCCGCTGGTGAACGAGCCGGCGGCCGCCGGGAAGCCGAGGAACTGCGCCAGCCACGCGACGGTCTGGTGCTCCAGCAGCGTCGCGGCACCCGCGTCGACCGCGAGGTTGATGTCGTACGAGTGGGCGAGCAGGTCCGCGACCGCCCCCACCTCCAGCCCGCTGGATCCGACGTACGCCAGGTAGCGGGGGCGGGCCTGGGCCAGCGACCGGTCCAGGACCAGGGCCGCGTCGGCCAGCGCGTCCAGCGGGTCGCGCCCCGACCGGGGAAGCGGCTCGGCCATCAGCGCGCGGACCTCGTCGTCGACGGCGGGCTCCACCTCGCGGGCAGCGTCGAACGACGCCCAGGCGGCGCGCACCATGTCCGTGGCGCGCTCGAGCACCTCGTCGCGCCGGGGTCCCAGCCGCATCGCACCGGCGTCGTCCATCGCCACCTCCGGGTCCGGTCCGGCGGCCCGACCGCCGGACCGACCCGTCAGTGCTACACGCCCGCGCCCCCGCCGGGCAAACGCCGTGCCCTGGCGCTGGGTGGCGACGGGCGTCACTGCGGCAGGGAGAGTCGTGTGCAGAGGTGTCGGTCCGCCCTCGCCGGGCCCGGATGGTGAGGGTCCCCCGCACGGGTGATGCGGCTGCCGGCGGCGATCATCGCGCCTCGGACGTTCACGCGTTGCAGCGCAAGCACGCGTGTGACGGCCCCCACCAGCCGGGCGCGGTCCAGTTTCGGCCCTCATGTGCCGATAACCATGATGTGACAAGGGTTTTCGGGAACACAGGGCAGCGGCTCACCCGCAGTGCCGACGGTGGCCACCTCCCCGATGTCGCCACCCTCGACGCCTGGCGGCTGCAGGTGGACCTGGTTCTCGTGGAACGGCTCTGCGACGAGGCGCGCGAGCACTGGTGGACGACGTCCCGCTCGGAGCTGGGTGGTCTCACCGCCGCAGCAGCACTCCCCCAGCAGCACTCGGCCGTACGGCTGCTGGCCGCTCGCACCTGCGCGGGCGCGTGATCGCTCTCCGCCGCCCCGTCACCGCCGCAGCAGCAGTCGTGAGCACGAGTACGTGCTGTAGTTGCCCGCGCGGTCACGCGCCTGCACGCAGTAGTCCCCGCCGCGGTAGCCGCGGGGGATGCGGACCGTGACCGACTGCCACCCGCCCCAGGGGGCGGCCGCCATGGCGGTGGCCTTCTTCACGACGACCTTCCCGGTGTACGTCCGCACCAGGACCTGTTCCCGGGTGGCCTTGGTGGCCTCCCAGACGCGGTAGCGCAGCGTGGCCTTCGCCCCCGGGCGCACCCGGGTCGACACGGTGGCCACCTTCGGCCTGGTCCGGTCGATCGGCGGGAGCGGAGCGGAGGTGGTGGCGGCCTTGTCCACGGGGACGCCCTGCGCGGTGAGCCAGCCCTGGTAGGCCGTCGTCCGGGTGAAGACCAGCGGGCGCCAGATCTCGCACATGGGGCCGTCCGGGGTCTCCCGGGTGCCGAACGCCACGACCCCCACGATCCTGGCCGCCGCCCCGGCGCCGGTCACCAGCGGGCCACCGGAGTCGCCGTTGCACATCCCGACCTGTGCGCCCTCGGTGGTCACGCCGGCGGCGCACACGTGGATGGCGGGATCCGCCGGAGCGGTCGCCGGCCAGAAGGCCCTCCTGCCGACCTGGTACCGCTGTCCCCCGCCGCAGGAGGCGTCGGGGAAGGCCACCATGTCGGCCACCTGCATCAGCCGCGGTCCGGTGGTGTCGGAGTCGGACCGCTTCCCCCACCCGGCCGACGTGACCGGGCTGCCCGCGCTGAGGGTGGTCGAGGCCTGCTGCGGGGTGGCGATCGAGGCCGTCCCCACCCCGGTGAAGGCCCGCTCGAGCCGCAGCACGGCGAGATCGGCCCGTTGGGTGACCGGGTCGTAGTCCGGGTGGATCCGCGCCGAGGACACCCCGACCGTGCGGGCGTTGGGCGCGAAGCGGTCCACCGCCGACTGGACCAGCATCCGCGCGGCGGTGCCGGGGGCGTCGCCGCCAACGACGCAGTGCGCGGCCGTGAGCACCAGCGTGGGCGTGACCAGCGCTCCGCCGCAGGTCCACGACCGCGTGGCGCGGTCCGTGACGAAGACGACGAACCCCAACTCGGCCGATCCGGGATCCCTGCCATGGACCACGCGGACGTCGCGCGCCACGCCCTCGCGGTCGTCGAGCTGCGTCGTGGCGTCGGCCGCGACCGCGCCCACGGCCCCGGGGATTGCCATCAGCAGGACGCCGGGCAGGACCACCGCCCGCGAGAGGAACCGAGTACGCCGCCGGGACCCGTTCCGCGCGTGCACGCCGCCACCTCCACCGCGGCCGGCGCCGGGAGCGACCGGCCCACTCGACAGCCTGCCGAAGGCGACGGCCGGGCGGCAGGGGCCAGGGTCCCGCCGTCTCGGTGGCAGGACCCTCGCCCGCGCCCGCCGGTCAGGGGTCCTGCCGCCGTGGGGGCCGGATACTGCGGGCGAACGGGTGGTTGCGGATCAGGTCCATCGGCGACCGGGAGATCTCGGCGTCCTCCGGCTCCGGCTCCTCGACGACCACCGGCGGCGCGGGGTGCTCCAGCTCCCAGGCGCGGAAGGCCTCGACCACGGTCGGGAGCGTCGCATACATGTTCTCCTCCCCGATGATGTCGGCCACGCCGTAGCGCCGCATGGGCCCGATCAGGTCGTTCTTCACGCGGGCGAGCTTCAGTGCGATTCCTCGCTTCCCGAGCTCGGAGTGCAGCTGCACCAGGGCGTCGAGCCCGGTGCTGTCGACCTCGACGTTGGCCTCCACGTTGAGCACGAACCACCGGCACCCGGGGGTGTCGGCGGCGTCCTCGCACTGGCTGAAGAAGTCGTTGGCGTTGGCGAAGAACAGCGGGGCGTCGTACCGGTAGACGACGAGACCGGGCAGCTGCTCGGCCTCGGGGTAGTCGTCGACGTCGTGCATCCCGGCCATGCCCGGGACGAAGCCGAGGACCCCCTCGTGCGGCCGGGACAGCCGCACCAGCAGCTCCGCGATGGACAGGGCGATGGCGACGCCGATGCCGGGCAGGATGCCGAGCAGCACCACGCCCAGGGCGCAGGCGAGGGCGACGAGGACCTCGCCCCAGCGCATCCGCCGCAGGGCGATCCAGGCGGCCTTGTCCACCAGGCTCCAGGCCGCGAACAGGATGATGCCCGCCAGGCTCGCCTGCGGCAGGTGGGACAGCACGCCGGCGAGGAGCACGGCGGTCAGCACCAGGACGACCGCGACGACCCAGGAGTACCACCGGCTGGTGGCCCCGTTCATCCGGGCGATCGCGGTGCGGGAGGACGACGCGGACATCGGGTAGCCGCCGAACACCCCGCCGACCAGGTCCACCGTGCCCAGGGCGGTCAGCTCCCGGTTGGCGTCGACCCGGTCCTTGCCGGCGAACGCGCGGGCCGTCACGACGACGTCGGTGAGCGACACCACCGCGATGGCACCGGCCGCCAGCACGAGGTCGCCGAGGACCTCCAGCGGGATCCAGGTGAGCTCCATGTTCGGCACCGAGATGCTGAACTCCCCGATGGTCGCCACCGGGAGGACGTAGCCGGCGAGCACGCCGAGGGCGAGCGCGACCAGGGTCCCCGGGATGCGGGGCAGCCAGCGCTGGAACCCCACGATCACCACGAAGGTGCCGAGGGCGACCGCGACCGCCCAGCCGTTGACCCCGGTGATCCCGTCGGCGAGGTCTCGCACCGCTGTGACCAGCGTCTCGGTGTCCACGTCGGTCCCGAGGACCCGACCCAGCTGCGACACGGCCATCGTGACCGCGATGCCGGTCAGGTAGCCGACCAGTACCGGCTTGGACAGCAGGTCGGTGACGAAGCCGAGCTTGGCCAGCCGGGCACCGAGCAGGATCAGGCCGGTGAGGACGCTGACCACCCCGAGCAGGGTCGCCACCGGGAGGTCGTTGGCGGCGGCGATCGGGGCGACCGTGGCCCCGGCCATCAGGGCCACCGCGGACTCCGGTCCCATGCTCAGCCACCGGCTGCGCCCGATCAGCGGGTAGATCACCAGCGGGATGATCGCGACGGTGAGACCGACGCTCGGCCCCACCCCGGCGAGCTCGCCGTACGCCATCGCCTGCGGCACCAGGTAGGCGCCGACGACGATGCCGGCAATGAGGTTGCGGCCGCCCATCCGCTCGCGGAGCGCGACTGCCGTCTGGTTCATGCTGCCGACACCCCCGGAAGTGAACGCCGCGTGAACGTGACGCGTCGGGGTGGGAACGTACCCGGTCCCACCCGCGCGAGCGGACGTTCCGGGGAATCCTCCGGGGAGCTGGCGGCGTCAGCCGTTCGCCGGCCGGCGGCCCCACAGCAGGTAGGCGAGCGGACCTATCGGCTGGACGAAGACCCCGACCGTCCACAGGGCCTTGCTGCCCCGCACCCGGTCGGCCGGGCGCCGCGCCAGGTCCACCAGTGCGACCGTCGTCAGCGCCAGCTCGACGGCTCCGGCCACGACGACGGCGCTCTGCTGTACGGGTGTCAGGTCCTCCCACCGCTTGCGCGCCATGTCGGCAGCCCTCTCGTCTTCGGCGTCGGACAACGCAGGTCACGGTAGCGCTGGCAGGCCGGTCGACCCGCTCGGCGACAGCTCTCCGGTGAGCCGGAGCCCCACCACGGCGGCCGGGATCCGCGTTCCTGGGCATCGGAGCCGTCCTGGGGATCGTGTTCTCGCGGGGCAGCATGCGCGGATAACGACCGTCGATCTTCCGCGGAGGATCGACAGGCTCCCCCCGCCGCCCCCAGGTGGATGACGTGCCGTCGGGCTGCCGTCGGGTGTCTGTGCCGAGGCGGTCACGCATCGTCGAGTCGTTGGTCCATGTCCCTAGGGGCGACACGGTGCGAGCGTGGAGGTGTCGCAGAGCCGTGGCCGCATCCTGCGAGCCGCTGGCTCGCTGGGGGTGACGAGATGCTCACGCTGACTCGGGCCCGCCGACCGGGCCGCCGCACGTTCCTCAGCACCGGCGCCGCAGCGCTGGCCGTGATTGTCCCTCTCGCGCTGGCGCCGCCGGTCTTCTCCGCCGTCCCGGCGGCCACGGCCGGGCCCGCGACCGCGGCCGTGCCGGCCGACGCGTCGCGCGCGAGCTCGCTCGGGCCCGCCCCGGCTGTGCTCGACGGCTACGCCTGCGGCGAGTGGGGCCGGTACGGGACCTCCCGCACCTGCGTGAGCACGATCTGGGGCGGGGACTTCGCCTTCACCGTGTCACCGCACGTCGCACGGGTCGGCGAGCGGTTCCGCCTGACCGTCAAGGACGGCACCGCCAACTACGGCCACTCCTGGAACTGGGGGACGCTGCCCGGCAACGCGGTCACCTGCCAGCCCAAGCCCGGCGTGTGGCTCACCGGCCCCTCCAGCGGGTCGTGCGTCGTCACGGCGGTCCGGCCGACCGGCGGATGGCAGGCGGCCAGCGCCTGCATCAACCCGCTGGGCCAGGTGTACTGCGAGGAGGACTACTTCGCGGTCCTCGACGAGGACACCTACCTGGTGCACGGCACCGTCACGAACGCGGAGGACAAGGGCGTCCCGGGCGTGCGCATCACGTTCACCAGGAGTGGCAGCAGCTCGTACGCCGTCACCCGGACGGACGGGACCTACGGCGCGGTGCTGAAGAAGGGGACCTACAGCGTCCGCGCAGCCGGCCGCTACTGCCCCAGCAAGGGCACCGAGTGCGAGAACCCGATCGAGGTCCGGGTGATCGCGGACAAGCAGCTGGACTGGGGTCCGCCCTCCTCGGTCGTCCTGACCGGGCACGTGCGCGACCATCGCGGAAAGGGCCTCTCGAGCGTCCAGATCGTGGCAGCGGCGGCCCCGTCCGGGAGCCGCACCACCGACCGCACCGACGCCTCGGGCGCCTATCGGATGGAGCTCAGGGCCGGCGCCTACAACGTGCGACCGGTCCCGAGCGGCAACACCGACCGCGAGTCGTACCAGCCTGAGTCGAAGTACCTCGAGCAGGCCCGCGAGAACGTCGTCGTCGACTTCACCCTCACCCCGGCAGACGAGCTCGACCTGGAGACCTCGCTGAGCCGCCTGATCGCCGGCCTGTGGTGGACCACCTGGCCCGCCAACGGCACCGGCCGCGCCGACGCGACGATCTCCGTCGAGAACGGTCGCGGTGACCCGGTGTCGGACGAGACCGTCACGATCGACGCGCCCTACTGGGACGTCGAACCGCCGGGCTCGACCGCGCCCGAGGTGCTGGTCTGCGACGACCAGTGGCGGAAGGTGTACCCCGGGGGCGGCTTCTCCCGCACGACCGACGACCGCGGCGAGGTCCGCTTCCACCTGTTCCTCGGCGGGGTCATCGGCAACTTCTTCCTGCACTCCCGTGAGACCGCGGACAACACCGTCCTCGACGTCGAGCGCTTCGGGCAGACCGGCAGCGCCACCGGCCCGACCCAGGACATCGTCTCGACGCTGCAGAACGCCACGCGGCTCGGCCTGCCGGCTCCGCCGCTGAAGGGCGCCACCCAGAGCGCGGTCCAGGAGGGCCTCATCGACTGGCTGCTGGAGTACCGGCTCGCCACCGCGAGGGCCATGTCGCCGTGGGGCGAGTTCGGGCCGATCCGCTCCGCCGCCGGCGCGGCCGCCGTGGTGCTGTACCCGTCCGGCGCAGGGGGCCCGCTGCGGGCACACCTCGCCGCCGGCTCACCCCTCCCCGACGGCTACCGCACACTCGTCATCCCGATCAAGCGGGTCGTCCTCGTCGGCCTGGACACCTGGTACGTCGACTTCGGCCAGGCCGGTGGCCTGAAGACCCTGGACTCCTGGGAGGCGGAGCACGGGACCGCCCGGTCCGGCTTCGTCGGCCGCCCGGCCAGCGCCGACATCGCCTGGTTCGCCGGCCCCTACCCGCCGGCCGCCACCGACGTGGAGGGCCGCGCACAGTTCGACCACTGCGCACCGGGAGCCGCACCGCAGGTCACACGGCTCGAGGTGCACTCGCCGCTGCGGCTCCTGGTGACCGACTCAGCCGGTCACCGATTCGGGCACACTGGGTCCGGAGCTCTGGTGAACACCCTGGGCGGCTACTACGTCCCCGCGTCCGGCGCTCAGGCGGCCACCTACGTGGTCCCCTCCGGCGCCCTCTCGGTACGGCTCACCGGGACCGGAGCCGGCACCGCCACCCTGGTCGAGCGCACCGGGGACTCCACCCACGTCTTCGGCCTACGGGTCCGCCGGGGAGCCACCGGGACCCTCCGCCTCACCGGGGAGGGGGCCGCCGGCACGCTGCGCTTCGCCGGCACGGTGGTGCGGGCCCAGCAGGGGGTGCGCCTCTCGCTCAGCGGTGCGCCCCGGACGGGCACGGCCGGACGGGCGCTGCGGCTGGCGCTGCGGGTGACCGACCAGTTCCGGCGTCCGGTCGACGGAGCGCTGGTCACCGTCAACGGCCTGGGCGTGGCGGTCCGGGCGGAGACCGACGGGCGCGGGCGGGTGACGCTCACGGTCACTCCCACGCGCAAGGGTCGCCTGCAGGTTCGCGCCGCGCTGCCCGGGTACACCGGCGCCCAGCAGATCGTCCGGGTCCGCGCGCGGCGCTGAGCGCCCGGTTGCCGCGGGGCCCTTGTGGTCAACCCTCCGCGGAAGATCGACCACAAGGCCCCCGCCTCGTCGGGCGGCGTGCGGCTAGCCGTTCTCCGCGGTCATCAGGTTGATGATGTTGCCGTCCGGGTCACGGAACCACGCCGCCTTGCCGCCCTCCATGGTGGCCACGCCGTCGACCCAGTCCACCTGGTCCCACTCGAAGGTGTCGAAGGTGACGCCGTTGTTGCGGAGCCGGGCCACCTCCGCGTCGAACTCGTCGACGTCGACCCGGAAGGCCATCGCGGTCGCCTGGTTGGTCCCGGCGAACTGCGACGGGTACAGCAGGAGGCCGCCGGAGCCCGCGGCGTAGCGGACCCCTCCCCCCATCTCCTCATCCCCGGCGGCGAAGCCGAGGATGTCCTCGTAGAAGGCCCGGGCGCGGCCCAGGTCCGCCGTCGGGACGGTCGTGAACGGTGTGAAGTCGGACAGCATGTCGTCTCCCCGGCGCTCACCGGCACCGGTCGATGCCAGCGCCGGTCCACGGTAACCCCGAAGCCGCCGTCCGTCGTGGGCCCGCGCACCACGTCGCACGCCGTCGGTCTCGGGCGGCCGGGCCGGTCCAGCCACCAGTCCGGGTAGTCGCGGTGGGGAACGGGGTCGGCCGAAGATCGGCCCAGCAGGGTGTTGATCTTCCGCGGAAGATCAACACCCTGCTGCGCACTCGGAGCACCCCGCGCAGGGAGTGACTCGAGGTCGCGTCCCCGCCTCTCGAACCGTGCGGTGGATCAGTCCAGGTAGTCGCGCAAGACCTGCGAGCGGGACGGGTGGCGCAGCTTGGACATGGTCTTGGACTCGATCTGCCGGATCCGCTCGCGGGTGACGCCGTAGACCTTGCCGATCTCGTCGAGCGTCTTCGGCTGCCCGTCGGTCAGGCCGAACCGCATCCGGACCACTCCAGCCTCGCGGTCGGACAGCGTGTCCAGCACCGACTCCAGCTGCTCCTGCAGCAGCGTGAACGACACCGCATCCGAGGGCACGATGGCCTCGGAGTCCTCGATCAGGTCGCCGAACTCGCTGTCGCCGTCCTCACCGAGCGGGGTGTGCAGGGAGATCGGCTCGCGGCCGTACTTCTGCACCTCGACGACCTTCTCCGGGGTCATGTCGAGCTCGCGGGCCAGCTCCTCGGGGGTGGGCTCGCGCCCGAGGTCCTGCAGCATCTGCCGCTGCACCCGGGCCAGCTTGTTGATGACCTCCACCATGTGCACCGGGATGCGGATGGTGCGCGCCTGGTCGGCCATCGCGCGGGTGATCGCCTGCCGGATCCACCAAGTGGCGTACGTGGAGAACTTGTAGCCCTTGGTGTAGTCGAACTTCTCCACCGCGCGGATCAGGCCCAGGTTGCCCTCCTGGATCAGGTCCAGGAACAGCATGCCGCGGCCGGTGTAGCGCTTGGCCAGCGAGACCACTAGCCGCAGGTTCGCCTCCAGCAGGTGGTTCTTCGCCCGGCGGCCGTCCTCGGCGATCCACTCCAGGTCGCGGCGCAACTTGGGGTCCAGCTTGACCCCGGAGTTCAGCTTCTCCTCCGCGAACAGCCCGGCCTCGATCCGCTTGGCCAGCTCCACCTCCTGCTCGGCGTTGAGCAGCGGGACCTTGCCGATCTGCTTGAGGTAGTCCTTGACCGGGTCCGCCGTCGCGCCGGCGACGGTGACCTGCTGGACCGGCTCGTCGGTGTCGTCGACGTCGGAGATGACGAAGGCCTCGGCGGACTTCTCGTCGCCACCCTTGCCCTCCTCAGCGCCCTTGCCCTTGGCGGACTTGCCGTCGCCCTCGTCGATCTCTGCGAGGTCCTCCGCCAGCTCGGCCTCGAGCTCGGCCTCGAGCTCGCCGGCCTCCGCCAGCTCTGCCGCGTCGACCTCGTCGCCGGCACCGCCGTCCTCGCCGGCACCGCCGTCCTCGGCGCCCGCGGTGGGCTCGACGCCCTCGTCGCCCTCGGCGGTCTTGCTGGCGGCCCGGCCCTGGGCGGTCTTGCCCTTCGCCGGGGCAGCCGCCTTCTTCGCCGCCGCCTTGGGGGCCGCCGACGCGGCCGCCTTCTTCGCCGCCGCCTTGGGCGCGGCCGACGCGGCGGCCTTCGTCCCGGCGGCCTTCGAGCCGGCGGCCTTGGCCGGTGCCTTCGTCGCGGACGCCTTGGCCGGCGCGGTGGCGGGGGCGGCCTTGGCCGGTGCCTTCTTCGCGGCCGGCTTCGACGCCGGCTTCGCGGAGGTCTTCGTCGCCGGGGCCTTCGTCGCGGGCGTCTTCTTCGCGGCCGGCTTGGCCGCGGCCTTGGCCGGCGCCTTCTTCGCGGGCGGCTTCGCGGCCGCCCGGGCGGATGCGGTCTTCGCGGGGGGCTTCTTCGACGCCGAGGACGTCCTCGTCGTGGCGCCCGAGGACGCGGTGGACGTGGCGGCGCGGGACTGCGACACGAAGGACCTCTCGACGGCCGGACCAATGAAGAGGGCCCGTGTCAAGCCCGGGAGGTCCCGGGCCCGGACGGGCGGACGGGCACGACCGGCGTACCCGCGGCCCATTGTGTCACGGCACGACCGGTGTCCCGACCAGGGGGAACGGCCGGAGCGGCGGGATTGTTCCCGCCCCGGTCCGACAGGAGTCCGATCCGGGGGCGCCTAGTCGTCCGACCCGGCCTTGACGGCGAGGACGGGGCAGTTCGCGTCGAGCAGGACCTGCTGGGCGTTCGACCCCATGATCAGCTTGCCCACCGGGGTGCGCCGGCGCAGCCCGATCACGATCAGCTCGGCACCCTCGTCCTCCGCGACGGAGATGAGGTCCTCGGCCGGCGACTGACCGCGGATGAGCTGACGCACCTCGTGCTCGATGCCGGACTCGTGCAGGAGGTTGTGAACGGCCTCCATGTCCTTGTCGAGCTCGATGGCCGTCTCGGAGTCCAGGGACGACCCGCCCCGGGCCGAGCTGACGACGACGATGCGCGAACCGCGCAGCCGGGCCTCCTCGATCCCCCGCCGGACGGCCGCCCGGCCCTCGGGCTTGGCGACGAAGCCCACGACGATGGTCGACACCCAACCTCCCCAAACGCAGCGTGCGCTCCGGCTGCCCGGACGGACGAGGCGAACCTATCCCTCCGCGGCCCCGGTTGTGGGCCGGTCGCGGAAGGTCGCGACGGCAGCGCCGACCGCGGGAGCGACGCCGTCACCACGGGCGCGTCGGTCAGCCGCCGCCGACCAGCACGGCGCGGCCCTGCCCCACCGGGACCGGAAGCACGGCGTCCTGCCGGACCGGGCCGGCGACGTCGAACGGGCCGAGCCCGTCCGTGGTCCAGGTCGCTGACCACACCGTCGCGACCCGGACCTGCCACCGCCCCACCTGGCGGTAGGTGTGGGCCACCCCGTCGTCCGGCCAGCTGCCGCCCGGGTCCTCGGTGGTCAGCGCCGCGCCGTCGCCGAACCACCAGGTCCAGCGGGGGGTCGCATGGACGGTCACCCGGAAGCCGAGCAGGTCGTAGCTGCGGTCCGGCCAGGTCGCGGGCTGGCCCGAGCGGAGCACCACCGGGATCTGGGTGACCGCGGTGCGGGCCGGCTGCGCGGCGGGCGCCAGCGCAGGCAGGTCGCGAACGAACGCGTCCCGAGCCGCCGCCCCCATATCGGCGACCGTCACGGGGCCGCGGGGCCCCAGGCAGACCGCGCCGATGCGGGTCCACCCTCCACCCGACGCGGGATCGAGCAGCCACACGCGCAGGTACAGCTCCCCGGGCGGGCACATCGACACGAATCCGGTGCAGGACCCCCCGGCATCACGTAGGCAGGCCTCGGTGAGCCGCCACGAGCACCCCGCGCAGGTGGCGGCGGCGCCGCGCCCGCCCGCGGAACCGTGGAACGTCGGGGGAAGCAGCAGGCCGCCGTGCCCGACGAAGACGTCCCGCTCGTCGTCGCCCACGACGACCGGGTCCTCCGCGGCGACGAACCCCGCCCCGCTCGTGAACCCGGCAGCGCCGAACCCGGCAGCGGCGGCGGGCAGGGCGGCGGCCGGGACGAGGAACGCGGCGGCGGCCGCCAGCGCCAGCAGGCGGGCGAGAGGCCGGATCGACAGGAGGGGCGGCGGGCTGGGAAGCGGCCGGCGGCGGTCGACGCGTGTCCGGGCGCGCGCGACCGCACGGTCGTGGCGCCTGGTGGATCCCCCGTCGACCCCCGCGCCGCGGCGCGGTCGGGTCATGCCACCAGGGTAGGCACGCCGGGTACGCAGGCGTCACCCCCACCGTCCGACCCGTGGACAACATTCGTCCGCGAGCCGGATCAGGGGGCTAGTCCTCGACGGGCACCCGGGCGTGCCGCAGGGTCCGCTCGACCAGGCGCGACACCGCCTCGGACTCGATCAGGAAGCCGTCGTGCCCGTACGGCGTGTCGATCACCTGCAGCCCGTCTACGGTCGGGATCGCGTCCGCCATCTCCTGCTGCAGCCGGATCGGGTACAGCCGGTCGGAGTCGATCCCGCCGACGACCACCGGGACCCGGACCGTCCCCAGCGCCGCGGCCACCCCGCCGCGACCGCGACCCACGTCGTGGGTGTTCATCGCGTCGGACAGGCACACGTACGTGCCCGCGTCGAAGCGGCGGGCCAGCTTGTCGGCGTGGTGGTCGAGGTAGGACTGCACGGCGAACCGCCCCGCGGGGGCGTGCCGGCCCGGGGTGGACGGCGTCAGCGGGTCCTCCCCGTCCTGCGGGTCGCGGCCGAAGCGCAGGTCCAGCTCGTCCTCGGTGCGGTAGGTCAGGTGGGCGAACCGCCGGGCGATGCCCATCCCGACGTGCGGGCCCTCGCCGTCACGGGCGCCGTGGTAGTCGCCTCCGTGCCACCGTGGGTCGGACGTGATGGCGTGGATCTGGGCGGTCTGGGTGCCGATCTGGTCGGCGGTCGCGGCGGCGCAGGTGGCCAGCAGCAGGGCCGAGCGCACTCGGTCGGGGTGCTGGACCACCCATTCCAGCCCGCGCATGCCGCCCATGGACCCGCCGACGATCGCGGCGAACGACGCGATCCCGAGGTGGTCGGCCAGCCGGCGCTCGACCTCGACCTGGTCGCGGATGGTCACCCGCGGCCAGCGCGACCCCCACGGCCGGCCGTCCGGGGCCGGAGACGACGGCCCGGTGGTCCCCTGGCAGCCGCCGAGGACGTTGGCCGACAGGACGAAGAGCCGGTCGGTGTCCAGCGCCCGCCCCGGACCGATCAGCGCGTCCCACCACCCGGGGGTCGGCTGCCCGGGGCCGGCGTCGCCGGCGGCGTGGGCGTCACCGGTGAGGGCGTGCAGCACCAGCACGGCGTTGTCGCCGGCGGGCGACAGCGTGCCCCAGGTCTCGTACGCGACCCGCACCTGCGGCAGCGCGCCGCCGAGCTCCAGCGTGATCGGACCGAGGTCGGCGAAGCGGCGCTCGCCGGGGTGGTCCCCCTCCCGCCACGCACCGGTGGCGGGAGGGGGACCCTCCGGACGGGGACTCATCGCAGCCCCCGCTCAGGCCTGCTTGGCCGACCGGAAGCCGGCCTCGAGGTCGGCGAGGATGTCGGTGATGTTCTCGATCCCGACGGCCAGCCGGATCAGGCCCGGGGTGACCCCGGCCCGCAGCTGCTCCTCCTCGCTGAGCTGGGAGTGCGTGGTGGACGCCGGGTGGATCACCAGGCTGCGGACGTCCCCGATGTTGGCGACGTGGCTGTGCAGCTCCAGGGCCTCCACGAACGCCTTGCCGGCCTCCACCCCGCCGTCGATCTCGAAGGCCAGCACCGCGCCGCTGCCCTTCGGGGCGTACTTCTGGCCCAGGGCGTACCACGGGCTGGACGGCAGCCCGGCGTAGTTGACCGACAGCACCTCCGGTCGGCCGGTCAGCCACTCCGCGACTTTCTGGGCGTTCTCGACGTGCCGCTCGATCCGCAGGCTCAGCGTCTCCAGCCCCTGGGACAGCAGCCAGGCGTTGAACGGGGCGACGGCCGTCCCGAGGTCACGCAGCAGCTGCACCCGGGCCTTGAGGATGAACGACAGGTTCGCGCCGAACGCGGACCCGACGCCCAGGTCCCGGGCGTAGACCAGGCCGTGGTAACTGGGGTCCGGGGTGTTGTAGTTCGGGAACCGGTCGGGGTAGCGGGCGTAGTCGAAGTTGCCGCTGTCGACGATGACGCCGGCGACCGCGGTGCCGTGGCCGCCGATGTACTTGGTCGCGGAGTGCACGACGATGTCGGCGCCCCACTCGATCGGCCGGATCAGGTAGGGGGTGGCGACGGTGTTGTCCACGATCAGGGGGACGCCCACCTCGTGCGCGACGCCGGCGACGCCCTCGATGTCGAGGATGTCGTTCTTCGGGTTGGCGATCGACTCGCCGAAGAACGCCTTGGTGTTGGGGCGTACGGCGGCACGCCAGGAGTCCAGGTCGTCCGGGTCCTCGACGAACGACACCTCGATGCCCAGCTTGGGCAGCGTGTAGTGGAAGAGGTTGTACGTGCCGCCGTACAGGCTCGGGCTGGACACGATGTGGTCCCCGGCCTCGGCGACGTTCAGGATCGCCAGCGTCTCGGCGGCCTGCCCCGAGGAGACCAGGAGCGCGCCGACGCCGCCCTCGAGGGCGGCCAGCCGGTCCTCCACGACCGCCTGGGTCGGGTTCATGATCCGGGTGTAGATGTTGCCGAGCTCCTTGAGCGCGAACAGGTTCGCGGCGTGCGTGGTGTCGTTGAAGGTGTACGACGTCGTCTGGTAGATCGGCAGCGCGCGGGCGTTGGTCGCCTCGTCGGGCGACTGGCCGGCGTGGATCTGCTTCGTCTCGAACGACCAGGCGTTGCTCATGGTGGGGGTTCTCCTCGTGGTGTCCGCAGGGGTGCGGTCGCGTCAGGGTGATGGTCGGTGGGTCACCCGCCGGCCGCGCCGTGCCGGGCACGGGACGGCTGCGAGCGGGTGGGGTGTCTGCCGGGTCGGTCCCTGCCGAGGTGGTGGGACGACCCGTGGTCAGACGGGGGTGTGACCGGGCTCCCCGGTCCGGCGCCGAGGCACGCGGGGCGTGGCTCAGACCTCGGCGGGACGGTGCATTCGACAACAGCTGCGCATCGGTGACCTCGATCGTTCCGGGGTCCTGCCTGCGCAAGACCCGCGCTTGCCGCCCGCCTGTCGACGCACGGCCCGGTCGTTCACCCGGGGCACCCCACCGCGGTCGGAGGGTTGCCGGCCAGCGAGCCGGGGCTTGACGCTGGCGCTCATGACCTGGCCGGAACTGTAGCCGAGGGTCTCCGGTCGGTCCATCGTCGACGCGGTCCCGTCTCGCATTCCGGACACAGGCGCCGGGGGCCGGTGGCCGCGAGGCCTCCGGGACCGGAACGCCGCCGCCCCTGGGCGGCCACCCTTGCGCCGCGCCGGGTCGCGATCGCCCCACGACCGGGCACCCCATGCACCCCCTGCGCCCCGTACACCCCCTCCGCCACCACAGGGGGAACCCACGACCGGCAGCTCGGGTTCCGCAGGTGGCCCTACGTTCCACCAGTTGCGGGGGTGGATGCGGGTCCGGGTCCCGGGTCCGGGCCCCGGGCCCCGGGTCCCCGGTCCCGGGGTCCCGGGTCCGGGTCCGGGGCGCCGCGCGGGTGCCCGCCCGGGACGTGCCGGAGGCTCAGGCGACCGAGGGGTCGCCGGCGCTGGGATCCGGCCCGCGCCTCCGGCGGGACCGGCGACGGCTCCCACGCCCGGTGACCGAGGTCGACCCCCAGGCCACCCGGGTGGGGTCGGTCGCGGCCTGCTCCGGTCCGGACTCCTCCCCCAGGCACTGCGCCAGGCTCACCTCGTCGATCCAGGTCGCCCACTGCTGCGGCGGCAGACCGCCGTCGATCGCAGCCCGCAGCAGGTGCGCGAGGGTGTAGCCGGGGTCGTCGTCGAGGGCCCGGTCGAGGGCCACCAGCGCCCGCGCCCCGCTCCCCGTCAGCCACGCGACGGCCGCCAGGACGGTGGCCACCGGCGCGACGGCGCCACCGACGGCTCGGCGGGTGCACTCGCTCAAGGCCTGCTCCGCCCGCACCAGCAGGTCCGGCCCGGCCCCGGCCCCCGGACCGCGGTTCCGGGCGTGATCGGTGAGCCGGTGCATCAGACCGTCTCGCACCCGGATCCCGGCCAGGGCGCCCAGGACGAGGGCCACCTCGTGGGCGGTGAGGAGGTGTCGAGCCGCTCGGACGCGCGGCCGGGCCAGCACGGCCGCGACCTCGTCGACGACGGCGCGCGGGGTCAGCGGCAGCACGACCTGGCCGGTCGTGACCCGGTGCAGCGCGGCCCGGACGGCCGCCTCGTCAGAGGCGTCCGCCTCGGGTGCGAGGGACTCGACCAGCGCCTGACGGTCGGGCATCACGCCGAGACCGGCCAGTACCAGCGACGACCGGGCCCGCAGCGCATCGGCGTCGTCGAGCGGACGACCCTCCGCCGGGCAGCAGCCGGGGTCGGAGCACAGGTAGCTGCCCCATCTGCCCGCCTGGACCCACAGCGCGTCCCGCAGCGCCAGGTCGCGGTCGGTGAGCGCGGCGGCGACCTCGTCGACCAGGTCGGCGTACGCCGCCGGGTCCGTCGGCGGCGCGGCTCGCCCGGGCTCGGTCCCGGTGTCGGTGTCCGGGGGGTAGACCACGACCACGGCCTGGTCGCCGCGCGCGCGGGTGAGTCGCCCGGCCACCCCCGCCGCGTAGCCGGGCGCCGGGGCGGTGGGCAGGTCGATCCGGGCGGTGACGCGCACCTGGTTGCGCTCCCCCGACAGGACGACCACGACGAGGCTGGCCGTGGGCCGGAACCCGAGCAGGTGGGGCACGCTGGCGATCAGCGCGCTCGGACCGGTGACGCGGATCGCCGCCGTCCCGGGGTCGGGGCCGCCTCCCGTCGTCGGCAGGTCCTCGAAGGGGTCGGGCAGGGCGGGTACGGGCTCGGTCATGCCCGACACGCTCGCCGCCTCGCCGGACCCGACGGAAGACCGGACCGCGAGCCTGTGGACGACCGCTGCGCGGCCGCGCAGCCTGGGGACGACGGGGCGGCGGGCGCCTCCGGTCAGGAGAAGATGCGCAGCAGGTCGTCCACCGAGCGGTCGGCCTCGGCCGGGTGCCGGAAGGACCGGCCCTTGACCACGGTGTAGTGGTTGCGTCGGCCGACGCGCTCCTTGCGCACGTACCCCGCCCGCTCCAGGTCCTGCACGATCAGCTGGGCGGCGCGCTCGGTGATGCCGACCCGCGTGGCGATGTCGCGCAGCCGCGCGTCCGGGTCGTCGTGGATGGACAGCAGCACGTGCCCGTGGTTCGACAGGAACGTCCAGCTCCGCCCGTCCCGGCCCTCGTCGCTCGCCACGGGGCCAACGTACCCGGGTTCCCGCATCCGGGTTCGCCTCACGGCCCCGTCCGGACCGACGTGTCAGTCCGGCAGGACGTCGACCACCCGGCACGGCCAGGGCCCGGCGGGAGCGGCGACCCACACGGTGTGCCCGATGCGGGCGCCGAGCAGCGCGCGGGCCAGCGGCGAGGTCATCGACACCCGCTCGTCGTCGAGGAACGCCTCCTCCGGGTGCACCAGCCGGACCGTGGTCCGCTCGCCGTCGGGCGTCTCCACCACGACGCGCGCACCGAGCTCCACCCGGCCGTCGAAGCGCTCCGGGTCGCCGGACAGCGTCCCCGCCTCGGCCAGCAGCCCCTCCAGCCGGTCCAGCTCGGCCTGGGCGCGCTCGAACTCCGCGACCGCCCGCTCGTCGCGCTGCCATTCCGACAGCAGCGGACGCAGCTCGGGCAGGGTCTCCCCGCGCAGCCGCTCGGCCCGCTCCTGCAGCCGGTTCCGGCCGTCGACGGTGAGCACCGGACCGTCCGGCCAGGGGGCGCCCGCGGCCGGCCGGCTGGGCCGGGGAGCCGGCACCACGACGGCGGCGGAGGACCGCCGGCGGCCGCGGGTCGAACGGGGGACGCGAGCGTCGGGCACGGGGGCGGGCGGGGCGGTACGGGCGGGCATCGGTGCTCCTCCTGGGGTGACGGGGGTAACGGCGGTCAGGATTCGGACGTGGACAGGACGGGGGGCTGCGGGTCGGCCGGATCCGGGTCGGCCGGATCCGGGTCCGCCGCAGCGGGGCGACGACGGGTCGCGCGCAGGCTGGCCGCGACGGCAACGGTGAGGATCGCCGCGACGACGCCCAACGAGACCAGGGTCGGAATCTTCACGACCTCGAGCAGCAGCATCTTGACGCCGACCCAGACGAGGACGACGGCGAGCCCGAGCTTGAGGTACACGAAGCGAGGGATCAGGTCGGCGAGCAGGAAGTACATGGCGCGTAGGCCGAGGATCGCGAACGCGTTGCTGGTGAACACCAGGAACGGCTCCTGGGTGACGGCGAAGACGGCCGGGATCGAGTCGACCGCGAAGACGATGTCGGTCACCTCGACCAGCACCAGCACCGCGAGCAGCGGGGTGGCCACCCACCGGCCCCCCTGGCGCACCCAGAACTTCGAGCCGTGGTACTCGTCGGTGGTCGGCACGAAGCGGCGGAAGGCCCGCAGGACCTTGCTGCTCCCGGGGTCGATGTGCTCGTTGCGCATCCGCGCCATCCGGATGCCGGTGAAGACCAGGAACGCGCCGAACACGTACAGGATCCAGGCCATGGTCGCGATAAGGACCGAGCCGGCGGCGATGAAGACCGCGCGGAAGGCCAGGGCGCCGATCACGCCGTAGAACAGCACCCGGTGCTGGTACTCACGGGGCACCGCGAAGTAGGTGAAGATGATCGCGAAGACGAAGACGTTGTCGACCGCGAGCGACTTCTCGATCACGTAGCCGGCGAAGTACTGCGCCCCGATCTCGGCGCCGTAGAGCCACCACAGCAGGGCGCCGAACGACACCCCCAGCGCGACCCACACCGCGCTCCAGGAGGCCGCCTCCCGCAGCGAGACGACGTGGGCGCGGCGGTGCGCGACCAGGTCGACGGCGAGCATGGCGAGGATGACCGCGAGTACGGCCCCCCACGCCCACAGCGGTACGGACACGTGCATCCCTTCGTCAGCACGGGGCGCGTGCGCGCCCCACTGGCGAAGGTCTCCCGCCGCCGGTCCCACCGGACCGACCCACCGCGCCGGGCCCCGGCCCCGGAGGGCCGGCGCCGTCCTGACGACGCGGCGGCGAGGGGGTACTCCCCTTCACGTACGCGCCCAGAATGGCGAACTCAGATTCGTATGTCAACCGGAGCGAGCGTGGGGCGCTTCGGGTCGACCCCGTCCCCGCTGCTGATGCCGCGCAGCCGTCGGCCCAGCCACGGCAGCAGGTGACCGCGGGCCCAGGCCGCATCCGCGGCGACCCGGGCCGGCAGCGGCCGGTGCGGTGACGGAGCCCGCGGCGTACGCCACCGGTCGTCACCGAACCCGAGCGCGTCCAGCGCGGCCGCCGCCACCACGCGATGCCCCTCCGGCGCGAGGTGCAGCCGGTCCTCGTCCCACAGCACGTCGTCGTCGAACGCGGCCAGCCCCCAGAAGTCCATCAGGTAGCAGCCGTAGCGCTCGGCGACCGCTCGAACCACGGAGTCGTAGGCGGCGATGCGCCCGGTCACCGAGCCGATCGCGCGGGAGCGCCGGGATGGGTCACCGAACGCCACCAGCAGCACGTCGGCGCCGCCCGCCCGCAGCCGCCGCACCGCGTCCTCCAGCAACGTCGCGCTGGCGTCGAGGTCGAAGTGGCGGCGCAGCGCGTCGTTGACGCCCGCGGCGAACGTCACCAGGTCCGGGTCGAGTGCGAGCGCCGCCGGGACCTGCTCGTCCACGACCTGCGGCAGCAGGCGCCCCCGGACCGCGAGGTTCGCGTACGTCAGCCCCGGGGACCGCGCGTCGAGCTCGCCGGCGAGCCGGTCCGCCCAGCCGCGGTGCCGGCCGTCGGGACCGACCTCGTCCTGCAGCCCCTCCGTGAAGCTGTCGCCCAGGGCGACGTAGCGGCGCCACGGAGGCGCCGAAGCTCGGTCCGTCACGCCAGCGCCGCCAGCACCCGGTCGATGCCCCAGTCGAGGTCCTCCTGGGAGACCACCAGCGGCGGGGCCAGCCGGATCGTCGACTCGTGGGTGTCCTTCGCCAGGACGCCGTCCGCCATGAGCGCCTCGCAGCGGGGGCGGGCCGGGCCGGCGTGCGGGAGCAGTTCGATCCCGGCCCACAGGCCCAGCGCGCGGACCTCCTTGACCGTGTCGGGTGCCTCCGCCCGCAGCCGTTCGGCCAGGTGCCGGCCCAGCGTGGCGGATCGCTGCTGCAGCTCGCCGGTGGCCATCAGGGCCACGGCGGCCCGGCCGACCGCGGCGGCCAGCGGGTTGCCGCCGAACGTGCTGCCGTGCTCCCCGGGGCGCAGCACCCCGAGCACCTCCCGGCGCCCGACCACCGCGGACACCGGCAGGATGCCGCCGCCGAGGGCCTTGCCCAGGAGGTAGAGGTCCGGTGCGACGCCCTCATGGTCGACGGCGAACGTGGTCCCGGTGCGGCCCAGCCCCGACTGCACCTCGTCGGCCACCAGCAGCACCCCGTGGCGCTCGGTGAGCTCGCGGGCGGCGCGCAGGTAGCCCTCCGGGGGGATGATCACGCCGGCCTCGCCCTGCACCGGCTCGACCAGGAACGCCACGACCCGCGGGTCGGCCAGGGCCTCCTCGAGCGCGGCGACGTCCCCGAACGGCACGTGTACGAAGCCCGGCGTGAACGGCCCGAAGTCGGCCCTCGCCACCGGGTCGGTCGAGAACGACACGATGGTGGTCGTACGGCCGTGGAAGTTGTTGTCGCAGACGACGATCCGAGCCTCGTCCGCGGGGACCCCCTTGACGCGGTAGCCCCAGGCGCGGGCCACCTTGATCCCGGTCTCGACCGCCTCGGCCCCGGTGTTCATCGGCAGCACCATGTCGGTGCCCGCGAGCGCCGCCAGCTCCTCGCAGAAGGGTCCGAGCTGGTCGTTGTGGAAGGCGCGACTGGTGAGCGTGACCCGGTCCAGCTGCTCCTTGGCCGCGGCGACGAGGACCGGATGGCGGTGCCCGAAGTTCAGGGCGCTGTAGGCCGACAGCAGGTCCAGGTAGCGCCGGCCCTCGACGTCCTCGACCCACGACCCCTCGGCGTGCGACACCACCACCGGCAGCGGGTGGTAGTTGTGCGCGCCGTACCGCTCCTCCAGGTCCCGCAGCTCCGCCGACGTCATGGCCTCACCCTAGGGCTCCGCCCGCCGGTGACATGAGGGCTCCGCCCGCAGATGGCATGGCCCGGTCGCGCGGAGGCTTCCCCTCCCCCGTGCGACCGGGCCTGGCCGAACCCTAGGGCACCCGGGTGGGTCCGCCCGCACCGGCACGCCGTCCACGGGCCGCGGGACCGAGGTGCCACTAGGGTCGTCGTCGTGGCCGAGGCCGTCTACACCCCCGTCATCACGTCCGCCAAGGTGATGTTCGCCGCCCTCGGGCTGCGCTTCGACCGGGTCGGGACCGACCTGGTCCCCGCCCGCGGCGGCGCGGTCCTGGCGAGCAACCACGTGTCGTACTACGACTTCATCTTCTGCGGCTACGCGGCGCACCCCTCGAAGCGGCTAGTGCGGTTCATGGCGAAGGACTCGGTGTTCCGGCACCGGATCTCCGGGCCGCTGATGCGCGGGATGAAGCACATCCCGGTGGACCGTTCCGCGGGCGCGGACGCCTACCGGCTGGCCGTGGACGCGCTGCGGGCCGGCGAGATCGTCGGGGTGTTCCCGGAGGCGACCATCTCGCGCTCCTTCGAACTGAAGGACTTCAAGTCGGGCGCCGCGCGGATGGCGGCGGAGGCCGGAGTCCCGCTGATCCCGATGATCACGTTCGGCGGCCAGCGGATGTGGACCAAGGGCCACCAGCGCCGTCACGGACGCGGCACCTGCATCGCGCTGACGGTCGGGGAGCCGATGTCCGTGGCCCCCGACGACGACCCAACCGAGGTGACGGCCCTGCTGCACCGGCGGATGTCGGTGCTGCTGGACCAGACGCTCGAGCGCTACCCGCAGAAGCCGACCGAGCCCGGCGCGTGGTGGTGGCCGCAGCGGCTCGGCGGTGGCGCGCCGACGCTCGAGGAGGCCGCGGCGATGGACGCCGAGGAGGCCGCCGAGCGGCAGCGCGCTCGCGAGCAGCGCGACCCGGGAGCCGCTCCGGCCTGACCGTCCCGCGGCCGCCCGGTCCGGCGTCGCCCGCCGTCCGACCTCAGGAGGCGGTCTGTGCGCCGTTCGATGACCCGTCCGACGACCCGGTGGCGGAGGACCCGCTCACCGACTCGCCGGACGCAAGTTTCTTGGCGAAGCCGCGGTACCACGCGATCAGCGCCACCAGGCCGATGATGATCTGCGGCACGTAGGACACCGCGCGCCAGATCAGGTCCGCCGCAGTCGCGGTGCCCTCGTCCACGCCGAACGAGACCATCAGCGCGATCATCGCGGCGTCGACGGTGCCCAGGCCGCCCGGCGTGATCGGGATCATCAGGCCGAGCTGGCTGATGCCGAACGCCGCGAACGCCACCCCGATGGCCGTCCCCGCGTTGTCCCAGCCCTCCACGCCCCGCAGCGCGAAGTAGAGGATCAGGAACTGGGTCAGCGCGATGGACAGCTGCGCCGCGGTGATGCCCGCCCACCGGCGCCGGACCAGGTCCACGATGTCGTGGCGGAACTTCAGGGTCATCGGGACCAGGTCGAACTCGTCGTCGTGGCGGAAGCGCCGCATCAGCGGCTGCACCAGCTTGTTGCCGAGCCGGCCCAGCCACGCCGCGAACGACTCGCTGCGCATGATCAGCGCGAACACGACGATCATCGCGAGCAGGATCCCCAGGCCGATCAGGGCGGTCAGCACGTACGGGCCGCCGTTCTCGCCCGACACGACGAGCGCGGCGACGCCCAGGATCGGGAACCCGAGGGTGACGAAGATGCTCCACACGCCGACCGCGGAGATCGCGGCCGTCGTCGCGGTCGGGGTGATGCCGAACGACGTGAGCATCCCGTACTGGACGCCGAGACCGAACGCACCACCGGCCGGGACGCCGTTGCTGATGGTGAAGGCCGCCTGGTTGACCTGCTGGCCGCGCCAGTAGCCCAGGCCGGGGGCCGCGGCCATGAACGTCAGCCCGTACACGCCGAGGTAGAGCAGCACCGACAGCCCGACCAGCACCAGGGCCAGGAACGACATGTTCTCCAGCGCGTCGAGCGCCGCCGAGTACGAGCCGACCTGCGGGATCACCTTGACGAAGATGATGACGATGACGACCAGGCCGATGAGGCCGAGGATGATCGACTTCTTCTTGTCGAGGGTGGCCCCCGGCGCCTTCTGGTCCGGCGACTTCTCTTGCGGCGCCTTCTGGTCCGGCGGCGTCGCCGGGACGTCGGCCGTCTCGTCGGTCATGACTCTCCTCCGCTCGGTACGCGCCGGGTCGCACGCCGCGCGGCCATCATGTCCGACGCGCGGGCGCGACACGCCCGCGACACCCGGACCGGCGCCCCGCGGGGGGCGGTGCATGGTGGGGTCCGGTCCGCGGGCAGGATGCAGGCATGCGCCTGGACCACGTGTCGTACGCCTGCACCCCCGGTGAGCTCGTCGACGTCGTCCAGCTGCTCGGCTCCCGGGTCGGCGCCGCGTTCGTGGACGGCGGCCGGCACCCGCGGTTCGGCACCCGCAACTTCGTGCTGCCGCTGGAGGGTGGCACCTACCTCGAGATCGTCGCGCCGCTGGAGCACCCGGCCACCGACGAGGTCCCCTTCTGCCGCGCGGTGCGCCGCCGGGCCGAGATGGGCGGTGGTTGGCTGGGCTGGGTCGTCGCGGTGGACGACCTCGGGCCGGTCGAGTTCCGCCTCGGCCGCCGCTCCGTCGAGGGGCACCGGGTGCGGCCGGACGGGTACGACCTGCGCTGGCACCAGCTCGGCGTGCTCGACCTCATCGCGGACCCGCAGCTGCCGTTCTTCATCCGTTGGGACGTGCCCGCGTCGGAGCATCCGTCCTCCCCCGCCACCGACGGGGTCCGGCTGGAGCGGATCGAGATCTGCGGCGACCCGGCGGCCGTGGCCGCCTACCTCGGCGAGCCCGAGGACCACCCACTGGACGGCATCGCGGTGGACTGGGTCGCCGGGGACGAGCCCGGCGTGGTGGCGGTGCACCTCGCCACCGCGCACGGATCCGTCCGACTGGACTAGCTCGCTCCACCAGGTCACGCGAGACCAGCCCACCCCCTCGCGGTCCGACCCTCGTCGGACCGCTGCCTCGTCGACGGAATGAGTCTGGGCGTTGCTTGTGGGCCCGGTTCGGGCCCACAAGCAACGCCCAGACTCATTCGGCCGCGGGGTGGGGCGGCGCCGCGGGCCGTCCGGGGTGGCGCAGCGGTACGGGACGCGAGGGCGGTCAGCGGCCGTCGTAGTCGGCGGCGGCGATCGCCTCGACCGCCTCGTCCTCGGAGAACGAGGCCGACCCGGGGATCCGCGGCACGAAGCCGACCAGCATGCCGTTGGCCATGACCTGGGCCTCCAGGCCGGCCGCACCGTCGACGTCCCACAGCGCCTCGCGGCCGTCGGGCAGGACGATGCGGATGCCGGCCCGGTCCAGGCCGACCGGCTTCACGTACGCGAACACCCGACGCTCACGCAGCTTCGCCACGATGCGCTCGGCCTCGTCCCGGTGCATGCGGCGCAGTCTCGCACGCCCGCGCCGGCCCCCCGACGAGCGGACCGCGTGCCCGGCCGCCCTCACCGGCGCCGCGGTGCCAGGATGCCCGGTATGAGCGAGCCGGCCGACCCCGTGCCGCAGGACACCGCCCCGCAGGACACCGCACCGCAGGACACCGCCCCGCAGGACACCGCACCGCAGGACACCGCACCGCAGGACACCGCCCCGCAGGACACCGCCCCGCAGGACACCGCGCCGCAGGGCTCCCTCGCGGCGATCCGCGCCGGGGAGATCCCGCCCGCGCTGCGGGCCACCGCCGGGGTGTCCTGGCGCCTGCTCGTCGTCGGGGCGCTCGTCTGGGTCGTGCTGCAGTTCCTCGGCCTGGCCTTCCCCGTGGTCCTCGCCATCTTCTTCGCGATGCTGATGACCGCCCTCGCCGGACCCGTCGCGCGCTTCATCGGCCGGGTGCTGCCGAAGGTGCTGTCCATCGTCATCGCGCTGCTGCTCATCGCGGTGGCGACGCTCACGATCGTCGGACTGGTGGTGCGCTCGATCGTCAGCGAGGCCAGCAACCTGACCACCGCGATCCAGGACGGCATCGACCAGATCAACGACTGGCTGCAGCACGGCCCGCTCCAGCTCACCGGGGACCAGCTCACCGAGCTCGACACCGACGTCGGCAACTGGGCGAAGTCCGCCGCCGAGAGCGCGGCCGGCGCCCTGGTCAGCGAGCTCGGTGCCGTGGGCACGCTGATCACGGCCGGATCGGTGTTCCTGTTCGGGACCTTCTTCTTCATGGCCAACGGACGGGGCATCTGGGCGTTCATCGTCGGCTGGATGCCCCGGCGCGCCAGGGCGGCGATCGACGTCTCCGGCAACCTGGCCTGGACCTCGATCGCGGGATACACCCGGGGCATCGTCCTGGTCGCGCTGGCCGACGGCTTCCTCGTGCTGATCGGACTGCTGATCCTGCAGGTGCCGTTGGCACCCGCCCTGGCGGCCGTCGTGTTCCTGGGGGCGTTCATCCCGGTGATCGGCGCACCCATCGCGACCCTGCTGGCAGCGGTCGTCGCCCTGGCCACCAAGGGTCCCGTCACGGCGATCCTGGTGGTGGCGCTCACCGTCGTGGTCGGGTCCTTCGACGGCGACATCCTGCAGCCGCTGGTCATGGGCAAGGCCGTCAACCTGCACCCCTTGGCCATCGTGACGGTGATCGCTGCCGGAGCCATCGGGTTCGGGATCGTCGGCGCCCTGATCGGCGTCCCCCTCGTTGCCGCTGCCTACGGGGTGGCCAAGTACCTGTCCGGGCGCGACCCCGACCACCCGTTCCCTCCGGCCAACGCACCGCCACCGGCCATCGAAGGGCCAGCGCTGGACACCGACTCGGACGCGACGCAGGAGGCTCCCGCGACCTAACGGCGCCGTACGGCCAGCAGCTCCTCCCGCACCTCCGGCGGCAGCGGCTTGACCGCCTCGCGCATGGTCACCCCCGAGCAGCGGGCCGCCCGCGGCCGCAGCCAGTCCGCGACGAGCTCCGGACGCCGCCGGCCTGTCTCCCTCAGCACCCAGCCGATCGCCTTGCGCACGAAGAACTCTCGCTCCTCCAGCATCGCGTCGGCATACCGCAGGAACCGGTCCGGGTCTCCCCCGCCCTGGCGCAGTGGACGCAGATGCGCCAGCAGCGCGGTCCGGCGGACCCAGAAGTCCCGGTCGACGGCCCACGAGTCGAGCACCTGCGTCGCCGTCCCCGCGTCGCCGGAGGCGTCCGCGCGCGCGACGACGTCGCCGACGACTTCCACGGCAAGCGGGTCCACCAGCGCCCAGGTCCCGGCCTCCCGCAGATACCCCTCTACCGCGGGCAGGTCGTCGAGGGACAGCCGTCGGCGCCCCCGCACCAGCACCTCGACCGCGGCGAGGTGGCACTCGTACTCGGGCAGCGACCACAGTGCGGCCGCCAGCCGAAGCGCCAGGTCACGCTCCGGGACCCCACGAGGTCCGCTGTCGCGCAACGCTTCCCGCACAGTCGCCCGGACCAGTGGCACCCGAACGCCCAGGTGCGGGCGGCTGCTCTTGAGGTAGGCGCGCTCGAACTCGGCCCGGTGCCGGTCCCCCTGCTCGGCCAGGCGGTCGCGCACGCCGAGCGCCCACGCGGCGGTGTCGAGCACGCCGCCACTGTGGCCCGCCCCCGGCCCGCGGTCAACGCGGCGGGAGCATCCCCGCAGCGGCCCTACCCTTGCTGCGTGCACCGCTACGACGACGACACCGACCGCCTCGCGCAGGCGGTCATCGACTACGCCCGCCACCGCCTGCGGCTCGACCCCGTGCCGCTCGACGGCCCCAAGTCGTACGACGAGCTGTGGCAGACGGTCGGCCAGACCGTGACCGAGGACGGCATCGGCGGCGACCGCGCGCTGGAGCTGTTCGACGACGTGCTGTCGCGCGCATGCATCTCGGTGGACCACCCGCGGTACCTGTCGTTCATCCCGGCCGCCCCGACCGAGGCGTCGACGCTGTTCGACGTGGTCGTCGGCGCGTCCAGCATCTACGGCGGCTCGTGGCTCGAGGGAGCGGGCGCGGTGTACGCGGAGAACCAGGCACTGCGGTGGATCGCGGACCTCGCCGGCATGCCGACCAGCGCAGGTGGCGTGTTCGTCCAGGGCGGCACGCTGGGCAACCTGTCCGCGCTGGTCGCAGCCCGCCACACCGCTGCGTCGCACCGCGAGGACCGCCCGTCCCGGTGGGTGGTCGCGTGCAGCTCGGAGGCGCACTCCTCCATCGCATCGGCGGCCCGGGTCATGGACATCGACGTCCTGGCCGTCCCGGTCGACGAGCTCGGCCGCCTCACCGGTCCCGCGCTGCGCGAGGCGCTGGAGCAGCACGACGCCGACGACGTGTTCGCCGTGGTCGCGACCGGCGGCACCACCAACTACGGCATCGTCGACGACCTCGCCGGCATCGCCGACGTGTGCGCGGACTTCGGTCTGTGGATGCACGTGGACGGCGCGTACGGGCTCGCCGGACTGGCCGCCCCGAGCGTACGACCGCGCTTCGACGGGATCGAGCGGGCCGACTCCTTCATCGTCGACCCGCACAAGTGGCTGTTCGCCCCGTTCGACGCCTGTGCGCTGGTCTACCGCGACCCCCGCCTTGCCCGCGCGGCCCACACCCAGTCCGCCGGCTACCTCGACGTGCTGACCGACTCCACCGAGTGGAATCCCAGCGACTACGCGGTCCACCTGTCGCGCCGGGCGCGGGGTCTGCCGCTGTGGTACTCGCTGGCCACGCACGGAACCCGGGCCTACCGGGAGGCCGTCGAGCGCACGCTGGAGGTCGCGCGCGACGCCGCTGACGAGATCCGGCAGCGCAAGTACGTGGAGCTCGCGCGCGAGCCGATGCTGTCGGTCGTGGTGTTCCGTCGGATCGGATGGACCGAGCAGCAGTACCAGGACTGGAGCGACCGGCTGCTGGCCGCGAACTTCGCGTTCGTCACCCCCACCCGGCACGACGGGGAGATGGTGACGCGGTTCGCGATCGTCAACCCGCGGACGAAGAAGAGCGACATCCGGGCGATCCTGGACACCATGGCGTAGGGGCCTGCGCGCGGTCGCCCCGCGGACGTACCGTGCAGCGCATGTGCCGGAGCATCAAGACCCTGCGCCCCCCGTTCACCGACGACGTCACCGCCGACGACGTGCGCGCGGCGGCGCTGCAGTACGTGCGCAAGGTGTCCGGCTTCCGCCAGCCGGCGCCTCACAACCGCGCCGCCTTCGACCGGGCGGTCCACGAGGTGGAGGCCGCCACCGAGATGCTGCTGGCGTCGCTGCAGGTGCGGGGCTCAGTGGGCCGCGGGTAGCCGCGCGCGCACCCACTTCTCGATGCCCACGACGAGGGTCGCTGCCACCCCGATGACGATCACCGGCAACCACTGGTCTGCCGTCATCGGCTCGGTCCCGAACAGGCTGTTCATGAACGGCGCGTAGGTGAGCAGCAACTGCAGCACCACCGTGAGCGCGACACCCACGAGGACCCACCGGTTGCTGAGCAGCCCGACCGACCACACCGAGCGGCGCAGCGAGCGGCAGTTGAACAGGTAGCCGATCTCGACCATCACGAACGTGTTGACGGCCAGCGTGCGAGCCAGCTCCAGCGACCAGCCCTGGTCGCGGGCCCAGGCGAACATGCCGAACGCCCCGCCCAGCATCAGCGCGGACACCAACAGGATCCGCCACACCAGCACGGAGTCCAGCAGTGGGCGGCTCTGGTCGCGAGGCGGCCGGCGCATGATGCCCGGCTCCTTCGGCTCGAAGGCGAGCATCAGGCCCAGCGCAACCGCCGTGGTCATGTTGATCCACAGGATCTGGACCGGCAGGATCGGCAGCGCCGTCCCCATCACGATCGCCGCGAGGATGACGAGGCCCTCGCCCAGGTTCGTGGGCAGCGTCCAGGTGATGAACTTGGTCAGGTTGTCGAAGACCCCGCGACCCTCCTCCACCGCGGCCTCGATGGTGGCGAAGTCGTCGTCGGTCAGCACCATGTCGGCCGCCTCCTTGGCGACCTCCGTACCCCCCTCGCCCATCGCGACGCCGATGTCGGCCTGCTTGAGGGCCGGAGCGTCGTTGACGCCGTCCCCGGTCACGGCGACGACCTGTCCGCGGCGCTGGAGGGCTTCGACGATCCTGAGCTTCTGCTCGGGCGACACCCGGGCGAACACGTCGGCGCCGACGACCAGGTCGGGCAGGTCCCCCGGCGCGCTGTCCTCGAGCTCGCGGCCCGACACGACGACGGGGTCCCCGGGAGTCGCGCCCAGCCCGGCCTCCGCGGCCACCGCCCGGGCCGTCCCGACGTGGTCGCCGGTGACCATCTTGACCCCGATGCCCGCGGTCCGGCAGGTGGCGACCGCGCGAACGGCATCCGGGCGCAGCCGGTCACTCATCGCCTGCAGGCCGAGCAGGGTCCAGTCCAGGTCGGGGATCTCGTCGTCCAGCCCGGCCCAGTCTTGCGGTGCCTCCGCCGCCGCGACGGCCAGCACCCGCAGGGCCCGGCCCGACAGCCGCTCGACAGCGTCGCCCACCGCGTCCGCGTCGACCGGCCGACGGCTGCCGTCGACCTCGAGGGCGTCCGTACAGGCCGGGAGCACCACCTCGACCGCGCCCTTCACGACCAGAAGTGCGTCGGCTCCGGCCCCTCCCGGCAGGGGCTCGGCCTCCGCCGTCGCTCGGTGCTCGGTCACCATGCACCGGCGCTCGGAGCTGAACGGGAGGGAGTCCACGCGCGACCACCCGGATGCCACCGCCGCAGGGTCCAAGCCGCAGTCGGTCGCCGCCCGGACCAGGGCCACCTCGGTCGGGTCACCGACCCGGCCGGACCCCGGCCGACCGTCCGCGCCGGGAGCGTCGTTGCACAGCAGGCCCGCGTACAGCAGCCAGCGCGGTCCGGGCTCGGTTCGGGCGCCGGTGCGGTCCTCGACCGCATCGTCATCGGCAATGGCGTACGTCCGCCGCCCCACGACCAGCGCCTGCACGGCCATCCGGTTCTCGGTCAGCGTGCCGGTCTTGTCGGTGCAGATGACGCTGGTGCTGCCCAACGTCTCCGCGGCGGGCAGCTTGCGGATGATCGCCCGGCGCCTGGCCATCCGGGCGACACCGATCGCCAGCGTGATCGTGACCGCGGCCGGCAGCCCCTCGGGAATGGCGCCCACCGCCAGGGCGACCGCGGCGGTGACCATCGACGCCGCCGACTCCCCCCGGACGACGCCGAGCGCGAAGGTGCCCGCGGCGAGGACCAGGATCACCAGCGTCAGCCACCGGCTGAACCGGGCCAGCGTCCTGGTCAGCGGGGTGGCCAGGCCACCGGCGCTGCCGACCAGCCGGTGGATCTCGCCGATCTCGGTGTCGGCACCGGTATCCACCACCACCCCGCGGCCCTGCCCAGCGACGACCAGGGTCCCGGAGAAGGCCATGTCGAGCCGGTCACCGATCCCCGACCGGGCGTCGACGACGTCGGCGTGCTTCGCCACCGGCGCTGACTCGCCGGTCAGCGCGGACTCGTCGATCCGCAGCTCCACGACGGAGCTCAGACGGAGGTCCGCCGGCACCTTGTCCCCGGCCTCCAGCACCACCAGGTCGCCGGGGACGACCTGGTCGGACCCGATCTCGCGGACCTGGCCGTCGCGTACCACCGTCGCGCGCGTCCGGGTCATCGCGACCAGGGACTCCAGCGCCTGGGTGGCCCGCTCCTCCTGGACGAAGCCGATCACCGCGTTCACCAGCACCACGCCCAGGATCACGCTGGCGTCGACGGTGTCCCCGAGCGCGAGCGCGACGGCGGCGGCACCCAGGAGCACGTAGATCAGCGGGTTGTGCAGCTGCTGCAGGAACCGCACCACCGGACCGTGCCGCTCCAGCCTTGGCAGCACGTTGGGGCCGAAGCGCTCCAGCCGCTCGGCGGCCTCGGACCCGGTCAGCCCGCTGCTGGTGTCGGCCTCGAGCAGGAGCACGACCTCGTGCACAGGGAGGGCGTGGTGCTGCGAGGGCAGGTCGGCGTGCACGGTCGCGGGCATCGAGGCACCCCCCTCCGAGGGCCCCGGCCACGCGCCGGGGCGCGTGCCTCCAGCATGCCGGGCGGGGATCGGCCCCACCACGGGCGAAGGGCCCCGGTCCCCTGGGCCGCAGCCGCCTCGGGTGTCACGTCCGTCACCCCCGGTGCCACGTACGACCGCCGCGGACCCCGTGCGCGGTGGTCCTGCGTTCCACCAGTTGGGGGGTCGTACGCGTGGTGGGTCAGCGGGCGTCGACGGTCAGGTCCGCGCCCACCCGGATGCAGTCGTGCAGGTCCTCGTCCGGCCCGACGTACCCGCCCGGCCACACCACCACCCGGTGCAGCCGGCCGAGCACCGTCGCGCCGGGGGCCACGACGCGGTCGGCACCGGCGGCCCGCAGGTTGGCCTCGAGATAGCCGCGCGGCGTCCCGCAGTCGATCGCGGAACCCAGCGTCTCCACCAGCTCGAGCGTGCCCGCGTCCCGGGCCGGCGCGAACACGGTCTCGTACAGCCCGCTGACGCCGGGGGGCAGCGCGGCCACGGCGGCCGCAGGCAGCAGGCAGGCGCCGACGTAGCGCGCGGTCCCGAAGTCGCTAGCCCGGCCCTCCTCGTGGACCAGCAGCCGCGGCCGCTCCCCGTCCCACCCCGCGACCAGTCCGCTCAGGTCGTCGGTGAGGAACGAGTCGGCGTTGCGTACGAGGACCGGCCGGCCGTCGATCCAGTCCCGCAGCCTGACCAACGCCCCCGCCGTCCCGAGCAGGTCCGGGTGCTCCACCGAGACGACGACGCCGGTGCCCGCCAGGTGCGCCACGACCTGGTCGGCCAGGTGGTGCGCGTTGGCGGCGACCCCGGACACGTGCGGGCGCACGGAGGCCAGCGCCAGGTCCAGCAGCGGTACGTTCGCGACCGGGCAGAGCGCCTTGGGCCGGATCTCGGTGAGCGGGCGCAGCCGGGTGCCGAGCCCTCCCGCGAGCACCACGGCCACGGGTCGGGAGTCGCTCGGCACACGACCACCCTAGGGAGCGCGCCGTCGCCCCAGGCAGCACGGGGCCGGTGCCGGGCTGCCGGTACGGTGACCGCCCGTGGAGGCGTTCTGGCTGTCCACGGTCGTGATCTTCATCGCGGAGCTCGGGGACAAGAGCCAGCTGATGGCGCTGGCCTTCGCCACCCGGTACCGCGCGTGGATCGTGCTGACCGGGATCACGGTGGCGACCGCCGTCGTACACGCCTTCTCGGTGCTGCTCGGCGGCCTCGCCGGCCTGGCCCTGCCCACCCGGGCGATCCAGGTCGCTGCGGCACTGGCGTTCTTCGGCTTCGCCTGGTGGACCTGGCGCGGGGACGAGCTCACCGCGGAGGACGAGGCCCGAGCCGCCCGCCCGGCCCGGTCGGCACTGCTCGCCGTCGCGGGAACCTTCTTCCTCGCTGAGCTCGGCGACAAGACGATGCTCGCGACGGTCACCCTGGCCGCGGACAACGACGTGTTCGGCGTCTGGCTCGGCTCGACCGTCGGCATGGTCGCCGCGGACGCGCTGGCGATCCTGCTCGGGCGGCTCCTCGGGACGAACCTGCCGGAGCGGACGGTGCGCATCGTCGCGGTCGTGGCGTTCGTGGCCTTCGGCGTACTGCTGCTGGTCGAGGCCCTCCGCGGCGGCTGACGTGCCGATCGGCCCGCTCCGCCCGCTCCTCAAACCCGACACGCCGGTCGGCCTGGCAACACGATCCGCAAAGCGGATCGTGTGCCCTCGGGGAGCGGGAGCGGGAGGGGGCGGTGGAGGGGCGTGGGCCGGGTGGTGGCGCACGTGGTCGCCGTCGCGGGACACTCGACCGGGAACGAGGAGGGGATCGTCATGAGCCAGACGTCTCGTGAGGTAGGGCGCACCGCAATCGTCGGAGTACGGCATCGAGGCCTAACCGCAGCACTCACCGTGGCGACGGTGATGGCTGTCGCCGTACCGGCGACAGCCGCCCCAGCGCCGGACGCGGCGACGACCCGGGCGACCACCGCCGTCGCAGTGCCGCGATCGGCCGTGCCTGCGGCACCGACCAACGTGAAGGCGCTTGCGGGGAGCAACCGGGCCACCGTTACCTGGACCGCGCCGCCGGGCGCCGACACGGACGGCGTGCTGCAGTACCGGGTGCAGAAGTCGACCGACGGCGGCACCCGGTGGACCTCCGTCGTCGGCTCCCCCGTCGCAGCGCCGCGTACGAAGCTGGTCGTGCTGAAGCTCAGCAACAACCGCACCTACCGGTTCCGGGTCGCGGCGGAGAGCGAGGCCGGCGTCGGCCCGTGGTCGGCCCCCTCCTCGACGGTCCGGCCGTCCTCCCGGCCGCCGGGCAAGCTGGCGGCCTTCAGCGGGACGTCACCGCGCGCGGGCACCATCAAGCTCACCTGGAAGCCGCCGAGCAGCGGCCCCAGGCCGACCCGCTACGACTACCGCTATCGCAAGGGATTCGGCACCTTCACCCGCTGGATCAGGCTGCCGGTGACCGCGCGGTCGGTCGTCATCACCGGGCTCGTGCGACGTGCGGACTACCTGTGCCAGGTGCGGGCCGTGAACGGGGCGGACGTCGGCCCCACCAACACGACGTGGGTGCGCACCCGCTGACCCCGAACGCCGGCTGGGCGGCACCCCCACCACGGGGTGCCGCCCAGCCGCCTCTCGAGAGGGAGGCCTCGCGTCAGGTCAGCTTCACCGTGGCCACGACACCCGCGTGGTCCGAGGGCCACAGCGGCACCGTGGACTGGAACGTCCGGTCGTTCACGCGCACCGCCTTGGTGGACACCGCGTTGCCGTGCGTGAGCACCAGGTCGATGCGGGTCTTGTACTGCGACGAGGTGTTGGACAGGTCGCTGTTCTGGCAGCAGGTCAGGCCCTTGCCGTCGCGCTTCACGACCCACGCGTCCGAGAAGTACTTCCTGGTCAGGATCCGGTACGACCGGGACGTCGAGCCGTCGGACGCGGAGTTGAAGTCACCGGTGGCGACCACGGTCCCGCGGGACTTGGCCGGTCCGGCCAGGAACTCCGCGGCCTGGGCCTCCTGGATCTTGGCGAAGCCCTCAACCTCCAGGTGCGTGTTGACGAACCGGAACCGCTTGCCCTGGTAGCGGACCTCGACCGACACCCAGCCGCGGTCGAACGACACCGCGCCGAGCGGGGTCGGCAGGGAGGCCTGCGCCCGGTAGCGCCCGGTCCGCTTGCCGGAGACGCGCAGCGTCTCGGCGGACGCGTTGTAGAGGATCACGTCGCGGTCCTGCAGCGTGACCGAGCAGCTGAAGACCAGGCTGCCCTCCGGCGGAGGCGGGCAGGCCTGCTCGGCCACCGGCGACACCAGCGGGGCCGAGATGAGCGCGTTGTTCACCGACCCGCCGACCTTGTAGTTCAGGCCCTGAGCCTTGAGCTCGCCGAGCAGGATCGTGAGGAAGTCGTACGACGGCAGCGCCGGCCCCTCGTTGGTCCGCGCGAAGGTCCACTTGGAGACCTCCTGCAGGCCGACCAGGGCCGGACGCTGAGCCTTGATGCTGGCCGCGATGGCCTTGGCCCGGGCGGGGAAGTCGGTCTTGATGGCCGTGCTGTAGATGGTGGCGACGGCGGCCAGGAACTCGGCACCGCCGGTGGCCTCGATCGCCGGGTCGAGGCTGGACCCGAGGTAGAGGTTCTGCGTCATCACCTTCAGCTTGGGCGGCGTGGCCGCCTGTCCGGCTTGGGGGACCGCGACCAGCACCGAGCCGGCCACGGCCGCGGCCAGCACGAGCCGGCCTGTGTTTCGCCAGGGGTTGCGCATCTGCAGGGCTCCTTCGCACCGAGGGGATGCCGCGCACAATGTGCCACCAACGGCGACGCCGCGACCGGCAAAGCGACCAGATGGTCGCTGCCGGCCGCGGCGCCGATCAGGCTCGAGCCCGGGACTCAGTCGTCCCAGGGACCGTAGTCGACCTCATGCATGAGGCATCTCCCTTCACCAACCACACGCGGTCGGTCTCAACGCGTCAGAACACGGAGACCTGCGACACGTGGAACCGGTCCGAACCAAGCGGCCGGCTGACGGATCCGCGGGCGTCTTCGCACCTGCGGGCAGTCACGGGGTGGACTGCTGCCGACCAGGGTACGGGGTCCCCGTCGCGTCGGTCCAATCGGTTCCGGGGCGGCGACCGGTCAGCCGTCCCCCGCCGGGGCCACCGGGGACCCGTCGGCCAGGTAGCGCAGGAACCAGTCCCGGGCCAGGTCGGCGGCCGATGTCAGCGTCCCGGGCTCCTCGAACAGGTGGGTCGCTCCGGGCACCACCGCGAGGTCGGTCTCGCAGCGCATCCGCGCCTGCGCCTCCCGGTTCATCCCCAGGACCGCGACGTCGTGGCCGCCCACGATCAGCAGGGTCGGGGCGCGGACCAGGTGCAGCCGGGGACCCGCGAGGTCGGGCCGACCGCCACGGGACACGACGGCCCGCACCCCGCAGCCGGGGTCCGCCGCCGCCCACAGCGCCGCTCCCGCACCGGTGCTCGCGCCGAAGAACCCGACGGGCTCGCTCCCCAGCCCGGGGACCCCGCGCGCCCATGACTCGACCGCGCGCAGCCGGCGGCCCAGCAGGTCGATGTCGAACACGTTCCCCCGGTCCGACTCCTCCCGCGGCGTGAGCAGGTCGAACAGCAGCGTGGCCAGCCCGGCGCCCTGCAGGCGCTCGGCGACGTAGCGGTTGCGCGGGCTGAAACGGCTGCTCCCGCTCCCGTGCGCGAACACGACCAGCCCCCGCCCCGCGGGGGGCACGCCGAGGTGGCCGCCGACCAGGGCGTCACCGACGTCGACCTCGACCTCCTCGTCCCGCGGCCGCCGCTCCCCCCGGTCACCATCCCCGGGACCGTCAGCACCGGGACCGCCGCGCGCGTCGGCCGCGTGCAGCAGCGCCAGGACCTCGTCGTCCGAGGTCTGCCGGAAGTCGTCGTAGAACTCGCCCACGGCATAGAACGGGTCCGGCGTCGCCACGCACACCAGTTCGTCGGCCGCCCCCTCGAGCCGGCGGGTCCAGTCGTGCGGGGCCACTGGCACGGCGAGCACGACGCGACGGGCGCCCTCCGCGCGCGCGACCGCGCAGGCGGCGCGCGCGGTCGACCCGGTCGCGATGCCGTCGTCGACCACCACCACCGTCCGGCCGGCGAGCGGGATGCGCCGGCGCCCGCCCCGGAACCGCTCGGCCCGCCGGGCCAGTTCGACCCGCTCCCTCGCCTCCACCTCCGCGAGGTCGGCGTCGCTCACCCCGGCCATCCGCACGATGAACGGGTCGACGACGCGCACGTCGTCCTCCCCGATCGCGCCCATCCCCAGCTCGGGCCGCCCCGGCACGCCGAGCTTGCGTACGACGATGACGTCCAGCGGGGCACCCAGCGCCCGCGCGACCTCCGCGGCGACGGGGACGCCGCCCCGCGGCAGGCCCACGACCACGGTGTCCGGCCCGGCGCAGTGCGCCAGCAGCGGCGCCAGCCGGCGCCCGGCCTCGGTGCGGTCACGGAACACGGCTCACCTCCGGGAAGCTGCGGACGGGTGCGTGGTCTCGGGCGTGCGGGCGCGGACGACCAGCCACAGGACCGCGGTGAGGGCGGCGGCCGCGCCGAAGACCGCCGCGGCACCGACGAGCGACTCCAGCGCGGCCGGCGCGACCAGCATCGTGACGGCCAGCGCCAGCAGGACCGACCCGGCCACCAGCTTGAGCAGCCGGCCGTGCCGCTCCTGCACCTTGGCCGCCCGCAGGGTCACCACGGCGGCGACGAACACCACCAGCTCGTCGAGCAGGAACACCGCCATGTACGCCGCGAACAGCAGGACCGCGGCGGCCAGGGAGACGTCGGCGCGCGCCAGCATCGACGTCCACATCAGCGGCAGGCCGGCGGTGCACGGCGTCTCGAGCAGCGAGACCCCGACGGCGAGGACGACCGTGCCCGCCACCGTCCCCGCGAGCCCGCGGTCGGACAGGGCGACTCCACGCATCCGGCGGAACAGCTCGGGCCGCCGCTCCGTCGACAGCGACAGGGACGGCCCGGTGCCGGGCGCGATGCCGTCCTTGAGCTGGAGCAGGCCGAAGACCGCCGCGACGGCGGCCACCACGACCCGGATCCAGCCCAGCTCGCCGACGTAGTCCAAGGCGCTGTACATCCCCACCACGTAGAGCGCGTACATCGCCGCCGTGACGGTCAGGAACGTCGTGCCCACCAGCAGGACCCGGCGGCGCGACCCGCTGTGCAGCACGATCGCGAGCAGCACGGACAGCACCCACAGCGAGCACGGGTTCACGCCGTCGACGAAGCCGATGACCAGCGTGCTGACCAGCAGCGAGGAGGAGGACAGGTCGGTCTCGCCGAGCAGCGGGACCTCGACCACCATCGCGGACTGCTCCGGCTGCTCCGGGACGGCGGTCCCGGGTGACGCGGTCGCCCCCTCCAGCGCGGCCGAGACCACGGCCTCGATCTCCGCCGCGCGGGCGTCGTCGAACCCGATCCACACCCGGTCCCCGACCACCGTGACGGGGACGCCGACCGGGTCGAACCCCAGCCGCTGCGCGGTTTCCTCGAGCAGCGCGCGGTTGCCTTCGTCGTACCAGACCTCGTACAACTCGACGACCAGCTCGGGGTGGCGCTCGGCCAGGCCCGCCAGCCACTCCTGCTCCGCGGCGCAGTGCGGGCACCCCTCGCCGTGGAAGAGCACCAGCGTGACCGGCGCGTCTGGATCCGCCGCGGGTACGGCGGCCACCGGCCCCGCGGGCAGCACCAGCCCGAGCGCGACCACGAGCAGGGCGACGAGCAGTACGGGCAGCGACGCCGCGCAGCGCGACGCCGCGCCGGACCGACCGCGGGTCCGCGGCGCCATGCCTCCAGCCTCGTCGGCCGACCGCCGTGCCCCCAGGGCCGTCGGTCCCCCGCGTCGGCAGGGCCGGCTACCCGGCCGGGGACCCGACCAGGTCGTCACCCCACCGGGGCTCGCCTGCCGTGCGCGGGTCGGTCGCCGCCGGCACCCAGCGGCCGCCCGGCAGCCGTCGCCGGAGCCTCCCGTCCTCGGGCCCGAGCGACACCAGGGTCAGCCACCGGCCCTCGACCAGGCGGCCCGGGCCCTCGTGCCGGGCCAGCACCGCGTCGATGGCGTCCGTCCCGGCGCAGACCACGGCGAGCAGCCGGACCGGCTCGTGCACCGGGGCCGCCGCGTCGAACCCGTCGGTGCCCGGGGCACGGTCCGACACGGCCTGCCACGGCAGCCCGATCCGCAGGTCCCCGGCCGCACCGGTGAGGACGCCGCTGAGCGGGGCGGGGGCGCCGTCGGGCGAGGCCAGCACGTTGTGGGTCGTCTTGTCGCCGGCCCCGAACCGGGCCGGATCGACCGTGGCGCACCAGTACTGCGCGTTGATCCACTGCGCGACGACCAGCGGCGCGGTCAGCAGGGTCTCCAGGACCGCTCCGTCCGCGTCGAGGTCCGGGCGGTAGGAGTGCAGGAACACCCGCCCCCGCAGGTCCAGGCCGGCGGTGAGGGCGCGCGGTCCGACGACCAGCGCCGCGTTGCCCGCCAGGCCCCACTCCGGGAACGCCTGCGACCAGTCCGCGGCGCGCGCGTCCAGCTGGCGACGCAGCCGCCGTACGGAGGACGTCCCCGCCGTGGGGCGGGCGCCGGCCAGCTCACCGGCGCGCTCCCGCGCGGCCGCCTCGGCGGCCCGGTCCAGGTCCGCGGCCAGCCGGGCCAGCGCAGGGTCGCTGCCGGCCTCGGGCTCGAGCAGCTCCACGCGGTCGCGGGTGGTGTCGTGCACCGCTGCGACGAACCGGGTACCCGCGTCGATCTCGAACCCGTGCTGCCACAGCCGGTCCCGCACCCACTCCAGGTTCAGCGCCTGCGCCAGCGCCCGCGCGCTCACGTCGCCGGCCCATCCGCCGCACGCCCCGCAGTCGTACGCCGCCACGTGCGGGTGGTTCGCGGCGGATCCGCCGTGTCCGCACAGGACGACGAGCGGGGCCGGCCGGTGCAGGCCGACGGTACGCAGGAAGCCCGCACAGGCGGCGACCAGTTCGTCGGGGGCGAAGCCGGTGCCGGGGTGCTCCGGGTCCGCGAGCAGCCGGAGCTGGCCCCGCCGCGGCAGGGACCAGCGGCGCGCGCTGCGGGCCGTCAGGCGCGCCCACCAGCCGGCAGCCCAGGTGCGCAGCAGCGCGGCCGGCGCGATCAGCCAGCCCGACGCCTCGGCCAGCGCGAAGGGGACGAAGGGACGGGCCTCGACGTCGTGCACCGCGGCGCGCAGCCGGTCCAGCGCACCCGCCGCGGCAGGGGCGGGTGCCCGGTCCTCGGCGACCAGCCAGCCGGGACGCAGCAGCGCGGGTGCGCGGTCGCCGGTGGTACCGCCGGGCCCCACGTGCCGCATCGGCAGGCCGAAGAAGCCGGCGATCCCCAGCGTCTCCCACGGCCCCAGCCACTCCAGCTGGCGGCGCAGCCGCTCGGAGCGGACGTCGATGCAGGTGACCACCTGGGCGTCCGGCCCGGCGGGGCCCGCATCAGACCCCAGCGGGTGGACCAGCGCGGAGCCTCCCCCGGCCCGCAGATCGCGCGCACGGTCGGCCAGCGCCGGCAGCAGGTCGCGGCGGACCGCCTGCTCGAGCAGCAGCAGCCGCAGCCGCTCGCGCCCGACCCGGTCGACCGCGCCGACCAGGCCCAGCACCGCGGCCACGCCCCGGTCGTCGAGCTCGTTCGGCGCGAGTCCCAGTGCCCCGCACCCGTCGGCGAGCGCCCGGGCGGCACCGTCGGCGCCGGGCGACACCGCAGCCGCCGGCAGGGGTGCCGCAGGGGCCGTGGAGACCACGCCGTACGCCTCCCCCACGGCCGCCTCGAGCGCGAGCCGGACGGCGAGCAGCCCGGCCAGGTCGGGGTCGGCGCCGGCGTCCGCGGGGCCGATCGGCTCGGCCAGGTCGGGGGCCAGCGGTCCCAGGACGTCCGGCGCACCCAGCGGGTCCCCGGTGGCGTCGGCGTCGGTGCGGTCGGGGGTCGGGGCCAGTCGCTGGCGGCGGCGCCAGGCCAGGTGCGCCGGCCAGCCGGGGTCCCGCGCCAGGACGCGGGCCACGAGCGTCACCCGGGCGTCGTCGTCCGTCGGGCCGGCGAGGCGGTCCAGCAGCACCGCCACGGCCGACTCGGGCTCGGCCGGCAGCCGGCCGACCAGCGCCCCCGCGCCCCGTACGCCCAGCGCGCGGTCCAGCCGTGTGGTGGAGGCCCGCAGCACCCGCCAGGGCCCACCGGCGACCGGCCAGCCGGTCCGGCCGAGCGCCTGGGCGGCGCACCACGACGCGACCACCCGGGCCCGGGCTGCGGCATCCGAGCCGGCCAGGCGGTCCAGTGGGGCGGTGACCGGGGCGGCGGGTCGCGGAAGAGCAGCCAGGGCGTCGGCCAGGACGCTCCCGGCCGCCGGGTCTGCGTCCGGCCCACGATGCAGTCTCTGCCGGGCCGCCTGGAGCGGCGCGGGTCCGCACTCCTCGCCCGAGAGCAGCGCGAGCACGACCTCGGTCGCGTCCGGCCGGTCCGTGCCGGGTACCGCGGAGAGGTCCGGATCGAGGTCGAGACCGGCGCCGGCCAGGACCTGCGCGGCCAGGTCCGGGTCGACCCGGCCGTCCCGCACGGCGGCGCGCAGGCTCGCCGCACCGGGACCGGTCCGGGCCCCCCACGCGGCCGCGGCCTCGGCGACCGCCTCGTCGAACGGCCGGTCCTCCAGCCCCGCAAGCGGGTTGCTCGCCACGAACGAGGTCAGCGGCCACGAGGGGGCCACCACCGCCGCGGCCCGGCGGATCTCGCGGCGCACCCGCGCCGGGTCGCACTGCGGTGGTGCCGACGAGGCGTCGGCCTGCGCGGCTCCGGTCACGCTGACGCGGGCCGACCGGGGAGCGGGGAGCGAGGTGCGGGCCACTGCGGCGGCCAGTCCGGGCCAGGCCCCGGCGCGCAGCCGGCGGTCGACCCACCAGGCGCCGACGGCCAGGGCGAGCAGCCCGGCCACCGCGGCCGCCAGGGCGGGCGCCTCCGCGGCGCCCCAGCCCGCAGGAGTCCACCCGGCGACGTCGTGGAGCAGCCGCCCCAGGGCCCGCAGCCCCAGCACGTAGCCGGCCACCGCCGCCAGGGTGGCGGACACCGCCAGGCCGGCAGCGACCCGGCCGCCCGCGGGCGAGGCCAGCGCCGCGCGGACGCCCAGGGCGCCGGCCGCGACCGCGACCGCGAGCGGGAGCAGCTCGGCCGGCCCGGCCACCAGCGCGTCGCCCCAGGGCCCCGGCACGACGGCGGCGCCGACGACGGCAACGGTCGCGAGCACGATGGCGACCGTGGTCGCCCGCGCGCGCGACCCCGCCTGACCGGACCCACCGGACCGACCGGACCCACCGCCGTGCGGCGCGGTGGCCCGGACGCGCTCGACCGTGCCGCCCGCACCGAGGAAGAGCCCCGCCTTCCAGGCCCCGTGACCCAGGACGTGGGCCAGGACTGCGACGGGCAGGCCGAGGGCCGCGGTGACCGACAGGTAGCCCATCTGAGCCGACGTCGACGCCGCCAGCCGGCCCTTCACGTCCGGGCGGGTGCGCTGCTGGCCGGTGGCCAGCAGCACCGTGGCCACTCCGGCCACCAGCAGCGCCGCGCGCGCGGGGGCGGAGGTGGACAGCAGGGGCCACAGCAGGAGTGCCAGGACGCCGACGCCGTTGACCAGGCCGGCGTGCAGCAGGGCGCTGACCGGGGAGGGAGCCTCGGCCGTCTCCGGCAGCCAGCGGTGGGCGGGGACCAGCGCGCTGCGCACCAGGCCCGCGACCACGACGAGCAGCGCCGCGGCAGCGACCACAGGGCCCGGTCCGTCGGCCACCGCGGCGGGCAGGGTCGCCAGGTCCAGCGCGCCCAGGCCGACCCCGGCCGTGGCCACCGCGGCCCACAGGGCCGCGTCCCCGACCAGCAGTCGGGTGCGGACCCGGCCGGCCGCCGCCCGGGCAGACGGGGTGCCGGCGTGCGCGACCAGGGCCGCGAGCGCCAGCCCGGCAGTGGTCCAGCCCAGCGCGAGGAGGGGCAGGCTCTGCGCAGTGACGGCCAGCGCCAGGGCACCGATGGCGAGCACCTCCAAGGCCGCGAACCGCCCCAGCCGGCGCTGACCCGCCAGGTTGCGCACGGCGTACGACGCCACGACGGCGCCGAGGCCGGTCACCAGGACCAGGAGGAACGCGGGGACGAGCCCCACCGACACCCCGACGGTCGCCGGGCCCAGGGGCCCGAGGTCCACCGTCCCCAGCGTCAGAGCGGGCGCGGTCCCGGTGACCGCGACCGCCAGCAGGACGAGCGCGGCCAGGGCCGCGAGGACGAGGACGGCACGAGCCAGGCGCAGGATCACGGGGGAAATATAGGAACTCTATTTCCGGTATTGCAAGTGGTACGTATCACCGGCGTGTCGTGCCGGCCCCGCTCCCGGCGAAGAGCCGTCGACGCAGCCACAGCGAGACGTAGACCAGCGCCACCAGGGCCGGCACCTCGATCAGCGGGCCGACGACGCCGGCCAGCGCCTGGCCGGAGGTGACCCCCCAGACCCCGATGCTGACGGCGATGGCCAGCTCGAAGTTGTTCCCCGCCGCGGTGAACGCGACCGTCGCCGTCTTGGGGTAGCCCAGCCGCGCCCGCCAGCCGAGCAGGAACGACACCCCCCACATGAGCGCGAAGTAGACCAGCAGTGGCACCGCGATCAGCGCGACAGACCACGGGTCGGAGGTGATCGCGTCACCCTGCAGCGCGAACATCACGACGATGGTGAACAGCAGGCCGTACAGCGCGAACGGGCTGATGAAGGGGACGAAGCGCTCGTCGTACCAGCGCTCCCCCCTGGTACGCAGCCCGATCCGCCGGGTCAGGTAGCCGGCCAGCAGCGGGATGCCGAGGAAGATCAGGACCGCCTTGGTGATGTCCCAGGTGGAGAACTGCACGTCCTGGGTGTCCAGCCCGAGCCAGCCGGGCAGCACCTTCAGGTAGAACGTGCCGAGCAGCGCGTACGCCACGATCTGGAACACCGAGTTGATGGCCACCAGCAGAGCGGCGGCCTCCCGGTCCCCGCAGGCCAGGTCGTTCCAGATCAGCACCATCGCGATGCACCGGGCCAGGCCGATCACGATCAGGCCGGTGCGGAACTCCGGGTAGTCGGCCAGGAACACCCACGCCAGGGTGAACATGAGCAGCGGCCCGATCAGCCAGTTGAGCACCAGGGACAGCCACAGCAGCCGACGGTCACCGGTGACGTGACCCATGTCCTCGTAGCGGACCTTGGCCAGCACCGGGTACATCATGAGCAGCAGACCCAGCGCGATCGGCAGCGACGTCTGGTCGACCTTCACCGCGTCGAGGGCCGTCTGCACGGAGGGCACCAGCCGGCCGAGCAGCAGCCCGAGGGCCATCGCCGCGAGGATCCAGACCGGCAGGAACCGGTCGAGGAGGGACAGCCGCTGCAGGACCGCCTGCTCGTCGGGATCCGGCGGCGCGGGCGAGGGGGTCGGGTTCGCTGTCACGCGGCAGGTCCGGCCGGGGCCGGCGCGATCTCGTCGATCAGCGCCTCGATCCGGCGCCGGATCTCGTCGCGGACCGGTCGTACCTCGGCCACGCCCTTGCCCGCCGGGTCGGCCAGCACCCAGTCCTCGTACCGCTTCCCGGGGAACACCGGGCACACGTCGCCGCAGCCCATCGTGATGACCACGTCGGACTCGCGCACCGCGTCGGTGGTCAGCACCTTGGGCACCTCGGCGGAGATGTCGATCCCCTCCTCCGCGAGGGCCTCGACGACGGCGGGGTTCACGGTGTCGGCCGGCGCGGACCCGGCCGAACGCACCTCGACCCGGTCGCCGGCCAGGTGGGTCAGGTACGCCGCGGCCATCTGCGAGCGACCGGCGTTGTGCACGCAGACGAACAGCACCGACGGGCGGGTGTTCTCCATCCGGACCTCCGGGTACGCCTCCACGCAGTCCATCGACAGATGTCGATATGCTCCGACCGTGGCACACTGATCGACGTACGTCAATCTAGCGGCTAGGTGGTGGGGACCCGATGGCGGCCAAGCCCGCGCCGGCGACGCCGGTACTGCAGGTGCTGGACCCCGTGGACGGTCCGGCGTGCTGCCCGACCGGGCTCGCCGCCCCGATCGACCGGGAGACCGCCGAGGACCTGGCCCGGCTGCTCAAGGCGGTCGCCGACCCCGCCCGGCTGCAGCTGCTCGCGCTGATCAAGTCCAGCCCCGGCGGGGAGTCCTGCGTGTGCGACCTGGTGGAGCCGCTGGAGCTGTCCCAGCCCACGGTCAGCCACCACCTCAAGGTGCTCGCCGACGCGGGGCTGCTGACCCGGGAGCGCCGCGGCACCTGGGTCTGGTACGCCGTGGCCCCCGAGCGGCTGGCGGAGCTGTCCGCCGTGCTCCGCTGACCCCGGCCCGACCGCCCGCACCTGATCCGTGTCGCCACCCCTCCCCCGCGCGTCGCACCTGCCCCTCTCGCCACCACCAGTGGAACCTTCCGCCGCCCGCCAGGGGCGTGTTGCTGGCCGTACGTGGCACCAGTGGGGAGGAGGTGGGGCTCGGTGACGGGTGGCGCCGGAGCCGGGAGGGAGTCCGCGCCGACGCGGTGTTGGCTGTTCGGGGACCAGCTCGGCCCGCACTTCACCGACGCCCCGGACCAGCCGCTGCTGCTCGTCGAGTCGCGGGACGTGCTGCGGCGCAGGCGGTTCCACCGACAGAAGGCCCACCTGGTGCTGTCCGCGATGCGGCACCGGGCGGCCGAGGCGCGCGCTGCCGGAGTCGACGTACGGTACGTCCGGGCCGACACGTACGCGGAGGCGCTGGCTGAGGTCGCCGAGCCGCTGTCGGTGTGCGCACCCACCTCACGGGCCGCCGACGCGTTCGTGCGTGGGCTCGCCGGGGTCGCGGTGCTGCCCGCCCGCGGCTTCGTGGTGTCCCGCGAGGACTTCGCGGCTTGGGCGGCCTCGCGCGGCGGTCGTCGCCTGCTGCTGGAGGACTTCTACCGCACCGTGCGGTCGCGAACCGGGGTACTGATGGACGGCGACGAACCCTGCGGCGGCCGGTGGAACTTCGACGCGGACAACCGACTGCCGCCGCCGCGCGGGCGCACGACCCTGGGCGCGCCGGAGCCCTGGTGGCCCAGCGAGGACGACGGCGTCCGCTTCCTCGGCGCGGACGGCCCGCGCCGCTTCGCGGTCACCCGGGACGAGGCGCTGGCCGCGCTGGAGCGGTTCGCGACCGAGCGGCTGCCCCTGTTCGGACCGTACGAGGACGCGATCATGGCCGGCGACCGGACCATGGCTCACTCGCTGCTGTCCGTGCCTCTCAACCTCGGGCTCCTGGACCCGTACGAGGTCGTCGGCCGGGCCGAGCGGGCCTGGCGCGACGGAACCGCGCCGCTGCAGAGCGTGGAAGGGTTCGTCCGCCAGCTGCTGGGCTGGCGGGAGTACGTCTGGCACGTGTACTGGTGGACCCCGGCCGACTACCGGGACCGCAATGCGCTGGATGCGCGCGAGCCGGTCCCCGCCTGGTGGGAGGACCTCGACGCCGATGCCGTCACCGCCCGCTGCCTGTCCGCCGCGCTGCGCGACGTCCGGGAGTGGGGCTGGACCCATCACATCCCGCGGCTGATGGTCCTGGGCAACTACGCGCTCCAGCGCGGCATCGACCCGGCGGCGCTCACCGACTGGTTCCACCGGGCGTTCGTCGACGGCTACGACTGGGTGATGGTCCCCAATGTCGTGGGGATGAGCCAGCACGCCGACGGGGGCGTGATGGCCACCAAGCCGTACGCCGCGGGCGGCGCCTACCTGTCCCGGATGAGCGACCACTGCCGCGGCTGCGCGTTCGACCCGCGGGTCCGGGTGGGACCGGACGCGTGCCCGTTCACGGCCGGGTACTGGGCGTTCCTGCACCGCAACCGCGAGGCACTGTCCGGCAACCACCGCATGACGCAGCCCCTGCGCGGGCTGGACCGGCTCGTCGACCTTGACGCGCTGCTGGAGCAGGAGGTCGGCCGGGGGTTGTCACCCCCCTAGCGCGGCTTCGGCCGCCCCGGCGTCGGCGACCCGGTGCTCGGCCATGAGCTCTGCCCACAGCGGCTCGATCAGGTGGTAGGTCACCCACCGCTCCAGGTCGTGGAACCGGTCGTAGCCCACGGCCGTCACGCGTCCGGACCCGCCCACCCATCCCAGCCACTGGGCCACCGCGGCGACCGCACCCGCCGCGGGATGGCCCAGCAGCGGGTCTTCTCTGGCTGCCAGCGGCAAGACCCCGGTGTACGCCTGCCAGAAGGCGCGGAACAAGGCCGCCCTCGCCCCAGTGAGGTGGGCGGCGAGGGCGACCGGCAGTTCTCCACGGGTGACGTCGGCGTCGTACTGGGCGAGGCCGAAGTGGTTGAGCAGGAACGACTCCCCGGTGAAGGTCGCAGCCCCGGCACCGAGACCGAGGTAGTAGGGGCGGGTGATCGAGGTGTAGCCGGGCGCGCCCTCACGCCGGAAGGTCCACACCGAGTCCCGGTGGTACCCGTGCAGCTCCGCCAGCTCGGTGGCCCGCCGCAGCAGGCGGTGCTCGGCGTGCCGGTCGTGCTGCGCCTTGCCGAAAGGGGTGTAGCCGAAGCGCATCAGCGGGTAGGTCGACACCTGATCGACCCCGTACGAGAACGCCTCAGCGAGGTCCCGCAGCAGTGTGTCCGGCTCGTCGTATCCCACGTCGAAGATCAGGTCGACGTCCACGCAGCGAAAACGATCGCGAGCGAGCGCGACCGCCCGACGGTTGCCCTCGACCGTCGTTGGTCGACGCAGGTGGCGCAGCACCCGCGGGTCGAACGACTGGACGCCCACGCTCACGGCATCGAAGCCGCTGCGGCACAGCGTGTCCGCCCGCAGGCCGGTCATGTGTGTCGGCAGGACCTCGATCGCCCGCTCCCCTGACACCGGGAGGTCGGCCAGCCAGCCCAGGCCGGCCAGGCACAAGGTCGGTGTCCCGCCCCCGACGTACAGGGAGGTGAACGTCAGCCCGGGAGCAGCAGCCTGGTAGACCTCCGCCTCGGCCCTCAGGGAGTCCAGGTAGCGACCGGCAGGACCTGGCTGGTAACGGACCTTGTTGTACGGGCAGAAAGGACACAGCGATCCGCAGAACGGGACGTGCACGTACAGCCCCACGGGCCGCCCACGGAGCTCGGCCATGACGTGCTCGGCCGTGAGCCCGTAACCCGGAGGCCCGAACCTGACTCCCAGCAGGCGCATGCGGAGCACCCCCGACGAGTCCACGGTCGCGCCTGTCCGCCCCTCGACCTCAGGGGCGAAGGTCACGCCGGCGGTGCGGCGCGGACCGGCGAGTACACGCCCACCACGCACGGGGGTCCGGTCACACCCGCCACGAGGCCGGCCGATTCGAAGTCGGCCCGGATGAGAGGACCGTCGACGGCGAGGCCCACCAGCCGGTTCCGCACCCGGGGAGTGCGACGGTCGTGGCGGGCCACCGGCTCCAGGAGCCGCACCTCACCACGGCACACCCGCGCCATCTCGAACAGGGCCGCGCGGCGCGCCCGCGCGGTGAGGAGTCCCAGCACAGCGGTGCATACCACCAGGTCGAACGAACGGTCCGCGAACGGAAGCGCCCGCGCGTCGGCGACGAGCAGGTGACAGCGCCCCGGCCCGGCTCCGTCCAGGCGGCGAGCGGCCAGGTGCACGACCGTGGCGCTGAGGTCCACACCGACGTACCCGACTCCGCGTGCGAGGAGGTCGCGCACGGGAGGAGCCGGGCCGCAGCCCACGTCCAGCACCGTCCCCTCGGTGACGTCGGCCACCAGCATCCGCTGGTGGCGCTGCCATCCGACGAGTCCGACCGCCCACGGGTAGACCGGGGCCAGCCATCCCCACGGCGGGCCCGGAGGTCGTCGCCGAGGGACACCGACCAAGACCGCGGACGAGGGGTCGGTGGTGTCAGTCGGCCTCCGCAGCCACGCCGAGGCCGAGCATCGCCCCCAGCGCCATGAGTCCCTCGGGCGTGAGGTACTCCTGCCGCATCGACACCAGCCCGGCCTCGCGCAGTGCGTCGCGCAGGCCTGCGGCCCAGACGTTCTCGATGACGAGGAGCAGCAGGGCGTCGCCGATCTCCAGCTCGGCCCCGAGCGCCATGACCTCGTCCTCGCTCAGGCCAAGACCCGGTCCGCCGAAGGCGGCGTCGGCGCCGAGAACGGCGCCTTCGAGCGCCCCCTCCTCACCGCCCAGGACCGCACCGGCTCCCAGACCGATGAGGGCACCGGCTGCCGCCCGCAGGTCCTCGCGCTCGGACACGGTCAGGTCGCTGGCACGTACGGTGAGCACCTGGTCGTCGTCGGCCTTCAGCAGGAACCGCGCATCGACGATGCGGATGGTGCCCGCGTCCGACAGTGCCTCCAACTCACGGACGATGCCGCCGGTGGCGGCGAAGTCCTCGAAGGCCAGCAGGAAGATCTGGATGGGTCCCATGGCGTCACCGTGGCAGGGGCCCCGGCGACTGGCAAGACCCCATCAGGCCCGCAGGGCCTGGGCCAGCTCCTCGAACTCGTTGACCAGCAGGCCCATGTCGGCGTCGGTGTGCGCCAGCGACACCAGCCACTGCTCGTCGAGGCCGGGCGGGGTGAGGATGCCGCGGTTGACGCCCCACAGCCAGCTCAGCTCGGCGGCCCCGAAGTCGGTCCGCTTGTAGTCGCGGTAGTTGCGGACCGGGGTCGGGGACCAGGTGACCGCACCCTTCACGCCGAAGGCGATGGTGTGCGCGGGGAGCTCGTACTGCCGGATGAGACTGTCGATCGCCTTGAGCGCGTTGTCGTTCACGGTCTCGGCGCGGTCGAGCGCCTCGGGGGTGCAGATCTCGTCCACGGCCTTGGCCGCGGCCATGACCAGCGGGTTGCCGTTGTAGGTGCCGAAGTGCGGCATCCGGCCGTCGGTGACGGTCGCCATGACCTCGGCCTTGCCGCCGAACGCGGCCAGCGGCAGTCCGCCACCGATGCTCTTGGCCAGCGCGATCAGGTCGGGGGTGACGCCCAGCCGCTGCGAGGCACCGGCGTAGCCGGCGGTGAGGCCGGTCTTGACCTCGTCGAAGACGAGCAGGACGCCGTGGCGGTCGCAGGCGGCCCGGACCCCGGCCAGGTAGCCCTCGTCGGGAAGGACGATGGAGATGTTCTCCAGCACCGGCTCCATGACGACGGCGGCGACCTCGTCGCCGTGCTCGGCCAGGAGCGCCTCGAGCCGGTCCAGGTCGTTGTAGGGGACGACGTGCACGGTGCCGGCCTCGACCTCGAACGGGGTGACCGGGACCGGTGCGTCCTCAGGTCCGGCGTCCGCGAGGTCCGGCTTCACCGAGACCGAGAGCGCGTCGTAGCCGCCGTGGTAGCCGCCCTCGATCTTGATGATGGCGTGCCGACCGGTGAAGGCGCGCGCCGTGCGGACGGCGTACATCGTGGCCTCGGTGCCCGAGTTGGCGAAGCGGATCTGGCCGAGCTGGAACCGCTCGCGGAACCGCTCGGCCACCTCGGTCGCGGTGGGCGACGGGGTCACGAACAGGGTGCCCGTCTCCAGCGCCTCCTGGACGGCGGCGACGATCGCCGGGTTCAGGTGGCCGACCAGCATGGCGCCGAAGCCCATGGACAGGTCGAGCAGCTGGCGGCCGTCGACGTCGGTGAGGTAGGCGCCCTTCGCCGCGGTGATGGCGATGGGGTGCGGGTCCCAGTGCTGGAAGGACGACGGAACGCCCAGCGGGAGAGGGACGCTGGCCCGTGCGTGGTGCGAGGCCGAGCCGGTGGTGGTCGCGCGGAACCGGTCCCACTCCCCCTGCAGCAGCGAGGCGATGCGGTCCGGGTCGAGGGGGACGTACGAGGTCGGCACGTGCCGCCAGGTCTGCGGGTCGTTGGCGGGCCAGGTGGCCGGGTTGTCCACGGCGACGGTCATGGGTCGCGTACCTCGTCTCGGTCTGGACCTCGCCCCTGGAGCGGGGACGAGGGGGCGCGGGGCCCGGCCCGACCCTACCCAGACTGCGACCGACGAGCGGGTCGGATCACAGCGACCGACGAGCGGGACGGATCAGACCGAGCAGCTCATGTCGCTGCCGCAGCACATCGGCGACTTGATCTTCCCGTGCCCATTGGGGCACTCCGAGATCTGCACGCTGCTGCCGTCGTCCTTGCTGAGGGACGCGTCGACGAGGTCGGCGCCGCAGTGACCGCAGGTGGTGTTGACGGACATGCCGCAGGTGGAGCAGGTGTAGAGAGCCATGCGCGGACGCTACAACAGCCGGTCGACCTCGGCCGCTCGGAGCGGTGGAACGTGGGACCAGGCTCCGCTTCGGCGGCACGGAGGTCAGGCGTTCCACCGGCGAGGTCCGGGGCTGTGGGCTTCGGGGGGCGCGGGTGTCGCCGGTCTCACGCCGCGCCATCGCTACGGAGACGACTCGGCTGGGGCGCTCGGACGGGACCCTGCGCAGTCCGGTCAAGGGGAAGGAGGCGTCGGGTCCTCTCGCTATTTCTCCTGCGGCGTAACGGATTTCGTGTGCCGAGGGTCTTGCGCGGTGTCGGACCAGGCGAGTACACTCGTACACGTGTTCGATCCCCTGGTTCCCGGTCCGCGGACCTCCCGCGCGTGGGACGCCGCCCTGCTCGCGCAGGCGGTGACGGTGGGCCCGGGACCGGTGGCGATCGGTCTGCTGGAGCAGGTCGATCCCGACGCGTTGTGCGGCCATGACCGGGTCCGGTTCCTCACCGCGTGGCAGGCCCAGGCCGCGTGGGTGACCGCCCGGTCGTACGCGGCGATCATCCCCGTCGTCGGGCCCGAGCCGACCGCGGATCCCGACCCCGACGACGACGGTGGCGGCGAGGGCGGAGCGGGCGGGCCGATGCCGTTCGGTCCGTTCGAGTGCGCCGAGGAGGCCCGGCACGCCGAGGTCGCCGCGGCCTGCCGACTGTCCACCGTCGCGGCGTCGGACCGGATCGCCACCGCCCGCTTCCTGGCAGGTCCGGGTGCCCCCGTCGCCGGGATGCTGGAGACGGGGGCGTGGGGGTACGGGCAGCTGCGCGCGGTCGAGTCCGAGACCGCCGAACTGTCCCCGGACCTGATCGAGAAGGTCGTGCAGACCGTCGTCGCGGAGGCCCTGCCGAACGCGGAGGGGCAGCCCTCCCGGTACGTGGAGGAGACCCCGGGTCGGCTGCGGCACCGGGTCCGCCGCACCATCCTGCGCCTCGATGCCGCTGCTGCGGCCGAGCGTGCGACGAAGCGGAAGCGGGAACGGTCGCTGCGGATCTCCGCGCTGCCGGACTTCCGCGCCAAGATCACCCTGGAGGCCTCCCAGCCGATGGCGTCATGGGCGTGGCGGCAGTTCGACACCTGGGCCCGCGCACGGCAAGCCACCCTGAAGGACCCCGCGGCGGACCTGACCGGACTGCTCGGACCCTGCACCTGCCCGGACGACACCACCAGCGCCACGGGCATAGTCGGCACCCTGGCCGCCCTGCGCCGCCACCACCGGCCCGCCGAGTCCGGGACCGGGGACCGGGGCAGCGACGTGACGACCGGCCCGACGCTGGACCGGACGCATCAACTCGGCTGCCCGCACCACCCCGACACCACCCTGGAAGCCCTACGCGCCGACGCCGTCGTCGAAGCCGCCCGCCTGCTCGCCCGGCACCTCGGCCTGGACACCGACGACACCCCGACCACCACCAGCTCCGGCATCGGCGGCAGCGCAGCGACCGAGACGGCAGCCGACCCGGACGCGAACGCCAGTGCCAGTGGGAGCCCGGGTGCAGGCGCGGGTGCAGGCGCGGGCACCACATCGGGAGCGGGGCGGGGGCGGTCGTGGTCGTCCGCGGTCGTCATCGTCGACGCCGCCACCCTGCTCGGGCTGGCCGACAACCCCGACTGGGTCCCCGGCCACGGCTGGGTCCCCGCACCCCTGGCCCGTGAGCTCGCGGCCGGCGCGGACGCGTGGCGGGCCTTCCTCACCGACCACGGCCGCCTGCTCGCCACCGGCGCCACCCGCTACCGGCCCAGCGACCGGCTGCGCGAGCTCGTCACCGCCAGGGACACCACCTGCACCTTCCCCGGCTGCACCATCCCCTCGGTCCACACCGACCTCGACCACGCGGCCACCTACGACGGGGCGAACACCACGGCGGGCAACCTGCATCCGGCCTGCCGGCGGCATCACCGGATCAAGACCCACACCAGCTGGGACGCAACCCCCGACCCCGGCAGCGGGCAGATCAGATGGACCAGCCCCACCGGACACACCTACCCCACACCCCCCGACCCGATCTGGGACACCGGACCCCCGCCCGACCACGCGGGCATCGACCTGAGGAGTCCCGACCCCGCGTGGGCCGACGGCGGCGACCCCTCCCGCACCGACCCGCCGGTCAGCACGGATCCGCGGGACAGTAGTGACGCTGCGAACTCCACTGACCCGACGGTCAGCGCACTCGAGACCTGGCTCGCCGCACACCTCGCCGCCTGATCACCTGTACCGGCCGGCACCCGCCTGCAACGCGGCCGGTCCCGAACCTCGCACCCGCGGCTGCCTGAGCGGGCGCGCCCAGAACACGGCTCAGCGCGTGATCTGCATCGATGGCGGACCGGCGGTTCTGCTGATCGGTCAGTGACGGACGTCGTAGCGCAGGAAGACCGTGCCGGACGTGAACCGATGCACGTCGCGCAGCGCCAGCTCGACCGTCAGGTCCGCCGGGAGCCACCGCGTCCCGGAACCGACCACGACGGGGCACACGTACAGCACGACCTCGTCCACGACACCGGCCCGCAGCGCGTGGGCGGCCAGCGTCGGTCCGGCGATGCTGACGTCCCGCTCAGCGCCCGCGACAATCGTGCGCACCGAGTCCGCATCGAAGACCCGCGCCAACCGGGTCGCCGGGGTATCGACGCGGTCCAGCGTCGCGGAGTACACGACCTTCTCCGCGCCCTGCCAGATCCGGGCGTAGTCCTGGACCACGACAGGCTCGTCCGCGAGCCCCGGGGGGTCCGCCCAGTAGCGCATGACCTCGTACATGCCCCGCCCGTACAGGTAGGTACCGGTGGAGCGCTCGATGTCGTTGACGTGCTGGTGCACCTCCACGTCCGGAGTCGCCCACGAGAAGTCGCCGTCGGCGTCCGCGATGTACCCGTCCAGCGACGCGATCGCGCCGTACCGAAGCCGACCCATGACCCACCTCCGGCCGCGACGCTACCCCTCCCCCGGTCCTACGCCACTGGCCCACAGAGCCCCGCCCCGGGAACGTGGTTCGTGGAAGCAGCCCGGCCGAGAGGAGCCCACCATGCCCGAGACACGCCTGCCCATCTACCAGGTCGGCGCCCTCGCCGGGACGCGGGCCATGCTGGGTGCGGGAGTAGCCCTGCTCGTCGCCGACCGGCTCTCGCCACGTACCCGGCGCATCGTCGGCGTGATCCTGCTGGCCGTCGGACTGGTGACGACCGCCCCGCTGGTCCGGTCCGTCGTCCACGGTGTCGGATCGGCGGGTCCCACCGAGCAGACCGGAACCTGACATACCGTTCCGTCTCGGGCTGGAAACCACCGAGCCACCCGGGACGGAGATGCCGGAGCATGACCGCGCGCGAGCAGCCGGGCCCCGAGCCACGTCATCCCGCGGACAGCCACGACCTGATCCGGGTCCGAGGTGCCCGTGAGAACAACCTCAAGGACGTCAGCGTCGACCTGCCGAAGCGTCGCCTCACCGTGTTCACGGGCGTTTCGGGCTCCGGCAAGAGCTCGCTGGTCTTCGCCACGATCGCCGCCGAGTCCCAGCGGATGATCAACGAGACCTACAGCGCGTTCGTGCAGGGCTTCATGCCCTCTCTGGCCCGACCGGACGTCGACCTCCTGGACGGGCTGACCACGGCGATCATCGTCGACCAGGAGCGGATGGGCGCCAACGTGCGCTCGACCGTCGGCACCGCGACCGACGCCAACGCGATGCTGCGCATCCTGTTCAGCCGGCTCGGCACGCCGCACATCGGGCCGTCGAACGCGTTCTCCTTCAACGTCCCGTCCGTACGAGGCGGCGGCGCCATGACCGTCGAGCGTGGCGGCGGCACGACCGTGCGCCGCTCCTTCACCGTCACCGGGGGCATGTGCCCGCGGTGCGACGGCTTGGGCACGGTGTCCGACGTCGACGTCACCCAGCTGTACGACCCTGCGAAGTCGCTTCGCGAAGGCGCACTGACCGTCCCCGGCTACACCGCCGACGGCTGGTACGTACGCACCTACGCCGGCTCCGGCTTCTACGACCCGGACAAGCCGCTGGGCGAGTTCACCGAGCAGGAGATGCACGACCTGCTCTACCGCGAGCCCACGAAGATCCGGGTCGACAACATCAACGTGACCTACGAGGGACTGGTCCCGCGGATCCAGAAGTCGTTCCTGTCCAAGGACGTCGACGCGCTGCAGCCGCACATCCGCGCCTTCGTCGAGCGCGCCGTCGCACTCAGCCCCTGCCCCGAGTGCGGCGGCACCCGGCTGAGCGAGGCCGCGCGGTCGTCGCGGATCGACGGCATCAACATCGCCGACGCCTGCGCCATGCAGATCAGCGACCTGGCGGACTGGGTGCGCGGACTGGACGAGCCGTCCGTCGCTCCGCTGCTGGAGAAGCTGCGCCACACGCTCGACTCGTTCGTGGAGATCGGCTTGGGCTACCTGTCCCTGGACCGCTCCGCAGGGACCCTGTCCGGCGGCGAGGCGCAGCGCACCAAGATGATCCGGCACCTGGGTTCGTCCCTGACGGATGTCACCTACGTGTTCGACGAGCCCACGGTGGGCCTCCACCCACACGACATCTCCCGCATGAACGACCTGCTGATCCGGCTGCGGGACAAGGGGAACACCGTGCTCGTCGTCGAGCACAAACCGCAGGCCATCGCCATCGCGGACCACGTCGTCGACCTCGGGCCCGGCGCCGGCAGCGCAGGCGGCGAGGTGGTCTTCGAGGGCACCGTCACGGGGCTCCGGGCTAGCGGCACCCTGACCGGTCGCCACCTGGACGACCGCGCATCCCTGAAGCCGACGCTGCGCACACCGTCCGGCGCCCTGCAGGTGCGTGGCGCCGACCTGCACAACCTGCGAGACGTCGACGTCGACATCCCGCTCGGCGTCCTCGTCGTCGTCACCGGCGTCGCAGGCTCCGGCAAGAGCTCACTCGTCGACGGGTACCTGTCCGGCCGGGACGCTGTGGTCACGGTCGACCAGTCCCCCATCCGCGGCTCCCGGCGCAGCAACCCCGCCACCTACACCGGGCTGCTCGAGCCCATCCGCAAGGCGTTCGCCAAGGCCAACGGCGTGAAGGCCGCGCTGTTCAGCCCCAACTCCGAGGGCGCCTGCCCCACCTGCAACGGAGCCGGCGTCATCTACACCGACCTGGCGATGATGGCCGGGGTCGCCTCCACCTGCGAGGACTGCGAGGGGAAGCGCTTCGACGCGTCCGTGCTGGACTACCGGCTCGGTGGCCGCGACATCAGCGAGGTCCTCGCCATGTCCGTGTCCGAGGCCGAGAGCTTCTTCTCATCCGGCGATGCGAGAACCCCTGCGGCGCAGCGGATCCTGCAGGCGCTCGCTGACGTCGGCCTCGGCTACCTCACCATCGGCCAGCCCCTGACGACCCTGTCCGGTGGCGAGCGGCAGCGGCTCAAGCTCGCGGTCAACATGGCCGGCCCCGGTGGGGTCTACCTGCTCGACGAGCCGACCACCGGACTCCACCTGGCCGACGTCGAGCAACTGCTCGGGCTGCTGGACCGGCTGGTCGACTCCGGTACCTCGGTCGTCGTGATCGAGCACCACCCCGCCGTCATGGCGCACGCGGACTGGATCATCGACCTCGGCCCCGGTGCTGGCCACGATGGCGGTCGCGTCGTCTTCGAGGGTCCGCCCGCGGCCCTCGTCGCCGACCGCAGCACCCTCACCGGCCAGCACCTTGCGGAGTACGTGGGGCGCTGACGGGCTCCCGAGCCGAGGCGGGCGGGCCGCGCGTGGCCCCCGGTCCTCGGCCGCCGTGCTTCCCCGGTGGCGGGCCCCTACCGTGGGCATGTGACGGGCAGGGCGACCGGTCCCGAGGAGTGGTTGGCCGCGCTCCGGGACGTGGTCTACGTGCTGCGCCTTGAGCCAGACCGCGCGTTCGAGTTCGTGTCGGACGCGGTGACCGACCTGGTCGGATACACCCCGGCGGAGCACTACGCAGACCCGGACCTGGGTGGCCGCCTGGTCGTCGAGGAGGACCTGCCCCTGCTGGCGGCGCTGGCGGCGACCCCCGTGGGGGACCCGGTCGAGGTCACGCTCCGCTGGTGCGCGCGGGACGGCCGAGTGGTGTGGACCCAGCACCGCTGCGTGACGCGACGCCGCGAGGACGGGTCACTGGTGCTCGTCGGGTCGGCCCGGGACGTGACCGACCAGGTGCGTGACCGCGAGGCCCTGGAGAGGACCCGCGCGGAGTTCCAGCTGCTCGCGGAGAACGTCCCTGGAGTGGTGTTCTCGGCGTCGGCGGACGGCGTGTTCGAGTGGGTGTCCCCATCGGTCGAGCCGCTGCTGGGCCTGCGGCCGCAGGACATCGTCGGCAGGGTCCCGACCGACCTGGTGCACCCCGACGACCTGGCACGCCGGCGGGCGTTCGGCGCCACGGTGCGTGCCGGGACCTCCGTGTCGTTCCGGGCCCGCTACCGCACGAGCGAGGACTCCTACCGCTGGCTGGACGTGGCTCTGACGCCCGTGCTCGACGAGAGCGGACACGTGGTCCGGCAGGTCGGGACCTGGCGCGACGTCCAGGCGGAGGTCGACGCGGAGGCGGCCCTGGAACGGTCGCGCGACGAGTTCCGAGTGCTGGCCGAGAACGCCTCCGACCTCGTGGCTCGCACTGACCTGGACGGGACCATCACCTGGATCTCGGAGTCCATCCGGGGCTACGGCTGGCGACCCACCGAGATGGTGGGGAGGCACGCCTCCGAGTTGTTGCATCCCGACGACCGGCACCTGTGGCACCAGGTGGCGGAGACGACAGGACGCGGCCAGACCGCGCACGTGGAATGGCGCGCGGCGGGGAACAACGACCCCGCGGCATGGCACTGGTTCCGAGTACGCATGAGCCCCGTCATCGACCGGGACGGGCACGTGACCGGAACGGTCTCCGGCTGGCAGGACATCGACGCGGAGATGGCTGCACGCGAAGCCCTGCTCGAGTCCGAGGCGCGCTACCGGTTGCTGGCCGAGAACTCCGGTGACGTCGTGCTCACCTCCAGCCTCGACCGCACCCTGACCTACGCGTCCCCCTCGGTGACGGCCGTGCTGGGCTGGGATCCACTGGACCTGGTCGGCACTCCCCTGATGGACCTCATCCACCCCGACGACGTGCCGACCGTGACCGCCGTGCGGGCACGGACGTCCACCGCCGCTGACGGGCTCGCCACGGGCCGGGCTCGCGTCCTGTGCAAGGACGGGTCATTCCGCTGGATCGGCAGCATCGCTCGGGAGGTCCGCGCCCCTGACGGCTCCCCGGTCGGGGCGATCGCCGCCTGGCGCGATATCCAGGCGCAGGTCGACGTGGAGGAGCGGCTGACCGCGAGCCACCGCAGGTTCTCTCACATGTTCGCCGAGCACGAGGCGATCATGCTGCTCATCGAACCCACGTCCGGCGACATCGTGGATGCGAACCAAGCCGCGGCCCGGTTCTACGGCTACGACGTGGCCACCTTGCGCACCATGAGGGTCACCGACCTGAACACGCTCTCGGACGACGAGGTCGCCCACGATCGAGAGGAGGCACTCGCGGGCAGGGTCAACGCATTCGTCTTCCCTCACCGCCTAGCCGACGGAACCGTGCGCACCGTCGAGGTGCACTCGTCACCGATCGACGACGGCGACCGTACGCTGCTATTCTCCATCGTCCGCGACGTCACGGACGACCTCGCCGCCCTCGAGGCGCTGGCCCTGTCCGAGCGGCGCTACCGGCTGCTGACGTCCAACATGGGCGACATCGTCGTCGAGCTCGACCTGCGGGGCACTCTGACGTTCCTGTCCCCCTCCGTCACCACCCTGCTCGGCTGGGAACCACGCGAACTGGTCGGCACCGCGCTGCTGGACCTGGTGCATCCCGACGACGTCGCCACCGTCACCGCCGGACAGGCACTGAGCCACGAGCGCTCCGACGGAGTCGCCAGCGCGCACGCCCGCCTGCGGCAACGCGACGGCACCTACCGGTGGATCGGAGGCGTCGTCCGTGAGGTCCGTGACGACGATGGCGCCCCGATCGCGGCCGTCGCCGTGCTCCGGGACATCGACAGCGAAGTCCACGCACAGCAGGCGCTGGCCAGGCAGGCACGCACCGATGATCTGACCGGCCTGCTCAACCGTGCCGAGGTCATGACGCGACTGGCGGCCATCCTCTCCCACCCGCCCCGCGTCGGTCAGCGCATCGGCATCCTGTTCGTCGATCTCGACGGCCTCAAGACCGTCAACGACACCCGCGGGCACGCTGCCGGCGACCTCCTGCTGACCACCACCGCCGCTCGCATCGCAGCACTCGTGCGCGACGGCGACCTCGTCGCCCGCGTGGGCGGCGACGAGGTACTCGTCCTGCTCCCGGGCGTCAGCGTCAGCACCGACGCCACGAACGTCGCCGAGAAGCTCCGCCGCGCCATCGCCGAGCCCATCCCGACCCCCGACGCTGGCCCCATCACGAGCACGGCCAGCATCGGCGTCGCGCTCGCGCACCCGGGAGACGACGTGGACTCGCTGATCGCTCGCGCCGACATGGCCATGTACGCGGCCAAGCAGCGCGGTGGCAACCGGACCGAGACGCGCTGACGTCGGCTGCGTCCCCTTCGGTGCGCCCTCCCCTCAGCGGCGGTCGCGCCGGTCGTCGCGCCGGTCGTCGCGCCGGTCCTGCCGGCGGTTGACGCCGTGGCTCACGACCGCGGCCGTCCCCACGACGGCGGCGGTACGCGCCACCGGGGCACCGATCACTCCTCGACGCGCTGCTCGCGCGGGTCGCAGCGGCATGTCACTCCCCTTCCTCATCGGCCATCTCGGCCTCGATCGACGCGAGCAGGGCCTGGATCGGGATGCGCCCGGTCGCGATGAGCTGCCCGCCGGCCCGACGGGCAGCGCTGGCAAACGGTGCGGCCCAGCTGTTCTCCCACACCAGGACCCCGGCCACGCTGCCGGGCTCCATCGCCTCGGCCAGCATGACGACATCGTCCGCCGCCAGCACCTCGGCCACGTACGACTCCAGCCGCCGGATCTGGTCCGCGCCTTCGAGGTCGTCAACCTCGAACGCCTCGACCGACCCGTCCTCGCCCTTGCGGATGACCATCAGGTCCAGCACCCGGATCAGGCCGACGTCGGCCAGTCGCAGCAGCTCGTCGGCCATCTCCCCGCTGAAGTCCTGCCGGTCCGCGGGGAACTCCACGACCAGGTAGTCGACCGGACCCAGCTCGTCGAGCTGGACGTCCTCGGCCACACTCATGGGGACTCCTCTCCCCGCCACCGCGGTGACGGGCGTCGTTCGATCGATGTGCTGCTCGCGGTCGGTGACCGCGGCACTGGTGGTTCCGGTCAGCCGGCCGCGCCGTGTCCGAGGTTGGCCTTGGCCGCGGCGGCGTGCAGGTCGCGGTGGGTCTCGTGCGTCTCCGGCTGGAGGTCGAAGACCACCTTGCGGACCGTGCCGGTGAACTCGTACGGCGCCTTGTCCTCGTACGCCAGGTCCACGACGAGGCCGTTGTCCCGCGAGATGTCCATCCCGGCGTACGAGGTGACCGTGATGGGGACGGTGCGCGGCATGTCGCCCTCGCCCACCTTCTCCCCATTGGTGAACAGGGTCACGTGTCCCCCCGACCCGGGCCTGGGCTCGTCGGACTCGAACAGCATCCGGACGTGCACGTCCCCGGCCGGGATCGGCCGGTCGGACACCTGCCGGTAGGTCTCCACCCCGAGGAAGGAGTAGGTGTGGTGCAAGAACCCGTCGCCGTCCACCCACAGGCCGTAGCCGCCGATGAAGTCGGCGTTGGCCATGATCACCCCCTCGGCCCCGCCGTCCGGCACGTGCAGGTCCGCCTCGATGGAGTACGACCGGCCGGCGATGCGCGGCACCATGCCGCGCTGGATGTTCTGGACGTCTCCGGCGAACTCGTACCGGGCGATCGTCGGCAACGGCGGCTGGATCCCGAAGAAGATGGACATCCCGCCCAGCAGGGGCAGCACCCGGTTGCGCTCCGCCTCGGCCCACCACAGCTCCTGCAGCTCCGCGAGCTTCTCCGGGTGCTCGGCCGCCAGGTCGTGCGCCTGGGAGAAGTCGTCGGGCAGGTAGTACAGCTCCCACACGTCGTCGTCCGGGTCGTACACCCCCGGCGCGAACCGCGCGATGGTCTCCGGCGAGAAGTCCCACGGCGCCTTGTCCAGCCGGGTGCAGGCCCACCAGCCGTCCTGGTAGATCGCCCGGCTGCCGAACATCTCGAAGTACTGGACGGTGTGCCGCTCCTCGGCGTCCGGGTCGTCGAACGTGTGCAGGAAGCTGGTGCCGTCCAACGGCTCCTGCGCGATCCCATCCACGACCTCCGGCACCGGCAGGCCGACCGCCTCCAGCACCGTGGGCACGATGTCGATGCAGTGCGTGAACTGGTCGCGCAGCGAGCCACCGGCAGGGATGTGCCCCGGCCACGACACCACCATCGGGTCCCGGTCGCCGCCCAGGTGGCTGGCCATCTGCTTGCCCCACTGGAACGGCGTGTTGTTCGCGTGCGCCCAGGCGGATGCGAAGTGCGGCGCGGTGTGGTCGCCGCCCCACTCCTCGATGCCGCCGTACTCGTCGATCAGGCGCATCTGCTCCGCCGGCTCGAGCACGACGCCGTTGAGGAAGGTCATCTCGTTGAACGAGCCGGTGATCGTCCCCTCCATCGAGGCGCCGTTGTCGCCCCAGATGTAGAAGACCAGCGTGTTGTCCAGATCCCCCATCTCCTCGATCGCGTCGAGCAGCCGACCCACGTTCCAGTCCGCGTTCTCCGAGTACCCGGCGAACACCTCCATCTGCCGCGCGTACAGCTTCCGCTCCAGGTCGTTCAGCGAGTCCCACGCGGGGAACAGGTCCGGGCGCTCGGTGAGCTCGGTGTCCGGCGGTACGACGCCGAGCTGCTTCTGCCGCTCGAGCGTCCGCTCCCGGTAGACGTCCCAGCCCTCGTCGAACTTCCCCGCGTACCTGTCCGCCCACTCCTTCGCCACGTGGTGCGGCGCGTGCGAGCAGCCGGTCGAGTAGTACATGAACCAGGGCTTGGTCGCGTCCTGCGCGCGCACCGCGTGCAGCCACTCGACCGCCTTGTCGGTGATGTCGTCCGGGAAGTAGTACGGCGCGCCGTCCTTGCCCTCGGGGATGCCGATGGTCCAGTCGTCGAGGGTGAGGATCGGGTCGTACTGACCGGCGGCACCGGACAGGAAGCCCCACCAGTGGTCGAACCCCCACGCCTTGGGCCAGTGGTCGAACGGGCCGGCCGCGCCCTGCACGGTGTCCGGGGTGAGGTGCCACTTCCCGAAACCTGCTGTGACATAGCCGTTCTCGGTGAGGATGCGCGGCAGCGCGGTGCACGACCGGGGGCGAGCCGCGGTGTAGCCGGGGAACGGCCCGGGGTACTCGGCGATGGAGCCGAAGCCGACCCGGTGGTGGTTGCGGCCGGTGAGGAGGGCCGCCCGCGTCGGCGAGCAGACCGCCGTCACGTGGAACCGGTTGTACGTGGCCCCCATCTGCTGCACCCGGGTCAGCGTCGGGGTGGAGATGCCGCCGCCGAACGTGTCCGGTCCGCCGAAGCCGGCGTCGTCGATCAGGACGATCAGCACGTTCGGGGCGCCGTCGGGGGCCTTCGGCCCCGGGATCATCGACCAGTCGGCGACCGAGTCACCCACGGTCCGACCGGCCGTCCCCCCGAACGCCCGGTCCGGGATGGGCAGCACCGTGCGGTCGGGCACGAACTTGCCCATGGCCTCGGCCAGCGCCTCCTTGAGGTCGGACAGACCCCGCGAGTCCATCTCCGCGACGGACTTGGCGGGGGACCCGGCCAGCGCCTGCTCGGCGGCGAGCCGGTCGTCGGCGGCGAACACGCCCAGCACGAGTGCCGATCCGGGCGGCAGCCCGTCGCCGAGCCGGTCCTCGATCTGCGATCGGACCTTGTGCCCGGCGAACTTCCCCACGACCGCGCCCGCGGCCGCACCGACCGCCACCGACGCCAGCAGCGGTGGGGCGAACAGCCCGACCAGGACCCCCACTCCCCCGCCCCAGCCGGCGCCCCGTCGCCCGAGGTGGTCGCCGGTGTCGCGCACCACCGCGTTGCCGGCGTCGTCCTTGCTCACCAGGACCACGCCCTGGGACCGCACCGAGCGGTCCTTGACGCGGGCCACGACAGCGTCGAAGTCCTCCTGCGCCGCAGCCGGGTCCGGGTATGCCGCCGCCACCAGGATCAGGTTGTCGCTCACGTGCTCGCTCCCATCTCGGCACCCGCCCGCACCGCGTCGTGGCGGGCGTACCAGTCCATGACCTCGGCGGCGTCCCGGCCCTGCCGCAGCCGGTCGGCCATGAGTCGCATCGGCGTGTCCACGTGCCGGAAGAAGGCCAGGTAGCCGGCACAGAGGTGGTTCAGGCCCGGCTCTCCGTCGGGGGTCGACAGGATGCGGTCCTTGGGGCAGCCGCCGTTGCAGGCGAACCGCACGTCGCAGACGCGGCACTGCCGCGGCAGCGTGTCACGCTTGGCCCGCCCGAAGGCGACCTGCTGCGGGCTGTCCACGATCTGCAGCAGCGTCCGCCCGTCCGCCAGGTTCCCGACCCGGTGCTCGGGGGAGACGAAGTGGTCGCACGAGTACACGTCACCGTTGTGCTCCAGCGCGACCGCCCGCCCGCAGGTGTCCTCGTGCACGCACACCCCGACCCCGGTGAGTCCGAGCCAGTGCGCCAGCGCGGTGTCGAAGCTCTGGACGAAGACGGTCCCCACGTCACGGCGCACCCACTCGTCGAAGACGTCGATCAGGAAGCGGCCGTATGCCTCGGCCGGCACGCTCCGCTCGGACACGCTGCCGTCGGCGCGGGGCTCGACGATCGGGATGAGCTGGATGAACGTGGCCCCCAGGTCGTCGCGGAGGAAGCGGTAGACCTCGGTACCGTGCTCCGCGTTCGCCGCGTTGACGACGGTGAGTGCGTTCCACTCCACGCCGTGTCGACGCAGCGCGTCCAGTCCGCGCAGGACCCGGTCGAACGTCGGCTTGCCGCCCTTGTCCACCCGGTAGGCGTCGTGCAGCTCGCGGGGCCCGTCGATCGACACCCCCACCAGGAATCCGTGTCTCGCGAGGAACTCGGCCCACTCGTCGTCGATCAGCGTGGCGTTCGTCTGCAGCGTGTTGAGGACCGCCTGACCGGGCCGGGCGTGCTCGCGCTCGAGCTGGAGGACCCGCTCGAAGAACTCGATCCCCATCAGGGTGGGCTCGCCGCCCTGGAAGGCGACCGTCACCTCGGGTGACCCCTCGTGCGCAGCGAGCAGCCCCTTGACGTACGACTCCAGCACCGGGTCGGGCATCCGGAACCCGCTGCCCGGGTAGAGCTCCTCCTTGGCCAGGTAGAAGCAGTACGAACAGTCCAGGTTGCACACCGCGCCGGTGGGCTTGGCCATGACGTGGAACGGGCGGGCCGGCACACCCCCATGCTGGGTGGGGCCACCGAGCCCGGGATCCTCCGGATGGGGTGAACGGGAATAGACTCGCGGTGAGCCTCGGGACCTGGGGAGGAACCCGCGTGGGCGTGATGTCGGCGGGCGACGCGCCGCTGCGCGTCGTCCCCGGACAGCCTCCGACCACACCGTCGGTGTCACGCCAGGCGTTCGTCCCGCGCACCCGCCTGCTCCGGCGGCTCACGCAGGACACCACCCCCGTCGTCGCGATCAGCGCTCCAGCGGGCGCGGGCAAGTCCACCCTGGTGCGTCAGTGGGCCGAGCAGGACGACCGGCCCCATGTCCTGCTCGTGGCAGGCCCGTCCGTCGACGACCCCGCCGCCCTTGCGGAACTCCTCCTCGACGGACTCGGCCGCGTAGGCCCTCCCGTCGTCGAGGCTCGCAGTGTGGCCACCGGGCAGGAGCCGGACCTGTCCGCCGGACTGCTTCCCGCCCTCACGTCGCTGGCCGGGTCCCGGGATCGGGCCTACGTCCTGGTACTGGACGATGTCCACCTGCTGGAGGACCCGGCCTGCCATGCCATCGTGCGCGCCGTGTGCGACGGCGTCCCCCACGGCTCCCAGGTGGCGCTCATCAGCCGACGGCGCCCACCGACCTGGCTCTCCCAGGCCCGCGCCCGGGGCAGGCTGCTCGAGCTGCACCCCGAGGACCTGGCCTTCGACGCCGACGAGGTGGCCGAGCTGCTGCGCGAGCACGGCCTGACGGCGACCCCGCAGGAGGCGTCGGAGCTTGCGCGCCGGACGGACGGCTGGGCCGTCGGGCTGTACCTCACCGTGCTGTCGGCACGGGAGCGCGGGCTCGGCGCGGTCGGCTCACCGCCGCGCATCGACCGGTCCGCGGACTACATCGCCGACTACCTGACCAGCGAAGTCCTGGGGACGCTCGACGAGGACACCGCGGCGTTCCTGCGGCGCACCTCGGTCCTGGACTGGCTGAGTCCGGCGCTCTGCGACGCGCTGCTCGACCGGACCGACTCCGCGGGCAGGCTCGCCCTGCTGCGGGCAAGCCTGCAGCTGGTGATCCCGGTCGACGGCGATGACTCGCGGCTGCGCTACCACCACCTGCTGCAGGCAGCACTGCGCCAGCAGCTGGACGAGCGCGAGCCGGAACTGGTCTCGGAGCTCCACCGGCGAGCAGCCGAGTGGTTGGCCGAGCAGGACGAGGTCGGCGAGGCGGTCCGGCACGCGAAGGCCGCGGGGGACCTCCCCCTCGCGGGGGAGCTCATCATGGCCAGCATCGAGGCCTGCGCGGGGACCGGACGACCGGACCTGCTCCGGCAGTGGTTGTCCGGCCTCGACGATGCCAAGCTGGCCACCGACCGCAACCTGGCGCTGGCGGCGGCGTGGGCGGCGATGCAGGTGGGTGACGCCGACCGCATGACCCACTGGCTGCTGACCTGCGAGGCGTTCGCGGGGTCGGGCTGGCTGCAGCGAGCGGCCTCGGACCACTACCTCGCCCAGCTGGCCGCGATCCACCTGGTCGTGGGCGCCGGGGGGCTGGACGGCATCCTGACCGCGTCGGCGGCCGTGGAGCAGGGCCTGCCTGCGGACCGGGGCCTGCAGGCTGCGGCCGCCTTCCTCAAGGGGGTGGCCCTGACCCTGCGCGAGGACGGGCGGGCGCAAGAGTCGCTGCTACGGGCCGAGCAGCTCGGCCGGGCCCTGGACGTCCCGATCATCGTGGCCGACTCGCTGTCGTGGCGCGGCATGCTCGCCATCCTCCAGGGCGACCGGGAACGAGGTGCCGACCTCATCGCCGAAGCCGGAGACCTCATCCACGACCACCACCTGGAACGAGTCGCGTACGCCGCGCACTGCGTCACGGCCCAGTGCCTCGTCCTGGCCCTACGCGGCCCCCGGGATCGCGCGCTCGCGACCCTGGCCGAGGCCCGGCGGATGAGCGCGCTCACCACCGCCATCGCCCCCTGGTTCGCCGTGTGCGGCCCGATCGTGCAGGCCCGGGCGGCCGCGCTGCTCGGCGAGATCCCCACCGCCCGCGCGCTGCTCGGTGACGCGCGCGCCCACCTCACCCCCGACCTGACCGGGACGATGTGCACCGACCTCCTGGTCGCAGCGGAGAGGGACCTGCGTACGGTCGCGGTGGACGGCGTGCCTGCGGACGTCCTCACCCCGGCGGAGCTTCGGGTTCTGCACTACCTGCCCAGCCACCTGACCTTCCGCCAGATCGGCGAGCACCTCTTCCTCTCGCAGAACACGGTGAAGACGCACGCCCTAGCGGTCTACCGCAAGCTGCACGTGTCCTCCCGGGACGAAGCAGTCACCCGCGCGCAGACACTGGGCCTGCTGCCGCTGCCGCCCCGCACCTGACGGCGGGACGCGTTCCCTCAGACATACGAGTGCCGGCGCAGCCAGCGCATCGCCAGCGACCCCCACAGCGGTGGCAGGTAGAAGGTCACCAGGCGGAATGCGATCGCGGTCGAGATGGCGACCGCGCTGGGGACGCCGATCGCCTGCAGTCCCGCGGTGTAGCCCGCCTCGGCCACCCCCATGCCGCCCGGCACCGGCATCAGCCCGGCGAACAGGCTGACCGCGGTGTTGATGAGGATGAGCTGGGACAGGTGTGCCGTCGACCCGAAGGCGTGCAGGCACAGGCCGAGGACCACGGCCTGCACCACCTGGGCCCCCAGGTTGCCCATGAGCATCTGCGCGGCCTTCCCCGGACGGCGCAGGACCTGCAGGGCGCCGCGGCCGGCGCGGGCCTGCTCGCGCAGCGCGGTCATGCCCCGTCGCACCGCACCCGCGAGGCGGTGCCGCAGCCGTGGCACGACCACGGCGACCACGAGGGACGCCAGGGCGAGCGCGAGGGTGAGTGCCAGCAGGGAGGGGGACGACGAGCCCCCGGTCGAGCCGGCGGTGTCGCTGGTCGACGACCCCACGACCGGCGAGGTGAACCCCGGCAGGCCGGACAGCAGGATCACCGCCAGCAACAGGATCTGGACGACGAAGCCGCTGAAGCTGTCGATCATTCCCATCGCCACCGCGGCCCCGCCCGCGATGCCGAAGCTCTGGTAGAAGCGGACGTCCAGCGCGATCCGCGCCCCGGTCGAGGGAACCACCAGGGCAAGGAACTGCACCGCGTACTGCAGCATGAGCACCGGCAGGTACCGCAGCGACACCGTGGTCGCCCCGAGGGTGGAGAAGGCGTAGAAGACCTGCGCCACGGGCGATACCACCAGGGCTGCGGCGAGCCACGCCCAGTCCGCCGACGACAGCTCCTGCCAGATGCTGGAGAGGTCGACCCCGGCCAGCGAGCTGATGAGGACGTACGCGAGCACCGCGATGAGCGCCACCCGCAGCAGCGCGCCGCGGGACACCCGCGAGACCTGCTCCAGCGGTGGTGGCTCGACGCCGGTGTCTGCCACCACCCGGTCCCGCAGGGAGGCGACGTCCCAGTCGAGGCCGCGCAGCCGCCGGCGCGTGCCCGTGTCGAGGACGGCGGGCTGGAGGTAGGGCAGCAGCGGGACGAGGCCCTCGTCGCCCCGGGCGCGACGCACCGCGGCGACCGCCCGGTCGGGCCCCGCCACCAGCGCGGTGGCGGTCAGCATCCGCACCTCGTCGCTGCGCATCGCGGCATCGTCCGCCCCGACGACGGCGTCCCCGGTGGGAACGAGCACCGCGCGCCCGTGCTCGTCGACGGCGAGGTGCTGGCCGTCGACCGCGCCGAGCGCGATCCCGGCGTCGGCCAGCGTCCCCAGCTGCCCCCAGGCGTCGTCCAGCCAGGCGTCGTCGACGTCGTCGAGACCCGCCAGCGCGCGGCCGGCACGCTGGGTCACCAGCAGCGCATCCCCCTCGTCGGACCGGCCCGCGACCACGACCCCGGGCACGCGCACCCCGGCCCGCTCGGCGAGCAGCGAGACCATCGCGGCGTGCTCGACCCGGGCCTGCCGGGTGACGCCCAGCCGGACCCGGGTACCCCGGCGTGTGGCCGCGGTCCAGGCGGCCCCGAGGGTCTGCGCATCCCACTCGTCGCGTCCCAGCACCGTCACCTGCAGCGGCGGGCGCCCGGCGACGGTGGCCTCGAACAGCGTCGCCCCTGCGTACTGCTGGGCGTCGGACACCCGGGCGTCGAGACCGAGGTCGGCCAGCGCGGCTCGGACCCGTTCGACCGTCGGGCGCCCGCCCGGTGAGCCGACGAGCAGATGGGTGGCCGACCCGGCGATCACACCGACGAGGAACCCCGCGACCGCGCCGATCGGGTACGAGACACCCAGCAGCACCGCAGCGGTCGCCATGGCGGTGAGCAGCAGCCGGCCGACGGTGCGGACCGGACGGGCCAGGTGCGGCGACGCGGTGACCAGGACGGCGGTGACCACGGCGACACGCACCGCGGTGTAGACGGGTGGGGGGTCGACGCTCCACAGGGCGGCGAACGAGCGGTCCCAGCCGGTGCCCGCCAGTGCGCCCACCACCCCGGCCAGGCCCAGCGCAACCCCGGATGCCAGCAGCATGCCGGCCGCCACGCCGCGGCGGCCACGGGCGAGGAGCGACACCGCCAGCAGCGTCACCGCCCACAGGACGGCCAGCGTGTAGGCGAGGTGGAACACCCACGCGACGACGTCGGGCAGTCCGGCAGCGGCCTCCGCCAGCCCGCTGTCGACCTGGGTCGGGCCGGGAGCCGCCAGTGCCACGAGCACCAGCGCGACGAGGGCCGCCGCCAGCAGCAGGACGTCGGTCGGGCGGCGGCGCACGGGAGCGCCGACCGGCGAGGAGAACCACTGCGGCCACGGCACCCGCCGGCGGCTGCGGGGCGGCCCGTCGCCGCTCAACGGGGGCCGGTCCCCTCCACCGGGTGCCCGCTGCGGCACCCGGCGCTCACTGGCCGAGGATCCGCGCCTTCTGCGCCGCGAACTCCTCGTCGGTGAGGACGCCGGAGTCGTGCAGCTGGCCGAGCTTCGTGAGCTGCTCGATCGTGTCGTCCATCGAGGGCGCGGCCGGTGCCGGCGGGGGCGGCGGCGGGGGCGGCGCGGGCGGCGGCGGCGGGGGCGCCGCGTACTGCTGCGGCGGGGGCGCCGCGTACTGCTGCGGCGGCGGGGCGTACTGCTCCTGCTCCATCTGCTGCTCGGCGTCCTTGCGCGCCCAGCGCTGGGCCTGGCGGCGCGACACGCGGTTCGAGACCACCGTGGCGGTGCCGGCCACGGCGGCGGTGCGGGCGACCCCGCGAAGCAGTCCAGGCATCCTGAAGAACCTCCGTCGGACGGCTCGGCGCTCAGGCCGAGGGGTCGGTGGCGTCGGGGTCGGTGGCGTCGAGCGCGGCGAGCACGGCCTGGACCGGGATCCGGCCGTCGGCGAGGAGCTGACCGCCGCCGCGACGCACGGCGACGGCGAACGGGGCGGCCCACGAGTTCTCGTACACCAGGATCCCCACCACCGCCCCGGTGTCGACCACGGCCGCGGCGTCGGCGAAGTCGTCCGCGGTGAGGATCCCGCTGGACACGCCGTCGAACACCGAGGCGTCGACGTCGCCGTCGACCGGGAGCGAGTCGAAGTCCAGCCGGGTCACCGACCCGTCGGTCTCCTTGCGCACGAAGGCGAGATCGAGGATCCGGATGAGGCCCCGATCCACCAGGTCCACCAGGACCGGGAATCCCTCACCTGAGGCCCGCCCGGTCGGCCACTGCAGGATCAGGTAGTCGATCGGTCCCATCGCGTCCAGCGACACACCGTCCTCGGACATGGCACTCCCTTCGCCGCTCTCCCGCACGCTAGCGAAGCCGGGACCGCAGCGGGCCGCATCACCTGGTTCGGATGAGCCCCGTGATCTCGCCCGGATGGGGTGACGCGCGCCCCCGGCCGGCCCGGTTGGCTGTCCGCCGGGGTGGGCCGTGGGGCCGACCGGATCGGGGTGGTGCGGTGGCGAGCTTGGGTGCACGGGTCGTGCCCGGCTGGATGAGGGGCTACCAGCGGTCCTGGCTGTCCGGGGACCTGGTCGCCGGTGCCACGCTGGCGGCGGTCGCGATCCCCGAGGTCATGGGCTACACGTCCATCGCCCAGACCCCGATCGTGACGGGCCTCTACACGGTCATCTTCCCCACGATGGTCTTCGCTTTGCTCGGCTCCTCCCGGCTGCTCGTCGTGGGAGCGGACTCGGCGACCGCCGCACTGCTGTCCGCCGGGCTGACCGCGGCGGCGATCAACGGCGTGACCCCCGGGTCGCAGGAGTGGCTCGCCTATACGTCGTTCGTCGCGCTGCTGTGTGCCGGGCTGCTCATCATCGCCAGGCTGTTGCGACTGGGCTTCCTGGGCGACTTCCTGTCCTCGTCGGTCCTGATCGGGTTCCTGACGGGGGTCGGGGTGCAGGTCTTCACCGGGCAGATCCCGGACATGCTCGGCGTGCCCAAGGGCAGCGGGAACTGGTTCCAGCAGCAGTGGTCCACGATCACCTCGCTGCCGGACACGAACTGGGTGACGCTGGCCTTCGCGGTCGGCACGCTGGCCCTGATCTTCGGCTTCAAGCGGTTCGCGCCGCGGGTCCCGGGCGCCATCATCGCCGTGGTCCTGTCCATCGCGGTCTCCGCGGCGATCTCGGCATCGTCCACCTATGACGTGGCCGTGGTCGGGTCCGTGCAGGGCGGCTTCCCGCCGATCGGACTCCCGCAGGGCATCTCTTTGGACAACTTCGGGGCCATGCTCGGGATCGCGTTCTCCTGCTTCGTCCTCATCATCGCCCAGTCCGCCGCCACGTCCCGCTCGTTCGCGATGAAGCACGGCCAGTCGGTCGACGTGAACCGCGACATCGTCGGGTTGTCCGGAGCGAACGCGGCGGCAGGGCTGTCCGGCACCTTCGTGGTCAACGGCTCCCCGACCAAGACCCAGATCCTGGACGAGTACAAGGGCCGCACCCAGCTGGCCAACCTGACGATGTCGCTCATCGTCCTGCTCTTCACGCTGTTCCTGACCGGCCTGCTGACCGACATGCCGAAGGCCGTGCTCGGCGCGATCGTGTTCGTCATCGGACTCGACCTGGTCGACATCGCCGGCATGAAGCGGGTCCGCCACGACGCCCGGATCGAGTTCTGGATCGCGCTGATCACCGCCGTCGTCGTCTGCGCCGTCGGGGTCGAGCAGGGCATCATCCTGGCGATCGTCGTGTCGATCCTGGAGATCATCCGACGGCAGTACTCGCCGCGGAAGTTCGTCGTGGGTGTCACCGGCGAGGGCGAGCCGACGTACGAGCCGGCCACGCCCGGAGCCCAGAGCGCCCCCGGGCTCATCGTCTTCCGCTACGACGCGGAGCTGTTCTACGCCAACGCCAACCGCTTCGTCGACGACGTACAGCGACTGATCGACTCGGCGCCGGACCAGGTCGAGTGGCTGGTGCTGGACGCCGGGTCCATCGACAGCGTCGACTACTCCGCCGCCATGTCCCTGCAGGGGCTGATGGAGTACCTCACCGCGCGCGGCATCACGCCGGTGCTGGCGCACGTCGATCCCAGCCTGCTCGAGTCGCTGCGGACCTACGAGTTCGAGCAATGGGTGCCGGAGGACCGGATGTTCGGCAACCTGGGTGATGCCGTGGCCGCCTTCGCATCCCGACAGCGGGCGACCTGAGAACTGGGAGGGTCCGTGTCCACCGTCGACCGCCACCGCTTCTACTCCGCCGGCCTGGACGTCTCCAGCCGCGCCGGGTTCCTGCTCGGGTCGTTCCTCACCGGGCTGTCGTTCCAGCCCAACCTGCTCTCACGCGGAACCCGCGACCAGGCGATCATCAACGGGGTGGCCGCGGGGGCCGGGTACGCGTGGGGCACCACCGCGCACTCCTTCCTGCGCTCGACGGCCGACCGCCTGCCCGCCGCGGGCCGCTCCCCCGCGGCCCGGGTGGCCGCGGGGGCGACCATCGACGCGCTCGCGGTCCTCGTCGGGACCGGGATCCAGCGGGCGGTCCCGCCGCGGGAGCACGAGTCGTCCCGCCGCGCCCTGGTCCGCCTCGGAGCGGTCGGGCTGACGGCCGCCGGGGCCGCCGGGCTGGGCGCCGACCTGCTCGAACCGACCCGCGGCCGGGCCGGCTTCCACGCGGTCGGGCTGCTGGCCGCCGCGGGCGCCACGGTCGGTGGCTACCTGCTGACGAAGCCCGGCCGCTCGACCGCCGGGTCGGTCGGCCCGGACGGAACCGACGCACACGAGGACGTGGTGCGCTCGGTGTCCGGCCCGAAGGCTCTCGCGTCCGGGCTGGCGGTGACGGGCATCCTGTTCGGGGTGGCACGAGCGGAGTCCGCCGTGTCGTCCGCGGTGGCGCGCGGTGCCGCCGTGGTCCTGGGCGGGTCGCCCGACGACCATCGCGCGGTCGGGCGCCTGGCCGCGGCCGCGGCCCTGGGTGCCGTCGGCTGGGGTGCGGTCGCTGCCGCGTCCACCCTGCTGACCCGGGCCGGGACCGGGCTGGAGGCCGCCCACGAGGACCCGCCGACGGTGCCCGAGGTCACCGGCGGCCCGGGTTCGCTGGTCCGGTGGGCCGACCAGACCCGGGAGTCCCGTCGCTGGCTGACCATGACCCTGGCCCCCGGGGCCATCGAGGAGGTCATGGGCGAACCGGCCCGGCAGCCGGTGCGGGTCTACGCGCCGCTCGAGGCGGGGACCTCCGCGGAGGAGCGCGCCGAGCTGCTGCTGGCCGAGATCGACCGCACCGGGGCCCTGGACCGTCCGGTGTTCGCGTTGTTCTCCCCGACCGGGTCCGGCTACGTCAACTACGTCGCCACCGAGACGCTGGAGTACCTGACCCGCGGGGCCTGCGCGTCCGCCGCCATCCAGTACTCCGTGCTGCCGTCGGCGCTGTCGCTGACGAAGGTCGAGCTCGCGACGCACCAGACCCGGATGGTGATGAACGGGCTCGTCGCGCGCCTGCTGGAGCGCTCCCCCGAACGACGACCCCGGCTGGTGATGTTCGGCGAGAGCCTCGGGTCCCAGGTGAGCGAGGAGATGTTCCGCGGCACCGGCGTCACCGGGCTCGAGGGGGTGGCGCTCGACGCGGCCCTGTGGATCGGTACGCCGGCGTCCACGGTGTGGCGCAAGGAGCTGTGGGGCACGCGGACGGTCGCGGAGCCGCCGGAAGTGGGGCCGGGGCGGACGTACCTCCCACGCGCCGTCCGCGACTGGCGGGCGCTCCCGGACGAGGATCGCGCCCGGGTGCGGTTCCTCCTGCTGCAGAACGGAGACGACCCGGTGCCGAAGTTCGAGCCGCCGCTGGTCTGGCGGCGGCCGGACTGGCTCGGCCCGGACGACCTGCGCCCGCCGGGCGCACCCCGCGGCACCCGCTGGCTGCCCGTCGTCACGTTCGTCACCACGTTCATCGACCTGCAGAACGCCCTGGTGCCGACCCCCGGCATCTTCCAGGAAGGAGGCCACGACTACCGGCGGGAGATCCCCGAGGCGATGCGCCAGGTGCTCGGGCTCACCGCGACCGACGAGCAGATGGACCGGGTGCAGCAGGCGCTGAGGGAACGCGAGCTGCGGTGGGAGGTGCGCCGACGCTGGGCGGCGGCCGAGGCGACCGCGACGACCCACCGGGCGGCGGCGGAGGACAAGGTGCTGCGGGACGTGTCGCAGTGGGTCGGCCGACCGGTGGACCGGGAGGAGATCCGGCGGATCACCGCGTGACCACCGGCGGCGCCGCTACAACTCGTTGATCGCGCGCGCCACCACGAGCCCGATGATCGCCAGGGACAGTGCGGACTCACTGATCAGCCACAGCTTCGACCAGTGGCGCACCGCCGACACGTCGGTGGGACCGAACGCGGTCCCGGTGGAGAACGACAGAGCCAGGTAGTCCACGAACTGCGGGTACCACTCCGCGTACGCGGGGTCGTCCAGGGAGTGCTCGGGGAAGCGGAAGGCGGGCAGTCCGCGCAGGGTGCCGTTCGCCCGGGCGGCGGGGCCGCCGGAGTCCAACTGCCAGTACCACAGGGCGTACGCGATGACCATCGTCACCCAGACCACCGCCCCGATCGTCAGGAGCTCGGCGGCGTCGGTGAAGTCCGCGTCGGTGAGGATGCCGACCACGAGACGGACGGCGGACACGGCCGCGGCCACGGTGATGGCGGCGACCATGACCCCGGTGGTCACCCGCAGCCACCGACGCTCCCGGTCGATGCGGCCGGGGTCGCCCAGGATGAGCACCACGAGCAGCCCCAGCAGGAACGCGGGGTAGGCCCACACCGCGGCCTCGGTCAGCCGGAAGTCCGGCGGGAGCACCAGATACAGGCCGGCGGCCACCGCCACCGCGAGCGCCATCGGGAGGCGTCGCTCGCCCTGGCGGGCGGCTGGACCGGTCACGGCCTTCACGCTAGGGCTCCGAGCACCGACGGGAGGGTCCCGACACGAGGGACACCGGCGCGCTTCGACGCCGGACTCCGCCGTGACCCCGGCCGTCCGCCCACGCTGCGGGAGAGCGCGGCGTGATCGGCGGCCGTGCCGGCGCCAGATCCTCCCGATGGCGCGACCGGGGCGCAGGTCACCCGGACCGGATGATCCGCCGGAGCCAGTGCCCGGCTGAGACTGCTGGACGGGAAGCCCGACCGTCTGCCGACGGCGCCTCGAGAGAAGGAAGACCATGTTCGACGACAACGGCTCGTTCCTGCTCGCGCTGTTCGAGTTCTTCGTGTTCTTCGCCTACCTGATGTGCCTGTTCTGGATCTTCGGCGACCTGTTCCGCAGCAGGGACGTGGGCGGCTGGGGGAAGTTCCTCTGGACGCTGTTCATCATCGTCGTCCCGATCCTGGGCATGCTGGTCTACCTGATTGCACGGGGCGGCGGCATGCAGCAGCGCGCCGTGGACGCACAGAAGGAGATGCAGCAGCACCAGATCGAGTACGCCCGCGCGGTCGTGGCGGCTCAGGACGGCGGCAGCGCGACATCGGCGACGGACCAGATCGCCTCGGCGAAGTCGCTGCTCGACTCCGGCGCGATCACGCAGGAGGAGTTCGACTCGCTGAAGGCGAAGGCCCTGTCGGCCTGACCGGACCGGCGCGTGGGGAGCCGGCTACGGCTCCCTACGCGTGGTCGTGCTCGTCACCCGGCAGCGACTCGTAACCCGCGAACCGGTCCGCCAGCTCGCCCACGTGCCGGCGGACGTCGTCGTAGGCGGCCACCGCGGTGTCGTGGCGCGGCTCGTACAGACCCATCCGGGCGCCGCTGGGGAGTACCAGCGAGGTGACCAGGCCCCAGTCCTTGTCCTCCGGGGGGCCCTCGAACACGGCGCCGCGGGCGGACAGCTGGTTGACCGCGTCGGTGAGGTCGTCGCACATGAAGTACAGCGCGATCGACGGGTCGTGCTCGGTGGGATGGGCGGCCATCTCGCTCGGCGGCAGCCGGAAGATGAGCCAGGAGTCCTCGCCGCCTGCGGCGGGGACGTGCGGCCAGCCGAGGACGTCCCGGAGGAACGCGCGGTCGGCCTGTGCGTCGTTGCTGTACAGAAGTACGTGGGCGCCCGTAATCACGGCCCCACCGTAGCCCCGGTCGTCCCGCGGCGGGAGGGCCACCCTGCGCGGCTAGCGTTCCGTTGTGCCCGCCCGCCGGTCGTCGCCGTCCTTCGCGGTTGTCGCGCTGCTGGCGGGTGTGGGTCCGCTGGCCACCGACATGTACCTGCCGACGCTCCCGGTGCTCGGGTCGGACCTGGGCACGTCGGCGGCCGGGGCACAGCTCACGCTGACGGCGTTCATCATCGGGATGGCCGCAGGGCAGGTGCTGCTGGGGCCCTTCATCGACGCGACCGGCCGCCGGGCGTTCGCCCTGGCAGGTCCGGCCGTGTTCGCCGCGTCCTCAGCGGTGTGCGCGGTCACCGCTTCCGTTGGCGTGTTCCTCACCGCCCGGGGCGTGCAGGGCCTGGCCGCGGCGGCGGGGATGGTCGCGGCACGCGCTGTGGTGAGCGACCAGTACCGCGGGACGGAGGCGGCGCGCCGGTTCGGGATGCTCTCGTCGATCATCCTGCTCGCGCCGATCGTGGCGCCGATCCTGGGCGCGGCGATCCTCCTCGTGGGCACCTGGCGGACCATGTTCGCGCTGCTGGCCGCGGTCGGCGTGGCCCAGGTGGTCGGCGTGCTGACCCGGGTGCCGGAGACGCTCCCTCGCGCGGAGCGGCACCCGGCGTCGCTTCCCGCCACGGTCGCGCGGATGGGGAAGCTGTTGCGGGACTGGAACTTCAGCGGTCACGTCCTCGTGCAGAGCCTGGCCATCATGGGCTTCTTCAGCTACATCGGCGGGTCGGCGTTCGCCCTGCAGGACGGGTACGGGATGGACGCCTCGACGTACGGGCTGGTGTTCGCCGGCAACGCCGTGTTCATGGCCGCGTCCAGTGCCGCCATGACGCGACTGGTCGTGCGGTTCCGCGTCGTGCGGCTGCGTGATGCCGGGCTCGTGCTCGCTTCACTCGGTGCCGTGGTGCTGCTCGTGGCCGTGGTGGCGGCCCCAGACCGCCTGCCGCCGCTCTGGAAGGTCCTCGCGTGCCTGCCGCTCGTGACCGCGGGCATGGGCCTGGTGATCCCGGCGTCGATCACGATCGCCCAGGAGGCCGGCCACTGGGCCCGTGGGACCGCGGCCGCGCTCCAGGGCGGCATCTCCTTCACGTGCGGGGCGCTCGTCACCCCGCTGACCGGCCTCGCTCCCGGTGCCGCGCTGCCGGTGATGGCGGGGGCGATGGCCGGCTTCCTGGTCCTGGCCGCAGTCGCCGCGCGGTTCGCCCCCGATCCCCGCTGACCCGTCTCCGGCGTCTGCCCCCGGCGCCGCTTCTTGTTGGGGGACAGCGATTTTCTCCTGACGACCTCTTGTGTTGCCGGTGCTGGTCGACTAGACTCGTACGTATGTTCGACCGCCTCTCTGGTACCCGCTCCGTCGGTGTCGCGCGCCTCGGACGCGGCGCTGCTGGCCGACGCGGTGGCGGCGGGTCCGGGTGCGGTGGCGGTGGGGCTGCTGGAGCGGATCGACCCCTCGGTGTTGGACGAGGGCGACCGGGTGTCGTTCATGACCGCGTGGCAGGCGGTCTCGGCGTGGGCCACGGCGCGGTCGTACGCGGCGATGGTTCCGGTGGTCGGTCCCCGGGAGCTGCCCAGCGCGGAGTCGACCGGTTCGCCGGAGGTGGTGTGCGAGGAGTCGGTGGTCGCCGAGGTCGCCGCGGCGTGTCGGCTGTCCACGTCCGCGGCGACGGATCGGGTGGTGACCGCGCGGTTCCTGGCCGGGCCTGGTGCCCCGGTCGCTGCGCTGCTGGGCGCCGGGGTGTGGTCGTTCTCGCATCTGCGGGTGGTGCAGTGCGAGACCGCCGGCCTGCCCGCTCGTCTGGCCGCCGCGGTCATCGCCGAGGTCGCCGCGGCGTCGATGCCCGGCGCGGACGGGACGCCGTCACGGCTGGACGGCGAGACCCCGGGCCGGCTGCGGCAGCGGGTCCGGCGCACCGCGCTGCGCCGGGACCCCGCCGCGGCCACGGCGCGGATCGAGTCCCGGCGGCGGGAGCGGTCGTGCCGCATCGGCGCGGAGGCGGACTTCCGGTCCCGGCTGACCGTCGACGGTCCGCATCCGATGATCCGGTGGGCGTTCGCCCAGTTCGACGCCTGGGCCCGGCACCGCCAGACCCTGCTGAAGGGGGCCAGCCCCGCGGACCGCGACCACATCCTGGGCCGGTGCACCTGCGGTTCGCGTCCCACCCTCGGTGGGCGGCGCAGCGGCGGACGGTCCGGGGCCAGCGGTGCCGGCGTGGGCGACGGCGTCACGGACCGGCGCGGCGCCGGCGGGCACCGCAGCGGCGAGCATGACCCGGTGTGCCCGCAGCACGTGGACACCTCGCTCGAGGCGCTGCGCGCCGACGCCGTCATCGAAGCCGCCCGGCTGCTGGCCGCCGCCCTCCGCGACGAGCACGGTCTCCCGGAGACGGGTGCCGAGGCCGGTGCCGACGCGGACGCGGTCCCGGCGACCTCGACGCGGGGCCGGTCCTGGTCGCAGGCCGTCGTCGTCATCGACGCCCCGACCCTGGTCGGGCTGGCCGACGAACCCGGCTGGGTGCCCGGATACGGCTGGGTCCCCGCCCCGATCGCCCGGCAGCTGGCCGCCAACGCCGACAGTTGGCGCCGGTTCGTCACCGACCACGGCCGCCTGGTCGCCACCGGCAGCACCGGCTACCGGCCCAGCGACCGGCTCCGCGAGCTCGTGACCGCCCGGGACACCGTGTGCACCTTCCCCGGCTGCACCATCCCCTCCACCGCCACCGACCTGGACCACGTGGCGAACTTCGACGGCGCGAACACCACCGCCGCGAACCTGCACCCCGCCTGCCGGCGGCATCACCGGATCAAGACCCACGGCACCTGGACGGCAGCCGTGGATCCCGGCGGCACCGGGCGGATCCGCTGGACCAGCCCCACCGGCCACACCTACCTCCAACCCCCCGACCCGCTGTGGGACACCGGACCCCCCGCCAACACACCGGACACCCCCTGGACCCTCCGGTACGTCGCCGCCTGACGAGCATCACGACCGCCCTCGTCGACCCCCGCCTGTCCGGATGCTGGTGCCACGTGGTGCCGGCGGCTCTAGCCTGCGGCCATGCGTCTCACCGCTCACGTGCTCGCCACCGGCCGGACCACCGCGACGATCATCCTCAGCCAGGAGCAGGTGGACGCGATCCGCGGCACCCCGGGCAAGGCACGCGTGCCGCTCCGCATCACCTACGACGGGAAGGTCTTCCGCTCCAGCGTCTCGGTCTACCGGGGCGAGTGGATGATGGTGGTCAACAAGGAGATGCGCGACGGCGGTCTCGCACCCGGCCAGGACTACAGCGTCGACGTCGCGGTGGACACCGAGGAACGCACCGTCGAGGTGCCCGCCGACTTCGCCGCCGCGATGCGCAAGGCCGGGGTCCGCAAGGCCTTCGACGCGCTCGCCTACACCCATCGCAAGGAGCACGTCCGCGCCATCGAGGACGCCAAGAAGCCGGAGACGCGCCAGCGGCGCATCGACGCCGCCATCGCCAAGCTCGGGGGGTGAGAGCGCTACGACCCCTCCTCGAGGCCGATCGACTCGACAGGTCGACCTGCGGACGGATCGCGTTGCTCCGGGGCCCAACCGCGCGGAAGACAACTGCCTCGAGATCCGATCCTGGTGAACCAGCAGGCCGGCCCCGTCGTGGTGGACCTCCGCCCGTCGCGTGGACCACGCCGGGGCGACGTCGGTGGGGCGCAGGGGGCGTCAGGAAGCGAGGACGATCTGGAGGGTCGCCTCCCGTTCTGCCGTCGTCATCACCGTGCGGGGCCGGTTGCGGCCGTCCCAGAGCGGGAACCCCAGCGGGACGTCTGAGTATGCGGTCGCCGCCAGTCGAACCGTCCGCGCTCGGCCGACAGGCCAGCCGAGGTGTGCGGAGATGCCCTCCAACTGGTCGACGTCGCGCTCGAACCATCGCTGGACCAGCCGTGACGAGACCGGCCGGTCCACCTTGTCCAGGTTGCACGCACCGTCAGTGAGCACGAGGTTGTACAGGCTGTCCAGCGGGTAGTGGGCCCACGGCAGCACGTGGTCGACCTGGACGTTCGTGGTCAGGCGTCGCTCGCACCAGAAGCAGTCACGAACGCCGGCATCGGTCAGTGCGTCGCGGACGGGCGCCAGTGTCGCACGCACGACCCCGAACAACTGCTCGCGCAGGTTCTCCTCCAGGACGGACAGGCGGTTGATCTGCGCCACCTGCCGGGTCCACACGACCTCAATCGCTGGACGGAGCAGCGGTGCGGCGTCGGCGAGCCGTTGTGCTACGCCAGGCTTCAGCCGCAGGTGCAACTCCCCCGCGGCTCTCATGCTGACCGACTCTCCGAAGCCAGAGTCGTAGTACAGGAACCGCTCGAACTCGTCATGCACGGCAGTCCCGGGGCGCTGCAGCCGGGGAATCGGCTGCCGCGCCAGCGCGGTCGCGACCTCTCGTCGAGCCTGGTCCCAGTCGGCGGCGCGGAGCGCTCTGACCTGCAGTGGTGACAGTCCCCCCACCGCCTGCTGGAGGCGCGAGACCGTCCGCGGAATGCGCGCCTCGTTGGGCTGGCGGCCCGGGCCCGTGCCGCCGACTCGGTCGTTCGTCGACTGCCGCAGCCGGTGGAACCCGTCCGGCAGCCGGTAGTACTCAGCCAGTCGCGGACGAACCTGCGGCCAGTAGAGCTCCATGACCCGATCAGCGAGGTCGACAACCGCGATGTCGACCTCGGCATCAGCATCCGCTCCGATGGACGCCTCGACCGAGAGGTCAACGAGGGCCATCAGCAGCGCCGGCTTGTAGGTCGCCACCTTGGCGCCCTCCTCCACCAGGGCCAGCACCCGGCGAAGGAAAGCCGCATCCGGATGTCCTGGGGCCGACACTCCGTGGGCCGGCTCGGACAGCACACGCTCCGGAGCGGCGTCGGACCAGCGCAGGTAGTTGCCCCGCCCGGGAATCACATTGCGGACGCCACCGCGCGGATCCTCCACATCCCCGTGGTAGCGGGGCACCACGTGCACGTGGGCGTGATCGACGGTTTGACCTGCCGCCCACCCGGCGTTGAAGCCCACGTTGTAGCCGTCCGGCCGGGGATCCTGCTGGTCCAGCCTCTCCTTCACGCGGTCGATGAGGGCCAGCATCGCGAGCCGCTCCTGCGGTGTTGCGGCCCACCAGTCATGAGCATGTCGCCGTGTCACCACGAGTGTGTGTCCGGGACTGACCGGGAAGGCGTCGGCCAGCGCCAGCGCATACTCGTTCTGCGAAACCGGGTCCGCTCGGTCGCAGAACGGACAGCCAGGGTCCCCCATGCGTCCGAGAGTAGGACCCGAACGTCACACAGGGGCGACATGCAGCGCAGATCAGCTCGGGGGTTCCGTGCCGCTCGCCGTGCCCGCAGGGGTGCGGGACCTATGCCGGGAGCAGATGGTGGTCGCTCGCCCTGCTGAGTCCGCTGCACCGTTCGGTTGCTTCACGTTCGTGAAGGCTGCTCGAGCCTGCCGTAGAGAAGGCCGATGGCCACCGCCAGGGCCAGGATGCGCACCGCGTTGAACAGCGTCGCGATGAGGAAGTACCACCACGCATTGCTCGTTGCCGTCGCGAACTTGGCGGGGACCTCGACCACCAGCGTGACCACCACCAGTGCAACGCCGCTCAGCAGGAGGGACTTCACCATCGGTGTGCTCGACGGGATCCGGTCGATGAAGCGGACGAGGAAGAAGCTCACGAACACGCCGATCGCCAGGCCGCCGGCCAGCGCTTCCAAGAGCATGGGGACGTAGTCGATCGAGAGGGCCTCCCGATACTGCGCGGCCAGCGGAGTCAGCGAGATCGCCAGATTGGCGAGCCAGAAGGCCAGGCCTCCCGCGCCAGCCAGGAGCGCCACCCTTCTCCACAGTGCCTGTGATCGGGCCACGCCACTCCCCTCTCACCCGCGGGAAACGCTCGAGACGACAGGACGATGCGGCGACGACGGGACCATGCAGCACCGCAGCACGACTGAGGCCCGGACCACTCGGGTCCGGGCCTCACTCGCTCTACCAGCCCTACTTACTTACGAGCAGCCGCTGGTGCTGCCGCAGCCCTCGCACACGTAGCAGGAGCCGGCCGGGCGCATCTTGATCCCGCAGGTCAGGCACAGCGGGGCGTCGGACGCGGTCCCGGTGAGGACCTCCAGCAGTTCCGCCGACGAGTGCGCCTCGCGCGGCGCCGGGTGGGCGCCGGCCGGGGTCGCATCCGCGGACGGCATCGGCTTCTCCACCGGAGCCGACTGCTGCAGCGCCTGGACGTCGACATCCGACTCGTCGTCGACCGCCGGGGCCGTCGAGTCGCCGCCGTACGTCGCGGCCACCGTGGCGGCCCGCTCCTCGGCGGTGAAGATGCTCAGCGCCGCCCGGTCGTCGTACGGCAGGTAGTCCAGTGCCAGCCGCCGGAAGATGTAGTCCATGATCGACTGCGCCATCCGGACGTCCGGGTCGTCGGTCATTCCGGCCGGCTCGAAGCGCATGTTGACGAACTTCGAGACGAACGCCTCCAGCGGGACGCCGTACTGCAGCGCGATCGACACGGCGATGGAGAAGGCATCCATCACACCGGCCAGCGTGGAGCCCTGCTTGCCGAGCTTGAGGAACACCTCACCGAGACCGTCGTCGGGGTAGGAGCCGGCGGTCATGTAACCCTCGGCACCGGCCACGGAGAACGACGTGGTGCGCGACGGGCGCGACTTCGGCAGCCGCTTGCGGGTCGGACGGTACTCCACCACGGTCGCCGGCTCGGCTGCCTCCACGGTCGCGTCGGCCTTCTTCGCCTTCGCGTCCGACAGCGGCTGCCCCACCTTGCAGTTGTCGCGGTAGATCGCCAGCGCCTTGAGGCCGAGCTTCCAGCCCTGGAAGTAGATCTCCTCGACCTCCTCGACGGTCGCCGTCTCCGGCATGTTCACCGTCTTGGAGATGGCACCGGAGATGAACGGCTGCACCGCCGCCATCATCCGCACGTGCCCCATCGGGGAGATCGACCGCTCGCCCATCGCCGTGTCGAACACCGGGTAGTGCTCGAGCTTCAGACCGGGGGCGTCGACCACGTGGCCGTGCTCGGAGATGTACTCGACGATCGCCTCGATCGTCTCCTCCGCGTAGCCGAGCTTCCGAAGCGCCCGCGGGATCGTCTGGTTGACGATCTGCATCGAGCCACCGCCCACGAGCTTCTTGAACTTCACCAGCGAGAAGTCCGGCTCGATCCCCGTGGTGTCGCAGTCCATCATGAAGCCGATGGTCCCGGTCGGGGCGAGCACCGACGCCTGCGCGTTGCGCCAGCCGTTGGTCGCCCCGATCGCGTTGCCGTCGGCCCACGCCTTGACCGCCAGCCGCAGCACGTCGCCGTCCAGGCTGGACACCGTGCGCACCGAGTCGGTGGCCGCGGCGTGCTTGCGCATCACCCGGGCGTGCGCCTCGGCGTTGCGCGCGTAGCCCTCGTACGGACCGACCACGCCGGCCAGCTCCGCGGAGCGCTTGTAGGCCGTCCCCGTCATCAGCGACGTGATCGCCGCCGCGAACGCGCGGCCGCCGTCGGAGTCGTAGGGCAGGCCGGTCGCCATCAGCAGGGCACCGAGGTTGGCGTAGCCGATGCCGAGCTGGCGGTACTTGCGGGTCGTGTCACCGATCGGCTCGGTCGGGAAGTCCGCGAAGCAGATCGAGATGTCCATCGCGGTGATGACAAGCTCGACCGCCCGGGCGAACCGCTCCGCGTCGAAGGTGTCGTCGTCCTTGAGGAACTTCAGCAGGTTCAACGACGCCAGGTTGCAGGAGGAGTTGTCCAGGCTCATGTACTCCGAGCACGGGTTGGACGCGGTGATCCGGCCGGTCTCGGGGTTGGTGTGCCAGTCGTTGATGGTGTCGTCGTACTGGATGCCCGGGTCGGCGCAGGCCCACGCCGCCTCGCACATCCGGCGGAACAGCGCCTTCGCGTCGACGGACTCGATGACCTCGCCGGTCTTGCGCGCGGTCAGGCCGAACGGCTCCTCGTTCTCCACCGACCGCATGAACAGGTCGGACACCCGGACCGAGTTGTTGGCGTTCTGGTACTGCACCGAGGTGATGTCCCGGCCGCCGAGGTCCATGTCGAACCCGGCGTCGCGCAGGACGCGGATCTTCTCCTCCTCCGACACCTTGGTCTCGATGAACTCCTCGATGTCGGGGTGGTCCACGTCGAGGACGACCATCTTCGCCGCGCGCCGGGTGGCGCCGCCGGACTTGATCGTCCCCGCGGACGCGTCCGCCCCGCGCATGAACGACACCGGGCCGGACGCGGTGCCGCCGGAGGACAGCAGCTCCTTGGACGAGCGGATCCGCGAGAGGTTCAGGCCGGCGCCGGAGCCGCCCTTGAAGATCAGCCCCTCCTCGCGGTACCAGTTCAGGATCGAGTCCATCGTGTCGTCGACCGACAGAATGAAGCACGCCGAGACCTGTTGCGGCGCAGTGGTTCCGACGTTGAACCACACCGGGGAGTTGAAGGAGAACACCTGGTGCAGCAGCATCCAGGTCAACTCGTGCTCGAACACCTCGGCATCGGCCTCGGTGCCGAAGTAGCCGTGCTCGCGGCCCGCCTTGACATAGGTGAGCACCACGCGGTCGATGAGCTGGCGCAGGCTCCACTCACGCTGCTCGGTGCCGACCGCGCCGCGGAAGTACTTCGTCGTGACGATCGTCGACGCGTTGACCGACCAGAAGTCGGGGTACTCCACACCGCGCTGCTCGAAGACGATGTCGCCGGTCTTCCAGTTGGTCTGGACGACGTCGCGGCGCTCCCAGGTGACCTCGTCGTACGGGTGCACGCCGGGCGTGGTGTACAGCCGCTCGATGGTCAGCCCGGTGCGGTGCACCGACAGGTCACCGCTGCCGGTCGCCTGTGGTGCGGGGGCCTCGGGCGTGCCGTGCGGGCCGCTGGCGGTCTCGGTCATGCGTTCTCGCCTTCCTCATCGGGGTGAACGTCGTGCGGGGGGCCGGTATGCCGGCGCGGGCGGGTCGGTGGGGACGGTGCGGGGTGCTGCAGGGGCTACGGAGCGGGGTCGGTGGACACCGGGACCGGGGCGGGCGGCTCCTCGCCGGTGGGCTCGTGCTCGGCTCGGAGCAGGGCGATCTCGGCCTCGAAGTCGTCGAGGGTGTCGAACGAGCGGTAGACCGAGGCGAACCGCAGGTAGGCGACCTCGTCCAGCTCGCGCAGCGGGCCGAGGATGGCCAGGCCGACCTCCTGGGACGGCACCTCGGCCGACCCGGTGGCGCGGACCGCCTCCTCCACCCGCTGGGCCAGCAGCGCGAGGTCGTCGTCGTCGACCGGGCGGCCCTGGCAGGCCTTGCGGGCCCCCGCCACGACCTTGGCGCGACTGAACGGCTCGAGGACGCCGGAGCGCTTCACCACGTGCAGGGTCGCGGTCTCCACCGTGGTGAAGCGGCGGCCGCACTCCGGGCACTGCCGGCGACGCCGGATCGCGGCGCCGTCGTCGGCGGTGCGGGAGTCGATGACCCGGGAGTCGTCGTGCCGGCAGAACGGGCAGTGCATCGGGCCTCCCCTCCCTCGTCCGGGTCATCCGGGTCACCGGCGGCGCCGGCCGGTCGGCTGCTCCTGGGGACCGACCTGGGGATCCCTTGGGGACAACCTGTGGCCCACGAACCACAACCTGTGGATGACTTACACGGGTGTAACTACAAGATGTGGGGGAACCGTAGACGTCGGAACCGACGGGCGCAAGACCCTCGCGGCATGTCGCGGAGATCGTCGGCGTGTCGCGTCACCGACACCGCCAGCGCCCCCGGACAGGCCGGGACATCGCGGGCGAATCGGGCGCGACCGGCCGCCCGAAGGTGCCGCGCCGGGCCCTCGATCAGCCGCGAGTCGATCAGCCGCGAGCCGGGACCACGATCGGCTGGCCGGGCACCACCAGGGACCCCTCCAGGCCGTTCAGCGACCGCAGCCGCTCCACCGTCTCCCGTGGGTCGGCCTGCGGGTCCACCGCCTCGGCGATGCTCCACAGCGTCTCCCCCGGCTGCACCACGACCAGCTCGGTCGCGGCCGGGGGCACCGCCCCGGTGGGCGCCTCGGCGACCGCGCCCACCCGGCCGAGCAGCAGTACCGAGGTGACCGCCAGCAGGGTGAGCACCGCCAGCGCCACCAGCCGACCGCGCCGGGTCAGCCGGACCGGGGCCGGCCGGGGGGTGCGGGCGGTGCGCGGGGTGGGGGCGGTGCGGGGGGCACGGGGTGCCGTCACCGGGGCCGCAGCCAGGACGCTCATGGGGTTCTCCCTCCGCCGGGTCGACCGCGACGCGACCGCTCGGCCGTTTCCCGCTGATCGAACATACGTGCTATCGTACGTCTGTGCGATTCCTACCACGTTCCGCCGACGGAGTCCAGACACGCGTCGAACACGTGTGTGAATTCCGCCGGGCCCGGCACTAGCCTCGGGATCGTGGTTCGGCATGCCGCCCACACTGCCCCGGGGGTCCGACAGTTCGACCCGGCCCCCGACCCGGCCCGACGAAAGGTGACGACCGTGGCCACGCGACGCACCCGCTCGAAGACCCCTGCGGCCGACCCGCCCGCCCCGAGCACGGCCGCGGACGGCACGGCTTCCGACGGGGCCGACCTGCACGAGCTGCCCGACGGACCCGCCGATCCGGACGGCCTGACCGCCCGCCAGCGCCGGGTGCTCGAGGTGATCCGCGACAGCGTGGAGCACCGCGGCTACCCGCCGAGCGTGCGCGAGATCGGCGAGCAGGTGGGGCTGACCTCCCCGTCCAGCGTCGCCCACCAGCTGCGCGTGCTGGAGCGCAAGGGGCTGCTGCGCAAGGATCCGCGTCGTCCGCGCGCCCTGGTCGTGTCCGACTCCGTGGCCGAGAGCCTCGGGGAGACCGTCGACGCGACCGGCAGCGGCGACCACCGGCCGCACCCGGCCTACGTGCCGCTGGTCGGTCGGATCGCCGCCGGCGGCCCGATCCTGGCCGAGGAGTCGGTGGAGGCGGTCTTCCCGCTGCCCCGCGACCTGGTCGGCGAGGGCGAGCTGTTCCTGCTCAAGGTCGTCGGCGACTCGATGGTCGACGCCGCGATCTGCGACGGCGACTGGGTGGCGGTTCGCCGGCAGCAGACCGCGGACAACGGCGACATCGTCGCGGCGCTGCTCGACGACGAGGCCACGGTGAAGACGTTCAAGCGGCGCGACGGGCACGTGTGGCTGATGCCGCACAACCCGGCCTATGCGCCCATCCTCGGCGACGACGCGCGCATCCTCGGCCGGGTCGGGGCCGTGCTGCGCAAGGTCTGAGCACGGCCACGACCCGGAAGACGGTCCGGTCCGGGCCGGTCAGCCGCGCAGGGTCAAGACGCAGCGCTCCCCGCTCGAGGCGCGAGCGCTGACCGTCACCCGGTCCGTGCCGGGGCGGTCGCGCAGGTAGCGCCAGACGTCGACCTCTCCGTCGCCGTCGGCGCGCTTGGTGATCGCGTGCGTCAGACTTCCGTTGTGCCGCACGGTGAACGTCCACGACGTGCGGCGCGGTCCGACGATCTCGGCGTCGACCTCCAGCTGCCGCCCGTCACGCTCCAGGACGCCCATCATCCGCGCGGACCGGCTGCAGCTGACGAGCTCCCGGTCGAGGATCCGCGCGGTGGGCCCCGCGGACGGCTGGGCCGCGGGGACGGACGCTGCTCCGGGGACGATCGGTGCCGCCACGGCGGGCGACACCGGTGCCAGCGGCGCCACCAGCGCTGCGGCGAGGACGGACGGGGCGATCCAGCGACGATGCATCACGTTCTCCTGTCGTCAGGGCGGCGGGCGCCGCCGTGGACAGGTCTCTCCCGACGGCGTGGGCCGTCCTGGTGACCGGGCGCGGGAACGCCGTACTGACGACCACCAGCGAGCGGGATACTCCCCTCCTAGACAGTCTATGGCTTATTCCGGAATCTGCATTCTTGTGTCGTCGGAGGGAGACGGAGAAGCCACGACGGGGCCGCCGGCGAGCGCGGCGGTGAGCTCCCCGTCCAGCCGCCGCAGCGCGGCTCGCACCACGTCGGGATCGGTGGTGAACCAGAACGGCGGCAGGGTGTCCCGGATCGACCGGCCGTAGCCGGCCGTGGCCAGCCTCGGGTCCAGCACCGCGACCACCCCGCGGTCGCGCGGCCCCCGGATCAGCCGGCCCACCCCCTGCGCCAGCATCAGCGCCGCCCGCGGCACCGACACCGCACGGAACCCGCTCCCGCCTGCCTCGTCCACCGCGCGCTGCCGCGCGGCCAGCAACGGGTCGTCCGGGCGCGGGAAGGGCAGCCGGTCGATCACGACGCACGTGCACGACGGTCCCGGCACGTCCACGCCCTGCCACAGCGACAGCGTCCCCAGCAGGGTGGCCCGGGGGTCGGCGGCGAACCGGTCCACCAGCACCCCCACCGGGTCACCGCGGCGCTGCACCAGCAGCGGGCGGTCCTCCCGGTCGGCGAACCGCTGCTCCAGCCGCTCCGCTGCCCGGTCCACCCCCCGCCAGGACGAGAAGAGCGCCAGCGTCCGTCCGCCGGCCGCGTCCACCAGGTCGGCCAGCTCGTCGTACGCAGCGTCCGGCACGCCCTCCCTGCCCGGCGCCGGCAGCCGGGTGGGCACGTACAGGATCCCCTGACGCCGGTGGTCGAAGGGCGACCCGACGTCCAGCCCGATCCAGGCGGGTGCGTCCACCCCGGTCAGGCCGAGTGCCGCCGCGGTGCCCTCGAACGACCCCCCGACGGTCAGCGTCGCGCTGGTGACCGCGACCCCGGCCTGGGCGAACAGGGCGGTCCGCAGCAGGCCCGCCACCGACAGCGGCGCCAACCGCAGCGCCGTTGCGCGGATCTCGCCGGGGTCCAGCCAGGCCACGTCGTGCTCGGTGAGGGCCAGGAACCGCCCCGCCGTGTCGTGGACCTGCTCCAGTGCGCCGCGGGCGCGCTGACGCCGCGCGACCGCGTCCGGGTCGGAGGTGTCGCGGTCCGCGGCGACCTCCGCGAGCGCGGCGTGTCCGGCGTCTCGGACCCTGGCCAGGGCCAGGGTGAGGTCCCGGCCCGGCGGGTCCAGCCGCTGCGGTCCGCGCACGCCCTCCGACGCCGCGCGCATCGCGGCGTCGAGCTCCTCGGCGGCGTCGCGCAGCAGGTCCACGACGTCGGCCTCGACCAGCGCCCGGGCCGAGGTCGCGGCCCGGTCGACCAGCCGGCCGGTCAGCTCCAGGGTGACCGCCTGGGTCGCCCGGTCGACCAGCTCGTGCCCCTCGTCGACCACGACGGCGTCGTGCTCGGGCAGCACCGGGATGCCCTCGAGTACGCCGATGGCGAGCAGGGCGTGGTTGGTCACCACCACGTCTGCCTCGCGCGCCGCGTCGCGGGCCCGCTCGGCGAAGCACTCCTCCCCGAACCGGCAGCGCTGGCGCCCCACGCACTCGCGTGCACTCACCGAGACCGCCCGCCACACCCGCGGGTCCACCGGGGTGTCCAGGTCGTCGCGGTCGCCGGTGTCCGTACGGTCAGCCCAGGCCCGCACCGCCACCGCCTGCCGACCCAGCGGTCCGGTCGCCCCCGCGTCGAACAGGGCGTCCTCGTCGTCGGCGGGCCCGCCCTCCAGTCGCTCCCGGCACAGGTAGTTGTGCCGGCCCTTGAGTACCGCGTACGTGGCCGGACGCGGCAGCAGCGGCGCGACCGCGTCGACCACGCGGGGCAGGTCGCGCTCGACCAGCTGCCGCTGCAGGGCGAGGGTCGCGGTGGCGACGACCACTCGCGTGTCGGCGCGCACGGAGTGCAGGACGGCGGGGACGAGGTACGCCACCGACTTGCCGGTCCCGGTACCGGCCTGCACCAGCAGGGCGGTGCGGTGCTCCAGGGCGTCGGCCACCGCGTGCGCCATCCGGACCTGGCCGTCGCGGTGCTCCCCGTCGAGGGCGTCGACCACCGCGGCCAGCGCGCGGTCCAGATCGGGGTCGTCGCGCGGCTCGGACGCCGACGCGCCGTCGTCCCCGTCGGTCACCGGGGGCGGGTCACGGGGCCGGGGCCACCGGGTCGCCGAACTCGTCCACCGGGGGCGGGGGCGGTCCGGCGTATCCGGTGGTGGCGTCCAGCTTCAGCTGCTCGGTGACGCCGCCGGAGGACACCACCAGGCTGATCGCGTCGTCGGTGAGGCTCAGGTCCTTGACGACGACGTCGTCGGGCGCGCCCGCGCGCAGCGGGGCGAGCAGCGTCACGAAGCGCGCCTTCTTGCCCCACAGCACAGCCTCCACGGCCGGCGCCGGTGTGAGCTCGCGGTAGGTGGTGCTGCGCCAGCCCACCCAGCGCGGGTCCTTCACGCCGTTGTAGACCCGGCGGGTCGGCCGGTCGCCCAGCCACAGGATGGCCAGGTTCGCCCCGGGGCCCGAGGTCACCGCGCGGCCGCCGAACAGCCCGGTCGCCACCGTCTTGTCGGCGCCGAGGTTCCAGCGCTGGACGACGGCGCGACTGCTGGACTGGGTGATCCGGTCGTCGACCAGGACCCAGCCGCCGGCGCGGGAGAACAGGAACCGGCGGTTCCAGTTCACCCCGGAGACCGAGTTGACCTGCACCGAGACCATGTCCCACCCGTCGCCGTGGCTCTCGGCCAGCAGCGGGGCCTCGTTCTCCGGGCGGTACGTCGCGTTGGGCACGTCCACGACGTTGTGCGAGGCGCGGGACACCATGTACGAGCGGGCCTCGCCGCCGAGGTAGGCGTACAGGCCGCCGTCCCAGATCAGCCGCGAGCCGTAGTTGTAGAGCTCGAACGAGCCGAGGTCCTGGTGGCCGTGCACCTGGTCCTGCGGCGCCTGGCCGAACTTCAGCCAGAACGCGGCCTGGTCGGCAGCGGGCCGGGTGGCGTCGCCCCAGCCGGACCGGCCGAACGTGTAGCCGCGGCTGTAGGTCTTCCACAGCGTGTCCGGCGGGGTGCCCGAGGCGCCCTGGTAGCGGACGTACTCCGCCGGGGTGCCCTTGAGGCCGTTCATCAGGTCCAGCACGGTGTCGCCGATCATCATCGGCGTCCCGTCCGGCATCAGCGCGTGGGCCAGGAAGTCGTCCATCAGCTCGATCCGCGCGAACTCCGGCGGCGCGGTACGGCCGCACAGGCGCACCCGGGCCTCCGCGTCGGAGTACCACTCCCAGTTGAGCTTCTGGTAGGTCACCGAGCCCTCGTCGCTGACGCCCTCGGGGTCGATGCTGCGCTTGACCAGCTCGGTCAGCCGCTGCTCGCCGAGGTCGGCGTACTCGGGCACGGACGTGGCGCAGCCGATCGCGATCAGGCCCTGGTCCATCCACAGCGCGTGGTTGCCGATCCCGGGGTACTCCGCGGGGTCGGCCAGGTAGACCGCGTGCTGCACGAGCAGGTCGGGCAGGTAGTCCTCCGTACCGACCCGGCCGAGCTTGCACAGGTAGACGATCGCCCGCTCCGCGGCGTTGATGCGGAACCACGCCCACGGCGAGGCGGGGTTGTCGCGGGGGTTGTCCACGGCCCAGTCGCGCAGCAGGGCGTTGTAGCGGTCGAGCATCGCCTGGTTGCCGGTGCGCTGCCCCTCACGACGGAGCACGTCGACCCAGGTGAGCCGGTGGTAGCGCGAGACCCAGTTGGCGTCGCCGTAGGGGTCCTCCGCCCACGTCGGGTCCTGCGGCAGCGGCCACGGCTCGAAGTCGCCGAGCTGCAGCTGCCCGGCCATGATCTGCGCGGCCCGCTCGGCGTCGGTCTTGCCGCGCTGCTCCAGGTCGCTGTCGTCGATCGGGGTGACGGGGGCGCCGAAGCACTGGTCGGCCGCCTCACCGGGCACCAGCCGCACCAGCGGCTTGCGAGGCACGGGGAACGGCTCGTCGGCGTACGCGCTGCCCGCGAGCAGCGGGAGCAGGCCGGCGGCGACGGCAGCGGCGGTGACGGTGGCGAGCAGCGCCAGCGGGCGGCGGCGGGGCCGGTGCGCGCGGCAGGTGGGCGCGGGCGCCCCCGTGGTGTCCGTCACCGGACGAGGGTAACCGCTGCGGTGGGGTGCCCCGGTCACCGGGCGGGCGGCTGTGGACCGCCGGACCCCGACCTGCGGGCGGCGGGGACGGGCCGGCCCGGGGACCGCTCGGCCAGCCAGCGGCACACGTCCTCCCGCGGCATCGGCCGGGCGTACAGGTAGCCCTGGGCCAGGTCCGCGCCCATCGCCAGCAGCAGCTCGGCCTGGGACTGTGTCTCCACACCCTCGGCCACCGACCGGATCCGCAGCGTCCGGCACAGCTGCAGCAGGCCCCGCACGAGGGCGAGCTCGTCGCCGGCGCCCTCGATCCGGGAGACGAACGACCGGTCGACCTTGACCACGTCCACGGGCATCCGGGCGAGCAGGGACAGCGAGGAGAAGCCGGTCCCGAAGTCGTCCAGAGCCACGGACACACCGGCCGAGCGCAGCGCGGCGAGGACACCCGCCGGGTCGTCCGCGGCGGAGAACAGGGCCGTCTCGGTGACCTCCACGGTCATCCGCCCCGGCGGCACCGACCGCTGCGCCAGCGCCTCGTCCACCAGCAGCGGAAGCCGCGAGGTCACCGACGGCGGACCGACGTTGACGGCGATGTGCAGGGGGCGGCCGACCTCCTGCTCGAAGGCCGACTGGTCGTCCAGCGCCGCCCCGAGGACCCAGCGGGTGAGGTCGTCGGACAGGCCGGCCCGCTCGGCCAGGCCGACGAACTGGTCCGGGCCCAGCAGGCCGCGAGTGGGGTGGTGCCACCGGACCAGCGCCTCGACGCCCTCGGGCCGGCCCGTCGCCAGGTCGACGATCGGCTGGTAGTACAGCGTCAGGCCCCCGGCGAGCAGGGTCCGGCGGAGGTCGACCTCCAGGCCCACCTCGGCCATCCGCAGCGCGTGCACCTCGGCGTCGAAACGGATCGGGCCTGCAGGTCACCGGCCCGGGCCCGGTCGGTGGCCACCTCCGCGTGCCGCAACAGCTCGTCGGCCGTCTGCTCCTCGGACTCCAGGACGGAGTAGCCCACGTGGCAGGCCATCGGCAGCCCGTCGCCGCGGAGGTCCGCCAGCGGCTCGAGGGTGGCGAGCAGGTGGGCGACGGAGTCCACGACCCGGCCGTCCAGCCACCCCGGTGCGCAGGCGTCCTCCCCCGGGGTCGGCTCCGGCTCCACCAGGACCGCGAACTCGTCGCCGCCCACGCGACCCACCACGCGGCCACCGCACGCGGCGCACGCGTCGACGACCTCCGCGACCCGCCGCAGCAGCTCGTCGCCGGCCTGGTGCCCGTGCGCGTCGTTGACCAGTCCGAACCGGACGAGGTCGAGGACCACGACGGCGGAGCGGCCGGGAGATCCGAGCCCGGTCGGCGCACACGCCCGCAGGAACCCCAGCCGGTTGGGCAGCCCGGTGAGCCCGTCGACCAGCCTGAGCGTCTCGGTGAGCCGCTCCTCCCCGTGCGCGTCCGTCAGCGCCACCACGTAGGCCTGCAGCCCGCCGCCGTCGGCCAGCACGGAGACGACGAGCTGGAGGTCGATCGGTTCCGCGGCCTCACTGCCATGCGGAGGCCGCGTTCGGGCCGCGCACGTGGCCGCGGCGTCCGGGTCGCGCGCGGCGTCGGCCAGGGTCAACCGCCAGTCCCGCAGGTCCAGCTCCACCAGCTCGGCCAGGTCCCGTCCCACCGCCAGGGGTGCGGAGACGCCGAGCAGGTCGCTGGCCGTCGCGCTGGCGAAGATGACGCGCCCCGACAGGTCCACGAGCACGGTCGCGTCGCCGGAGCCCCCGGACAGGGACCGGAACCACCGCTCCTGCACGACGGCCTGCAGCTCCCGCTCGGCGGCGGACTCCCGCAGCCGGCGGGCCTCGCGTCCGGACAGCAGGAACAGCGCCAGGGTGGCCACCACGACGGTGAGGACGAGTGCCACCATCGGCCAGCCGAGGGTGGCCGACACCGGGTCGGGCGTGACGGCGTACGCGGCCAGGCTGCCCAGCCCGAGCGCCAGGGCGACGCCCGGCAGCGCGACCGCCCAGAACTCGCGCCGCCGCAGGTCACGAGGGCCTTCCTCCTCCACCACGTCACGGCCCACCGCCTGGGCACCGGTGACGCAGCCCGTGACGAAGAACAGCGTCGCGGCCACCGCCAGCCCACGCGTTCCCAGGACGTCGAAGCGGAAGGCCAGGATCGCGGCCGCCGTCACCTGGGCGGCAGCGGCGATGACCAGCTCCAGCTGCCGTACCGCAATCCCCCCGGGGCGGCGCTGGCGCATGACGACGTAGACGAGGACGCCCACGGTCCCGCTCACGGCCCCGATGTGGCTGGCCTCCTGCACGTTGAGGCCGTCGTCCAGGTCCAGCGGCAGCAGCCACAGCACCGACACGGTCACGGCCAGCGCTGCGACGACGCCCTGCAGGGCGTCCAGCGCCGCCTCCCAGGAGTCCCGCAGCGGTGGTGCGGGGAGGATCAGCAGGGCCACCGCGAAGAGCGGCGACCCGGCGAAGTAGCCGACGTCGAGCCAGAAGCCGCCCTGCTCCGGGTTGAGTGCGAAGGCGGTGACGCCGGCGTAGACCAGCAGCCCAGCCACCGTGAGCAGCGTCCACGCCAGCAGCGAGCGGCCGTGGTCACGGGGCCAGCGCCATACCAGCGCTCCGACCTGCAGCACCGCGGCCAGCGCGGTGATGAGGACCACCACCCAGCGGGCCGCGGTGCCGCCGAGCGGGGCGTCGCTGGTCAGCCGGACCCCGAGCCCGACGACGACGGCCACCGCGACGACGAGGGTGAGAGGCCGCAGGGGCGGCCACCGGTCCGTCGTGGCACCGCGACCGCGCGCCACTGCACCGCCCTGGGGCACGATCCCTGGATACACCGCGTGATCGCCCGTGTCCTGCCGGGCACCGTGCGCACTCGCAGACCCGTCCGGACGCCGCTGCGCCCCGGCGGCGCCGTCAGGCGGTGAAGTCCGTCAGGTCCGCGGCCAGGTGCCCCGGAACCCGCGCGCTGAGGACCGTGCCGTCGGCGGTGTGGTCCTCGGCCAGGACCTCCCCCTCGGCATGGATGCGGGACACCAGGTCGCCGCGGGTGTACGGCAGCAGGACCGCCACCTCGACGTCCGGGCGGGGCAGGTCGGCGTCGATCGCCACCAGCAGGTCGTCCATGCCGCGGCCGGTGCGCGCGGACAAGACGACGGCGTGCGGCTCCCGGCGCAGCAGCCGGGCGAGCACGTCGGGGTCCGCCGCGTCGGCCTTGTTGACGACGACCACCTCGGGCACGTCCCCGGCGCCGATGTCGTGGAGGACCTCGCGGACGGCCGCGATCTGGCCCTCGGGGAAGTCGTCGCTGCCGTCCACCACGTGCAGGACCAGGTCGGCGTCCGCGACCTCCTCCAGCGTGGAGCGGAACGCCTCGACCAGCTGGTGCGGCAGGTGCCGGACGAAGCCGACGGTGTCCGCAAGGGTGAACTCGCGGCCCCCCGGGGTGCGGGCGCGCCGCACCGTGGGGTCGAGGGTGGCGAACAGGGCGTTCTCCACCAGCACCCCGGCGCCGGTGAGCCGATTGAGCAGGCTGGACTTGCCGGCATTGGTGTAGCCGGCGATGGCGACGGCGGGGACGCCCGTCCGGCGGCGCTGGGCGCGCTGGGTGACGCGGGCGGTCTCCATCTGGCGCAGCTCCCGGCGCAGCTTCGACATCTGCGCCCGGATCCGGCGACGGTCGGTCTCGATCTTGGTCTCGCCCGGACCCCGGGTGCCGACCCCGCCGGTCGCGCCGCCGGCGCGGCCGCCGGCCTGGCGGGACAGCGACTCGCCCCAGCCGCGCAGGCGCGGCAGCAGGTACTGCATCTGCGCCAGCGACACCTGGGCCTTGCCCTCCCGGCTGCGGGCGTGCTGGGCGAAGATGTCCAGGATCAGCCAGGTCCGGTCGACGACCTTGACCTTGACGATGTCCTCGAGCTGGCGCAGCTGCCCCGGGGTCAGCTCGCCGTCGCAGATCACCGTGTCCGCCCCGGTGGCCACCACGATGTCGCGCAGCTCGCGCGCCTTGCCCGAGCCGACGTACGTGGCGGCGTCCGGCTTGTCCCGGCGCTGCACCAGGCCCTCGAGCACGACCGACCCGGCGGTCTCGGCCAGCCGGGCCAGCTCGGCCAGGCTGCGCTCGGCGTCGGCGAGGGTACCCTCGGTCCACACCCCGATGAGGACCACCCGCTCGAGGCGGACCTGGCGGTACTCGACCTCGGTGATGTCCTCGAGCTCGGTGGACAACCCGGCCACCCGGCGCAGGGCCTGGCGGTCCTCGAGGTCGAGGACACCGGTCTGCGGGTCGTCGTGGTCGTCGGTCGTGACGCGGGCGTCGATCTCGGCGGCATGGGGGTCCGCAGGGGCGGACGGCACGGGAAGCGGCTCACTCATCGCGTCCAGGGTCCCACGCCGGCGCGGGATGGGCGACGCCGATTCTGCGCGGGCCGTCCGTGCGCCAGGATCGGACCGTGACGAACGACACCGCCGGGTACGACGACCTGGACACCCTCAGCTGCCACTGGGACGAGCCGCAGGTGGTGGCCGACGACGGGCGAGCGGTGCGGGTCCTGGTCGCCCGGGTGACCAATCCCGCGCACGAGTTGCTGGACGCGGCCGTGCTGGCCGACCTCGACGTGCTGGGCCGCCGGGTGCAGACGGACGAGCGGGTCGGCGCGCTGGTGCTGACCGGCCCGCGGCCGGGGGTGTTCGTCCCCCACTACGCCCTCGGCGAGATCGCGGAGGGGTCCGAGCGGATCGGGCTGCCGACGCCGTACCCGCTGGCCCGCGCGACCCTGGCAGCCGTGGGAGCAGTCACCCGGGTCCCGGGAGTGGCGCGGCTGCTCGCACGGACACCGGCGTCCGGTGTCGTGGAGCTGCTGCGTACCCAGCAGGCCCTGACCCGGCTGGAGCTGCTTCCGGTCGCGGTGGTCGCCGCGATCGACGGCGACGCGCAGGGCGGCGGCTGCGAGGTGGCGCTGGCCTGCGACGTGCGGGTGATGGGCCGCGGGCCCTATCGGATCGGGCTGCCCGAGCTGAGCGCCGGCATCCCCCCGGGCGCGGGCGGCACCCAGCGGCTGGGGCGCGCGGTCGGTCCGGCCCGGGCCCGTGCGATGGTGCTGCAGTCACGCACGCTGACGCCCGACGAGGCCCTGGCGGCCGGCCTGGTGGACCGGGTCGTGGACCGGGAGGCGGTGCTCGACGCCGCCCTGGACGTGGCCCGCCGGTGCGCCCGCCGGCCACGGGCGGCCGTCGGTGCCGCGAAGCGCTCCCTGCACGCCGCGACCAGCGGCGGCCACGGCGCCCGGGTCGAGGCGGCGTCCTTCATGTCGGTGGCGACGACCCGCGGCGCCCGGGACCGGCTGTGGGAGTTCGACCGGCTGTCCACCCCGGACGGCGCCGTCACCCCGTGGCGGGACCGGTCCTGGGTGGACTGACCGAGCAGTCAGGAGGCTTCGGACGGCTGCGGCTCCACCGGGCTGGTCGGCATGAGGGTCTCCCCCGGCCACACGTCGCCCTCGGCGGCGGCGAACGACGGGACCCGACGCCGGCCGATGACGACGAGGACCATGACGGCGGCAGCCAGCGCCACCACGCCCATCACGACCATGCTGGCCGCGATGGTCGACGACTGGGCGTTGATGGCCGCCTCCTTCAGCGCCTGCGCGGCGTCCGGCGGCAGCCCCGCGAGGATCTCCTTCAGCCCCGCGTCGTCCCCGGCCTCCAGCGCCTGGGCGTAGGCCGCCGCCTTGTCCCCGACCGCGGTCCCCGCCGTCGCGTCGACCACCTTCGACGCGGTCAGTGTTCCGACGACGGAGGTCACCAGAGCGACGCCGAGCGCCGCGGGGACGTTGAACGTCATCTGCATCAGGCCCGAGCCCATCCCCGCCTGCTCCGGCTTGACCGCGGACATGCCGGCGGTGTTGCACGCCGGCAGGGAGACGCCGACGCCGATGCCCATGAGCCCCAGCGGGACGACCATCTGCGCGAGCGTGGTCGACGGGGTGAAGGTCCCCATCCACAGCAGCGCCACGCCCTGGGCGGCGAGGGCGGCCGTGAGCGGGATGCCCGGCCCGAAGCGGTCCACCAGTCGACCCGCGATCGGCTCGACCACCATGCACAGGCCGGTGGTGATGACGATGACCCAGCTGGCCTTCACCGGTGAGAAGCCCAGGACCTCGATGAAGTACAGCGCGCCGACGAACGTGAGCATCGGGATGTAGACGAACCCGACCGCGGACTCGGCGAAGAACGCGCCGGAGAACAGCCGTTCCCGCCACAGCGCGAAGTCCACCAGCGGGAACTCCTTGCGCGTCTCGACGACACCGAAGGCCGCGAGCAGCAGCACGCCGAGCACGATGGTGCCCCACGTGCCGGGCAGCTCCCACCCGTTGGACGAGTTCTGCAGGCCGAACGTCAGCAGGGTGATGCCGACCCCGCCGAGGACCAGCCCCAGGACGTCGTAGGAGCCCGCGGCCAGGACGGAGGTGTAGCCGCGCGTCGCGGCCAGCGTCACGACGATCACCGCGACCGTGAGCGGAACGGCGATCCAGAAGACCCAACGCCAGGACAGCAGGTCGAGCATGTAGCCGGCGAACAGCGGCCCGATGAGCAGCCCGAAGCCGTGCGCGAACCCCCAGACCCCCACCGCGAACCCGCGGCGCACGGAGGGGAATGAGTTCACCACGATCGACAGGGTCGCGGGCGCGGAGATGCCGATGCCGACGCCCTGGACGGCACGTCCCGCGACCATCAACAGGCCGCTGAGCGCGACCGCCGACATCACCAGGCCGACGCCGAACACCACGAAGCCCGCGACGATCAGCCTGACCTCGCCGAGGATGTCCCCGAGACGGCCGCCGGCGACGAGCGCGGCGCCGAACGCCAGCGAGTACGCCGTGATGGTCCACGTCTGCCCCGCGAGGGACATGTCGAGGTCGTCCTTGATCACCGGCAGGGCCGGCCCGATCACCGTGGAGAACATCTGGGCGATCAGTGCCCCGAAGCCCATCGCGGCCAGGATCGCCCAGGCCTTCGCGGAGACCCGTTGCGCCACATCAGGTTCCGGCATGTCTGCCTCCGTGACTCGGTCCCGTCCGTCGGTCCGATCAGCCTCCGCCGACGGCGCGGTCCAGCCAGTCGAAGACCACCTCGTTGCGGTACTGCGGTGCCATCGGGGCGTCGTGCAGCTGGGCGCCGTTCGCCGCGGTCATGCGTACGAACGCCTTCGGCCGGCGCAGCGCGTCGTACGCCTTGCGGCCCTGCCCCACGAAGAACTGGTCGTCCTCGTACGACAGCACCAGGGCCGGGCACGACACCTGCTTGAGCACGTCGGCGTCGTGGTAGCGCGGGATCGTGTTGGCCAGGGTCCACACGTCCTGCGGGGGCTTGCCCGCCCGCGCGTCCCGCAGGAACGAGCGACCGAAGATCTCCGACCGCTTCATCAGCGTGAAGCGCTCCTGCGGGGACATCCCGGGGATGATGTCGCGCTGCCAGATGGAGTTCGCCTGCGCGCGCGGCATCTCGCCCAGCTTGAGGATGTCCGGCGGCCACGCCACGGCCAGGTTCACGAAGCCCGGGTCGAGGACGATCCCGGCGAGGCGGTGCTCGAACGCGGCGGCGCGTCCGACCAGCAGCCCCGAGAACGACCACCCGGTCAGCGCGATCCGCCGCGGGTCCACGTCCGGGCGCGAGACCAGGTAGTCCACGACCGGCGTGATGACCTTCTCCCACTTCGGCCGGAACGGGATCTGCCGGACGAACAGGGTCGACCCCTGGCCCGGGCCGTCGTACACCAGCGCGTTCCAGCCGCGACGCAGTGCTTCGGCGACGCCGTACGCCCATACGTCGACGTTCTGCGCGTCGCTTCCGTTCTGCACGATCACGGTGCGCCGCCGGCGACCGTCGTCGCTGGGCCGCAGGAACCACCCGGGCAGGTACGACGTGCCGTACGGGATCCGGACGCGCTCGGGCCGTGGTCGGTGCAGCCGCATGGCCGCGGTCCACTGCCGGTCCATGGTCAGGTAGACGTCCTCCTCCCTGCCCGGCGTGCGGGTGGCGAGGATGAAGAACAGCACCTGGTCCCAGTACTGGGCGGCGCGCAGGTGCGCGGCGAACGCGGTCGCGGCGTCGCCCCTGCGCTCCCGGGCGGCGGCATACGTCGCCAGTTGCCGGGCCATCGCGGCGAACGCGTCGCTGTAGGACTGGTAGGTGGCGCCCTGGGGGCCGACCGAGTTGGCCTTGGCCACCGCGGTGACGACCTCGCCGACCTCGCCGGACCCGTATCCGGCGGCGCCGAGTGCGAACAGGGCCATGAAGTTCATGTCGTCGTCGTCCACCAGCTGCAACGGGAGCTTGGGCGAGGACGCTCGTGGGGAGCGGGCCGTCGGCTGCGCGGCGGCGACCGCCGGGGCCAGGGCCCAGGCGGCGCCGGCGGTCAGGCCGGAAAGGAGGAGGGTGCGGCGTTCCACGATCCGGTAGTACCACCATCGACCCCCGTGTGGCGCGCCAGAGCGCGCTCGGCGAGGGCCGTGATGGTCAGGCTCGGGTTGACCCCGACGTTCGCGGGCACGGCGGCGCCGTCGACGACGTACAGCCCGTCGTAGGTCTCCCCGGACGGCCCGGCGAACACGCGGTGCTCGGTGTCGACCGTGCCGTCCTCCGGCCGACCCGCGACGACCGCCCCGCCGAGGATGTGCGCGGTGGCGCCGATCCCGAGCAGCGGGTCCATCAGAGTGCCGTACGCCCGCCCGCCGGACGCTGCCGCCACCGCCCGGCCCGCGGCGTTGGCCTGCGGCAGGTAGGTCGGCACCGGGGCGGCCCCGTCCGCGAGCCGGGACGCCAGCCGCCAGCCCAGCGGCCCGCGGCGGTAGTCCAGCGCGAGCTCGTTGTCGTCGTGCTGCATCACGGTGAGGACGGTGACCCGCTCGTTCCAGCGTCGGGCCCGCTGGTTCGCGGTGGCCGCGCCGGGGGACGTCAGGAAGCCGGACACGGTGCGGCGCAGGCGTTCACGTCGCGTGTCACCGTCGACGAGCGGTGACAGGTACCACTTCATGAACCCGTAGGAGTGCGGGAACCGGTTGTTGGTGACGTGCGTGGCCGGGTCGGGCCAGAAGTCGCTGGAGATGGTGGCGCCGTCGGTCACGTCGACCGATCGGTCCGGCTGCAGGACCGCGACGAAGGCCTCCGAGTTGGTCCGCACGTGCTGACCGGTCGCCGGGGACAGCCAGGGCAGCGTCCGGTGGCGGTGCCGCGACGCCAGCAACAACTCGGTGGTTCCGAGCACGCCGGCGGCGAGGTAGACCTCCCGGGCCGTGACCGAGCCGGCGGACGCGTTGCGCCGCACCGGGTCCACCACGTCGACCCGCCAGCCGCCGCCGTCCAGCGGCACGACCCTGGTGGCCTTGGATCGCGGCATCACGACGGCGCCGAGCCCCTCCGCCTGCTCCAGGTAGGTGCGGTCGATCGTGCGCTTGGCGCCGTGCGGGCAGCCGGTGATGCACCCGCCGCAGCGCTGGCAGGCGTCGAAGTCGATGCCCTGCAGCGTGGTGCCGTAGGTGTCCCCCACGCCCAGGGACTCCGCGGCCGCGCGCAGCCACGCGTCCTGCTCGGAGTGGTAGGGGTTCGGGGCGCGGCCGAGGACCTCCGCGGCGGTGGCGAAGTGCGGCGCCAGCTCGGCCTGCCAGTCCACACCGGTCGCGGTCCAGCCCTGGGCGGACCAGGCCTCCTCGGCCGGCTCCAGCAGGACGGCGGCGTAGACCAGCGAGCCGCCGCCGACGCCGATCCCCTGCACCACGATCACGTGGCGCAGCAGGGCCTGCCGGAAGTAGCCGCGCAGCCCGGCCGCGGGGGCCCACAGCATCCGGGTGGTGGAGCGGGCGCCGACGCGGAAGTCCTCCGCGGTGAACCGGCGGCCCTGCTCGAGCACGGCGACGGACCGACCGGCCTGCGCGGCCCGCAGCGCGGCGACGCCGCCGCCGAACCCCGACCCCACGACGAGCACGTCGTGGTCGAGCCGGCTCACCCGGCGGACTCCCACCACTCGGCGAGGATCTCCCCCTCGGCCACCAGGACCGCGGGACCGGCCAGGTCGAGCGAGCCGTCCTCGTGCTCGGTGACGTGGACGGTGCCGCCGGGTACGTCGACCCGCCAGGTGCGGTCGGCGGACGCCCCGTCGCGCCGGCGGGCGGCGTACGCCACCGCGCAGGCGCCGGTGCCGCACGACAGGGTCTCCCCGACCCCCCGCTCGAAGACCCGCATGGCCACGTGCGCCGGGCCGCGGTCCACTACGAACTCCACGTTGACCCCATCCGGGAACGCCGCGCCGGGCGTGACCTCGGGTGGGGTGTCCAGCGGGCCGGCGTGCCGCAGGTCGTCGACGAACGCGACGGCGTGCGGGTTGGGCACGAGCACCCCGGTCGCCGCCCAGTCCCGCTCCCCCACCCGGACCCGGATCTCGGCACCCCCCGCGTCGGCGACGGCCGAGCCCATCCCGACGACCACGTCACCGACCGGGTCGACGTGGGCGTGCCGGACGCCGCCGCGGGTGACGAACCGCAGCTCCCCGGCGGGCGCAAGGCCGGCGGTGACCAGGTAGCGGGCGAACACCCGCGCGCCGTTGCCGCACATCTCCGCGACCGAGCCGTCGGCGTTGCGGTAGTCCATGAAGAACCGCGCCTCGTCGGCCCACGGCGCGCCGTCCGGGTCGTCGATCGCCGGCACCACGCGCAGCACCCCGTCCGCCCCGAGTCCGAACCGCCGGTCGCACACCGCGCGGACCCGCTCCGGGGTCAGGTCCAGCCGGCCCTCGAGGTCGGGGAGCAGGACGAAGTCGTTGCCGGTCCCGTGCCCCTTGAGGAACGGGACCGCCCCGGGCAGGTCGTGGATCACGACGACCCGCCGGCTACTTCACCGTGACGGTGAGGACGGGGGACTCGCCGGGCGCGGTGAACAGGGACCCGCGCTCCCCCGGCGTGAGCAGCTTGTACTGGGCCGTGGTCGACGGCTTGGCGGTGAAGGTGACGACGCCGCTGGCGTTGGACTTCACCGGCGCGGCCGACGACCAGTTGCCGGTGGTCCCGTTGCGGAACTGAAGCGTCACGGTGGCGTTGGGGTAGGCGACGTAGCCCGACGCACGGGCGAACTTCACCACGCCGGTCAGCTTCAGCGGCTTGCCCTTGGGCACCGGGGACTTCACCGGCTTCAGCGCGAGCTGGGTCTGCCGCAGGATGACCAGGGGCGTGCGCGGGGACATCTGGCGCAGCACCGTCGGCGGCAGCGCGTCGGCCTTCTCCAACATCCGGAAGTCGCCGTTGAGCGCGAACGAGTCGTACCGGTCACGGGTGCGGAACAGCACCAGCTCGTAGCGGCCGGCGTCGTCCGCGTCCGCGGTCCCGCCGGAGCCCCAGTAGCCGTCGAACACGTTCTCGGTCGCCGGGGACATCGTCAGCTGCTCGAGGACGCCGCTGCCGCGGCGCAGCCATGCCTCCACCTGGGCGACGCCGGAGCAGGTGTCGACCATCTTCACCTGGAAGGACACGTTGCGCTGCCCCGGCCCGAGCACCGTCGGGTTGCCGGTGGACAGCGTCACGTCCTCGGCCACCGGCTCGGTGGTGTCGGTGTAGTTGAACTGCGGCGCGTCGAGGTTCTCGTTCCAGGTGAGGTCGTCGCAGGACGGGGTGTAGCCGTCCGCCGGCCACGGCGGGGCGCTGGCCGCGGAGGCCGGCAGCGCGAGCGCGACCGCGACCAGGGCCACTCCCCCGGCGGTGGCGGCGGTGCGGACGGGACGGTGCGGGCGGCGCAGGCGCATTCCGGCTCCCCTTCGTGACGTCGTACGACCTGGCCTACCGTACGTGGCCCGAGCGGCGGGCCAGCGCCTGGGCGTACGCGTCGGCCACGACGTCGAGGACGTACGGCCAGGTCTGGGCCGGCGGGTGGGTCGCGTTGTGGGCGGCGATCGCCGCGGTGAGAGCGGGGTCCCGCCCGAGCCGGACCAGCGCGTCGGCCAGGCCCTCGTCGTCGGGGGCGAGGAAGCCGTCGACACCGTCGGCGACGAACTCGCCGATGCCGGTCTGGGACCGGGCCACCACGGGCAGCCCGGCGGTGCGCGCCTCCAGCGCGGCCAGCCCGAACGACTCCCTCACCGACGGCTGGACGAAGACGTCGGAGCGGGCGTACAGGTCGAGGATCTCGTCGTGGCCGAGGCGGCCGGTCAGGGTGACCCGGCCGGCGAGGTCGTGGTCGCGCAGGAACCGCTCGAGGCGGCCGCGCTCGGGGCCGTCGCCCACGAGCTGCGCGGTCAGCGTGGCGGCGGGGTCCAGCCGCACCGATGCCTGGTGCAGCACGCGCAGCAGCGGCATCGCGCGCTTGCGGGGGGCCAGCCGCATGACGGACACCACGCGCAGCCGACCGGGCGCCGGGTGGGGCGGGTGCGGGGGCCACAGCGCGGGGTCGATGCCATTGGGGACCACGAGGACGGGGTGACCCTCGCCCACCACGGCCTCGATCCGGGCGGCGGCGATCCGGCTGACCGCCGACAGTTGCACCCCGCGGTCGCTCCAGTGCACCAGGACGTCGGCGATCCGGAACGCCGGCCGGGCCCCCGGGCCCCAGACGCTGTGCACCGTCACCAGGACCGGCAGGCCGAGGCCGACGGCGGCCCGGATGCCGCCCCAGGCGAACGGGGACACGACGCCCGCGTGCACGTGCACGACGTCGACCGGGTGGTCGCGCAGGAGCCGGGTGACGTGGTGGGCGGTACGGGGATGGACCGGCAGCTCGAACGGGATGTTCGCCGCGACCCGGTGCACCGGGATGCCGTCGACGAGGTCGTCGCCGGCGCGGACCCCGTCGTGGCCGGGGGTGGCCGTGATGACCCGCACGTCGTCGCCGGCCGCCGCCTGCCGGGTGGCGAGGGCGCGCACCTGCACCTCGATGCCCCCGAGCCGGGGCAGGTAGCAGTCGCTGACGTGCGCGATCCTCACGCGTGGGACCGTAGTGCCCGCCCCCGCCGCCTTTCGGGCACATGATCCGCTTAGCGGATCGTGTGGCGAGGTTGTCCGGCGTGTCGGGGCCGTGGTCTGACACACGATCCGGGCGAGGTGACGCGTGGGGCGGGTGCGTCCGCGGGTTACGGCCGTCTGAGCGCGGCAGCCCGCGCAGCCGGCCCCCTCGGGGGCGCGCGACGGTACGGACGCACCATCAGCCCCACCGGTACCGAGACCGGGTCCGTATGGTCTGATCCGGGCGCGACACGCCGCGCGAGTTCGGCACACGATCCGCTATGCGGATCGTGTGCCCCCGAGGGGCCGGGGCGGGGGCGGGGCCACGGGCGGGGCGGCGGAGGGAGGGACGGAGGTGGAGATGCGGACGCTGGTGTTCCTGCACGCGCACCCGGACGACGAGGCGCTGCTCACCGCCGGGACGATGGCGCGTGCCGCGGCCGAGGGCCACCGGGTCGTGCTCGTCGTCGCCACCGCCGGGGAGGCCGGGCTCACCGACGCGGCCCTGGCCGGGGACGGCGACCTGGGTGAGCGCCGCCGCGGTGAGCTGGCGGAGTCCGCCGAGATCCTGGGCGTGGCCCGGACCGAGGTGCTCGGCTACGCCGACTCCGGGCTGCACGGCGAGGTACCCCACGGCTTCGCGACCCGAGACCCGCAGGCGGTGGCCGACACCCTGCGCGAGCTGCTCGCCGACGAGACCGTCGACGTCCTGGTCGGGTACGACCCCTCCGGCGGGTACGGCCACCCGGACCACCTGCAGGTGCACCGGGTCGCCCGGCTGCTGGCCCAGCGGCTGGGACCGACCGCCCGGCTGTTCGAGGCGACCCTGCCGCGCGAGCCGATCGCCCGGGCGGCGCACCTGGCCAAGCGCACCGGGCTGACCCCGCCGGAGTTCGACCCGCACGAGTTCGACCAGGCCTGGACCCCGAGGCGGGAGATCACCCACCGGGTGGACGTCCGCGCGCACCTCGACGCCAAGCGCGCCGCCCTGGCAGCGCACGCCAGCCAGGCCACCGCCGACGGCACCACCCGTACGCTCGCGGTGCTCACCAGGCTGCCCGGCCCGCTGGCCTCGACGCTGCTCGGCCGCGAGTACTACGTGGCCGTCACGCCGCCCCCGGTCACGCCGTGACCGGTGCCCCGCGGGCCCTGACCGTCGCCAGCGCGCGCTCCACCAGGTCCGGCGCGTCGGCGGGCAGCCACACCACGCGCGGGTCGCGGCGGAACCACCGCTCCTGCCGGCGAGCGAACGCCCGGGTCGCCCGTACGGTCTCCTCCCGCGCGGTCGCCTCGTCGCACTCACCGGCCAGGAACGCCAGCACCTGCCGGTAGCCCAGCGCCCGCGACGCCGTCGGCGCGTCGCGCAGCCCCTCGGTGTCGGCCAGCCGGCGCACCTCGTCCACCAGGCCGGCCGCCCACATCCGGTCCACCCGCTGCGCCAGCCGGACATCCAGCTCCGGGCGCGGCAGGGTCAGGCCGACGTGGACGGCCCGGTACCACGGCGTGGGCTCGGGCAACCGGGCCCGGAACGACCCGGTCAGCTCCACCACCTCCAGCGCCCGCACGATCCGCCGACCGTTGGTCGGCAGGATCGCCGCAGCCGCGTCGGGGTCCCGCTCCGCCAGCAGGTCGTGCAGCGCCTGCGGCCCGAGCCGGTCCAGCTCGGCCTCCCACCGGGCCCGGACCTCCGCATCGGTGCCGGGAAAGCGCAGGTCGTCGACCACCGCGCCCACATACAGTCCGGACCCGCCGACGAGGAGCGGCACCCGGCCGCGGGCGAGCACGTCATCGACCGTGGCGCGGGCCAGTGCCTGGTACTCCGCCACCGACACCGCATGACGGACCAGCCACACGTCCAGCAGGTGATGGGGGACGCCGCCGCGCTCCGCCTCGGTGAGCTTCGCGGTGCCGACGTCCATCCCCTGGTAGACCTGCATCGAGTCGGCGTTGACGACCTCCCCGTCGAGTGCGCGCGCGAGCGCCACCCCCAGGTCGGACTTGCCCGTCCCTGTCGGTCCCACCACCGCCACCACGGGGCCGTCCTGTCCCGCCCCGCCGGTCACGCGCCCGCCCGCCGCCAGGTCGCCACCAGGTACGTCACCCCGTAGGGCGCCTCGTCGGCCACGAGGTCGCCGACCCAGTCCCCGCCCGCGGCGTCCACCGCCGCGGCGGCGACCTGCCACCCCGGCCGGCCGGCGACCAGCAGTCGGGCGTCGGCGGCCGGGTCGAGGGCCGCCAGGGCCGCGGTGTCGACCGCCGCGAGGGCGGCCGCGACGGCGGCGTCGTACGGCTGCGCATCGGCGTGGAACGATCCGGGTGCCTTCTCGGTACGGCGGGCCGACCCGTCGCCGACGACGACCAGGGCCAGGCGCCGCACGGCCGCGGCATCCGCCGCGGCCGCGCGGCCCACATCGCGGCAGTCCTGGGGCGAGAGCGACGCGGGGACGGCGACCGCGCGGCGTGGCCCGGGCCAGCCGGTGCGGGCCAGCAGCCAGGCCCCCACCGTGAGGGCGGCCGGCAGCCGCCCGCGGTCCGCGGCGGCGCCCCCCGAGCCGGGGTCCAGCGGCACCGCGACGTCCACACCGAACCCCAGCAGGTCGCCCACCGCGCCGGAGCCGTGGGGCCGCGGGGCCTGTGCCACCGGGTCCGGCCCGACCAGGACCGCCTCGTCGGACCCGGCGAGCACCGTGCGCAGGCTCCGGTCGCACGCGTCACGCAGGCCACTCAGCTCTCCGGAAGCCCCGGACGCCACCTCCGGGAGCAGGAGGGGCGTCGCGGGCACGAAGGCGACGGCCGTGAGCACAGCCCGACCCTATGGGCCCGGGGAGGCCGAGCCTTGCCCCCGCCTTCACCCCGCCTTAGCACGGGCTGCCGCACAGTTGCGGTCGTGAGGACCACGGGCTGCGGCCCGACGACGCGGAGGACACCATCACCATGAGCACCCGACTCACGGGTATCCGGAGCGACCACGGGGCCGCCACGCTGGGCCTGGTCGCCAAGGTGGCACTGGCCACCGGCGCCCTCGCAGTAGCAGGCACCGGCGCGGTGCTGATCGCGGCCGGCTCCCCCTCGGCCGAGAACACCGCCGCCGTGGTCCCCGCCCCCGCGGGGACCGCCGGCTCGGCCGCCGCGGGCTCTGCGAAGGACAAGGCCAAGGCCGGGTCCGGCCAGGGCGAGCAGCAGGCCGCCGCCGCGCAGGCAGCGCAGGGCGAGGCCTACGCCTACCCGGCGGCCGGCTCGACCGCGTACGGCTACTCCGCGGCCGGCTACTACGGCTACTACGGGTCCTACGACACGGCCGCGTCCACGGCGGCCGCACGCACCGCGCAGACCCAGGCGGCCCAGACCCAGGCCGGCGGGGTCACCTCCGAGCAGGCCGTGAGCGCCGTCCTCGCCGCACTGAACGAGCAGGGCGTCTCGGTGGTCGGTGTCAGCACCACGGTTCGCGACGGCAAGACCTACTACCGGGTGAAGGTGCAGCGCGCCGACGGCTCGTACATCACCGGCACCGTCGACCCCTCCGGCGCCGTCGTCGACTGGGCGACCGCACCCGCACCGGGTGGGGGGTCGTCGACCGCGTCGTCCTCGTCGACGGGCGGGTCGCGCCCCACGCACCACGAGGACGACGACGCCGACGAGCACGAGTCCGAGCACGGCACGGAGCACGAGTCCGAGGACCACGCCACGGAGCACGAGTCCGAGGACGAGTCCGAGCACCACGGCGCCAGCCAGTCCCCGTCCACCGAGTCGCAGAGCGCGCAGCCGTCGGCCAGCGAGTCCGAGGACCACGGCGACGAGCACCAGTCCGAGGACGAGTCCGACCACGAGGACCACGAGGAGGACTGAGCAGCCATCTCCGCCGGGGGTCGTGACTCCCCCCTCCACGCCCCGGCGAGATGCACGAGACGGGCACATCCCCTCACAGGTGCCCGTCGGGGAGGCGCTCAGCGCCTCCCGGTGAGCCCCGGCGTGAGAGCCCCTCATCCCCTCCCACGCCGGGGCTCACCCTTGCCCGGCGGTCCCTCCCTGTCGGGCGGAACGTGGATGCGCGGACGGCGGGGACTCAGCCTCGCGGGCCGACCGTGGGCATGCCGAGCGACACCGCGCCGGAAGCGACCGGCTCCTCGGCGGCCGCCCGCAGGCGCGCCTCCCAGGCGTCCCCGGCACGGGTGCGGCGCAGGCCGCGGACGGCCGCGTCGGACACCAGGTGGTGCGGGGCGGCGTACGTGACCTCGACCTGCACGACGTCCCCCGGTCGCGGCGCGGTGTCCCCGGGCGCGAAGTGGACCAGCCGGTTGTCCGGGGCGCGGCCGGACAGCCGAGCGGTGCGGTCGTCCTTTCGCCCCTCGCCCTCGGCGACCAGCACGTCGAGGACCCGCCCGACCTGCTTCGTGTTCTCGGCCCAGGCGATCTCGTCGACCAGGGCCACCAGCCGCTCGTACCGCTCCTGCACCACGGCCTTGGGCACCTGCTCGTCCATGACCGCGGCAGGAGTGCCGGGCCGCTTGGAGTACTGGAACGTGAACGCGCCGGCGAACCGCGCCTCACGCACCACGTGCAGGGTCTGCTCGAAGTCCTCGTCGGTCTCCCCGGGGAAGCCCACGATGATGTCGGTGGTGATCGCAGCGTCGGGCATCGCGGCGCGGACCCGCTCGATGATCCCGAGGTAGCGCTCCTGGCGGTACGACCGCCGCATCCGCTGCAGCACCGCGTCCGAGCCGCTCTGCAGCGGCATGTGCAGCTGGTGCATCACGTTCGGAGTCTCGGCCATGGCGGCGATGACGTCGTCGGTGAAGTCCTTGGGGTGCGGGCTGGTGAAGCGCACCCGCTCCAGGCCGTCGACGTCCCCGCAGGCGCGCAGCAGCTTCGCGAACGCCGCCCGGTCGCCGAACTCCACGCCGTACGCGTTCACGTTCTGGCCCAGCAGCGTGACCTCGAGCACGCCCTCGGCGACCAGTGCCTCGACCTCGCGCAGGACGTCGCCGGGGCGGCGGTCCTTCTCGCGCCCGCGCAGGCTCGGCACGATGCAGAACGTGCAGGTGTTGTTGCAGCCCACGCTGATCGCGACCCATGCGGCGTAGGCGGACTCGCGCCGCGTCGGCAGCGTCGACGGGAACGTCTCCAGCGACTCCAGGATCTCGACCTGGGCCTCGTCGAGCACCCGAGCGCGCTCCAGCAGGGCCGGCAGCGACCCGATGTTGTGCGTGCCGAACACCACGTCGACCCAGGGAGCGCGACGGGTGATCTCCCCCCGGTCCTTCTGCGCCAGGCAGCCGCCGACGGCGATCTGCATGCCCGGCCGGTCGGCCTTCACCGGGGCGAGGTGGCCGAGGTTGCCGTACAGGCGGTTGTCCGCGTTCTCGCGCACCGCGCAGGTGTTGAACACCACGACGTCCGGCGTGGTGCCGGCCTCGGCCCGTACGTAACCGGCGTCCTCGAGCAGGCCGGCCAGCCGCTCGGAGTCGTGGACGTTCATCTGGCACCCGAAGGTGCGGACCTCGTACGTGCGCGCGTCAGACATGGCCGCACAAGGGTACGGTCCCCGGCCCGGTGCTAGCGTCCGCCGGGATGGACGACGTGCGGGCCCGGTACGCCGAGGCGGCCGGCCTCGACCCCGCGGACCCCGCCGTCGAGCTGGATGTCCGCGGGAACCGCAGCGTCGTCCTGGTCCACCGCCCGCGTCGGTTGGTGTGGCGGTTCCCCACCCACCCGGAGGACCTGCCGTCGATGGTCGCAGCCGGGCAGCGGGCGCAGGCAGCCGCAGACCTGGGCCTGCCGGCCCCGCACCTGGTGGCTGCCCACCCTGAGGGTGGCCTCGGTCGGGCACATCTGGTGTTCACCTACGTCCCCGGCATCGCCATGGACGACCCCCGTGTCGTCGGCCTCCCGGCGGAGCGCCGGGAGCGGCTCGGCCGGGACCTCGCCGACCTGCTGGTCCGGTTGCGCGACCTGGCCCCGACCGCCTGGCCGGGTACGTGGGCCCCGTGGCCGCAGCTGTGGTCGGACATGGCCGACCGGGTGCGGCAGCGGGTGCTCCCCCTGGTGGACCCGGGGGGCGCGGACCTGGTCGAGCGCGCACTGGTGCGGGCGGTGGCCACGGCACACGACGCCCCGGCCAGCCTCAACCACGGCGACCTGGGCGGGGTCAACGTACGCGTCGACCTCGCCGACGGGCGCATCACCGGCGTGCTGGACTGGGACGGCAGCATCCCCGGGGACGTCGCGGTGGACGCGGCCGCGGTGCACGCCGGGGTGCCGGCATCCGTGTGGGACGCGGTCGTGGCGGCCGAGCCCGTGCTGGTCGACGACCTGGCCCGGCACGACGACTACCTCGCCACCTGGCCGGCCCAGGAGGTGCTGTGGGGCCTCGACCACGGCAACGACGCACTGGTCCGCGACGGCCTGCACCGGATCGGCGTGCTTGCCGGACAGGACGACACCGCCCCCGCATGATGGTGCGGTGAAGCCTCGCCCCCGCGTGCTCGTACCCGCCGTCGCCCTCCTCACCGCCGTGGCCGTGTCGGCCCCAGCCGCCGCGTCCGGCGCGCCTCGGGCGGCGGTCGCCTCGCCCGCCGCCGCCACCGCGGGTGTCCCCGCCCCGGCCGCCCCCCGGGCGACCGACCCACTCCCGGACCGGTTGCGCGGCAAGGACGTCACCACGCTCGGGACCAAGAAGAAGCTCGTCGCGCTCACGTTCGACGCCGGCGGCGGCGCCGGCGGGGTGGCCTCCATCCTGCGCACCCTCAAGCGGGAGAAGGTGCCCGCGACCTTCTTCCTCACCGGGCGCTGGGCACGGGTCTACCCCGACCTGGTGGAGAAGATCGCTGCGCGCGGCTTCGTCCTGGGAAACCACACCGACTCCCACCCGCACGTGCCGCAGCTGTCGACGGCACGCCTCAAGGCCGAGGTCAAGGCGACGGACCGGGCCGTGCGCGCGGCGGCAGGTCGGGGCACCAAGCCGTTCTTCCGGTTCCCCTACGGCGACCGCCGCAGCTCCGACATCACGCGGCTCAACGACCTGGGCTACCTGTGCGTGCGATGGACCGTCGACACCGCCGGCTGGCTGGGGACGTCCGGGGGGCAGTCGGTGTCGACCGTGCTGTCCCGGGTGCTCCGCGGCCTGCAGCCCGGCGAGATCATCCTCATGCACGTCGGCCAGCACCCGACCGACGGGTCGACGCTGGACGCCGACGCGCTGCCGCGGATCATCTCCGAGCTGCGCGCCCGCGGGTACGGGTTCACCACCGTCGAGGCCCTGGTCGACCCGAAGGCCGCCGCCACCAGCCGCTGACCCGCACGGCCCCCGCGCCGTCCCGCCGTTCTCGTGGTTGTGGTGCCGGTTCCGTGCGCTGTAGCGCACGGAACCGGCACCACAGGGAACGAACGCCCCCCGGAGCCGCTAGTCGCGCCAGGGCTCACGGCGGAAGGGCACCGCGTCGCCCGCCGGCTCCTCGCCCAGTTCCCGGGCCGCCAGGTGCCCGGAGAACACCGCCTGCGCGATCAGGTTCGGGGCCTCCGCGTCCCCGACCAGCCGGACCGAGGCCAGCCGCCCGTCGGCCTGCGCGGGCTGCAGCGCGTCGTAGAGGTCACGCACCGGGTCGCGGTCGGCGACCAGGACCACGTGGTCCCGCGGCACCACCGTCTCGCGGCCGTCGACCACCGAGGCCACCACGCAGGCGTCCGGCTCGATCCGCGCGACCACCGACCGGGTCACCACCGTGACACCGAGGGAGCGCAGCCGGGCCTCGATCCGGTCCTGCTCGAGCGTGTACGTGGTCCAGTACGACACCAGCGGCGCCGGCGTCACCAGGGTCACGTCGTTCCCGCGTGCCGCCAGCAGCTCGGCGAGCAGGCCGCCCATCACATAGTGGTCGTCGTCGTAGACCACGACCCGTCCCGGCGACAGGGTCCAGGTGTCGGCGACCAGCTCGTCCAGCAGGTCGTCCGGGGTGTGCACGCCCCCGGCGTCCCAGCCGGGGACGGGCCGCCCGAGCGTCCGGCCCCGACCGTCGCGCCGCCACACCGCGCCGGTGGCCACCACCACGTGCCGCGCACCGGAGCCGAGCACGTCGTCGACACCGACCGGGGACTGCGGGTACACGCTGACCAGGTCCGGCATCGCGGCGATCCGCCCGAGCCGCCAGTCGGCGACCCGCCGCCAGGCGGCCAACCCGGGCAGCAGGGACTCCCGGTCCACCCGGCCGCCGAGCCGCCGGCGCGCCTCGACCAGCTGCACCGGGTGGCCACGCTGGCCGAGGGCACGCGCGGCCTCCAGCCCGGCGGGGCCGGCCCCGACGACCAGCACCGGGTCCGGTTCCGCGGTGCGCCGCACCGGGATCCGCTCGGGGTGCCACGAGCGCCGCCACTCCTCCCCCATCGTCGGGTTCTGGGTGCAGCGGATCGGCAGCGACTTGGGGTCGGTGGCGACGCAGATGTTGCAGCCGATGCACTCGCGGATCTCGTCCGCCCGTCCCTCGCGGACCTTCGCCGGCAGGAACGGGTCGGCGATCGACGGGCGTGCGGCGCCGATCAGGTCCAGCACCCCGCGCCGGATCGCCGACACCATGGCGTCGGGCGACGTGTAGCGCCCGACCCCGACGACCGGCTTGGTGGTCAGCGACTTCACGAAGTCGATGTACGGCTCCTGGTGCCCCTCCGCCGAGAACCGGGACGTCGCGGAGTCGTTCGACCAGTCCGACACGTTGACGTCCCACAGGTCCGGGAGCTCCGCGAGCATCGCCACGATCTCGCGGCCCTCGCCGTCGTGGGTGATGCCCTCCGGCCCGACCAGCTCGTCGACGGCGAGCCGCACCGCCACCGCGCAGTCGCCGCCGACCGCGTCCTGGGTGTCCTCGATCAGCTCGCGCAGGAAGCGGACCCGGTTCTCCAGCGACCCGCCGTACTCGTCGGTGCGGTCGTTGTGCCGGCGCGACAGCAGCTGCATCGGCAGCGTCAGCCCGTGTCCGGCGTAGCAGTAGACGATGTCGAAGCCGGCATCGCGGGCGCGCAGCGCGGCGGCGCGGTGCCAGCGCCGCACGTCGGCGAAGTCGCGGCGGGTCATCGCGCGCGTCTGCACCGGCTCGAAGCCGCTGGCCCCGAGCAGCCCCTCGCTGCGGGGGCCGATCGGCGCCATCCGGGAGTAGTAGTTCGGGGCGTCGAGGCCGGCGTGGGTGAGCTCGATGCCGGCCAGCGCGCCGTGCTCGTGAACCGCGTCGGTCATCAGCCGCAGCGCGGGCACGTCGGAGTCGTCCCACAACCGGCCCTCCACGTACGGCGACAGGTCGCCGCTGGGGTGGATCTCGACCTCCTCGGTGCACACCACCCCCCAGCCGCCCTCGGCCTTCATCCCCCGCATCGCGGCGTGCGCGGCCGGACGGGCGTGGCCCAGGCCGTTGCAGTGCGGCACCTGGTAGAAGCGGTTGGGCGCCACCTTGGGGCCGATCCGGACGGGCTCGAACAGGACGTCGTAGTCACCCACGCCGTGATCCTGGCAGCCGGCGGGTCACGCCGCGGGGGATCCGTCCTCGGCCGGCGTCGGCGGCGGTCCGATCGCGGGGACCTGCGGCGGGGTCCGGCTCGCGACCAGGATCACCAGGAACGCGCTCAGCGACATCCAGGCCGCCCCGAGCGTCCATCCGCCCAGGACGTCGGTGGGCCAGTGCACGCCCAGCACGGTCCGGCTCATCCCGATGACCGGCCCGACGACCAGCAGCGGCAGGGCGACGACCCAGCGCCACCGCCCTCGCAGCACCACGAGGGCGACCAGCCCCATCGCCACCCAGGCGCTGATCCCCGCCTGCGCGTGGCCGGAGGGGTAGGACAGGGACTCCTCGTACGACCACAGCCCGTTCCACGGCGGCCTCGGACGCTCCACCAGGTGCTTGACCACGGTGTTCAGCACCGCGGCCCCAGCGGCGCTGAGCGCCAGGAAGGCGGCGGCGTAGGCACGTGCGCCCCACGGCCGCGCCAGGCCGCCGGCCAGGAGCAGGGCGACCACGACGACGGTCACGACGACCGCGGTCACCGGGACGCTGCCGAGCCACTGCAGGGCAAGGGAGACATCGACCAGCCACGGGTTCGCGACCGCGACCTCGTGCACCGCGGCGTCGATGCTCTCGTCGACAGGGGTGACCCCGTCCGGGTCGGCCACCACCCACGCCGTGACGCCGGCGAACACGACGCCCATGACGAGGGCGGCCATGCCGAAGGCAACCGCGTCGCCTCGTCGTACGGACGGCCGCGCGTCCGTGGCCATGTCGGCACCGCCCTCCCGTACGTCGGCCCCGGGGCGCGGTGGTGTCGCGTCCCGGGGCCGAACGTAGCGCGGCTCAGACGCCGACCGGCTCCCGGTCCCGCTCGGTGGCGTCGGGCTCCTCGTCGTCGGCGATCTCGTCCGACCCGCCCTCGATCTGCACGGTGGGCAGGATCCGGTCCAGCCACCCCGGCAGCCACCAGTTGACCCGGCCCAGGATCGACATCACCGACGGCACCAGCACCAGCCGCACGATGAACGCGTCGATGAGGACCGCGGACGCCAGGGCGACGCCGAACAGCTTGATCGTCGACTCGGTGCTGGGCACGAACGCGAGGAACACGCTGGACATGATCAGCGCCGCGATCACGACGACGCGGCCGGAGCCGGCCAGGCCGCGGCGGACCGCGGTGCGGTTGTCGACGCCGCGGGACCACTCCTCCTGCATCCGGGACACCAGGAACACCTGGTAGTCCATCGACAGGCCGAACAGGATGGCGAACACCATCACGGGGAGGAACGGGAAGATCGGCCCGGTGCTCGCGACGCCCAGCAGGTCGGCGAACCAGCCCCACTGGAAGACCGCGACGGTGATGCCGAGTGCCGCCCCGAACGACAGCAGCGACGTGATGGCCGCGGTGAGCGGCACCACGATCGAGCGGAACAGCAGGACCAGGGCCAGGAACCCGAGCCCGACCACGACGCTGAGGAACACCGGCAGGATCCGGGTCAGCACGTCGGTGAAGTCCTGGGTCACGGCCTGGAAGCCGCCGATGTACATGGTGGCGCCGGTGTCGGACTGAATCTGCGGCGCGGTCTGCGTGCGCAGCCGGTCCAGAAGCTCGGTGGTGGCCTCGTCCTGCGGTGCGGAGTCCGGGATGATCAGCACCGAGCCGACGATCCCGTTGTCGGAGAACATCGACGGGTCGTACTTGTACAACGGGAGCATGTCGACCGTGGGCAGCGTGCGGGCCACCCCGGGGGTCGCCACGATGTCCTGGACCGCGGCACTGTAGGCCTCGTAGTCGCGCGGCTCCGGCAGCGTGATCGCCGCGTAGAAGGGGCCGTTGACCCCGGCGCCGAAGCCCTCCGCCTGCAGGTCGTACGCGGTCCGAGCGATGGAGCCCTCGGCCTTGCCGCTGTCGTCGGTGAAGCCGAGGCGCAGCGACAGGGTGGGCAGCGCGAGCAGTACGACGGCACCGAGGGCCAGCAGGGCGGGGATCCACGGCTGGCGCTGGAGCAGCCGCCCGTAGTGGGCCCACCGGCCACCTTCGGGGTGCCACTCCTTGTGCCGACGGGCCCACGGCAGCCGCAGCGACAGCGCCTTGGTGCCGAGCAGTGACAGCAGCGCGGGCAGCATCCACAGCGCGGACAGCATCACCATCAGCACGGTCACCGCGGCTGCGACGGCCAGGCCGTTGAAGAAGTTGATGCGCAGCACGAACAGGCCGAGCAGGGCGATGATCACCGTGGTCCCGGCGAAGAGGACGGCCCGGCCGGCCGTGTCGACGGCCTCCTGGGCCGCCTTCTTGGGCTCGTGCCCGGCCTGGATCGCCTGGCGGTAGCGGTTGAGGACGAACAGGGCGTAGTCGATGCCGACGCCCAGACCGATCATCGCGGCCAGGGTCGGGGCGAACGTCGCCACGTCGAGGAAGTTGGCCACGACCAGGACCAGCATCTGCCCCGCGGTCAGGCCGACGAGCGCGACGACGATCGGCAGCCCGGCCGCCACCAGCGACCCGAACGCGATGAGCAGGATCACGATGGCCGCGAGCAGGCCGATGGCCTCGCTGGACGGGGGCTCGACCCCGGCGAACTCCAGCACGGAGCCGTTGGCACCCACCGACAGCCCGTCGCCGTTCGCCTGCTTGACCGCGTCGATGATCGCCTTCGCGTCCTGCGTGGAAACGTCGGTGCCGTCCCCGGGGAAGATGACCGTCGCGAGAGCCACCCGGCCGTCGGCGCTGATGGGCGAGGACGCCTGCGCCGCCGCCTCCTGGGCCGCCGCGATCTCCGCGGCGATCTCCGGCGGCATCTGGGTGTCGCCCTGCCCGCCCTCCTGCTGCGGGCAGTCGGCGCCGAGCGGTGCCCCGTACGGGGTGATCACGCAGGAGACCGAGGGGTTGGCCGCGACGGTCTCCAGCAGCGGCGTGATCTGGCCGACCACCGACGGGTCGGTGACGGTGACCGCCTGGTCCTCGGGGGACCACACGATCGTCGCGGTGGCCGCCGTCGCACCCGAGCGCGGCAGGGTCTGCAGCAGCGACTGGGCGGTCGTCGACTCGGTGTCGGGGAGCTCGAAGGAGTCGTTGAACTTGCCGCCGAGGGTCAGGCCGACGACGGCGATCGCGGCCACGGCCACGAACCAGGAGATGAGTGCCACCACCGGACGGCGGACCGCCCAGCCAGACAGCCGACGCATGTCAGGAGTCCCTTCACCGCTCCCACGAGCGGGGAGGTTCGGATGGTCAACGCGATCGGGTGGTCACCCCGATGCCACCGACGCTAATCTATGTGTGTGGCACAGGCAAATGATCGCGGCGTGACCCCCGGCACACCCGCGCCGACCCGGGTCGAGGTCCTCACCGACCTCGACCACACCATGCTCCGGCTGCGGCGGCTGATGACCCGGATGCCCACCACGTCGCTGCCGATCGGCGGGCTGAACCGCAGCGTCGACCTGGCCAAGATCGTCGCCTGCGAGGCCGTGGACGAGCTCGGCCGCGACGGTGCCGCGGTGACCGTGAAGGACGTCGCGACCGCCCTCGGCCTCGAGCAGTCCACCACCAGCCGGCTGCTCGGGGACGCGGAGCAGGAGGGGCTGCTGGCGCGGTCGAGCCACCCCGACGACCGCCGCCGGGTGGTACTGGAGCTCACCGAGACCGGCCGGCTCGCCATCGCCGGAGCGGCCAAGGCCCGCACCTGCCTGTTGGACTACCTGCTGGAGTCGTTCAGCGACGCCGAGGTCGTGACGCTGGCCACGCTGATGGAGCGGCTGGCCCGCTCGGCCACCGACCGACTTGCCGACTGGCCCGGACCCCCGGCCGACTGAGCACCTTCCGCACGGGCGCCCGAACCGCCGGACGCGTCACGACCCGTCAACCCCAGCCGTCGTGATCGTCGAGCGGGTCCGCGGCAAGCTCCTGCCGTACCACCGCGGCGGCCAGGCCGGGCGAGTAGCCCTTGCGCGCCAGCATCCCCACCAGCCGCCGGGCCCGCGCCTCCGGGGCCACCCGGGACAGGCTCGGCAGCCGCCGACGCACCAACTCCACGGCGCGCGCCCGCTCGTCGTCGGCGTCCACGGCCTCCAGCGCGGCCTGTGCGGTGTCCCGGTCGATCCCCTTGCGGTGCAGCTCGGCCGCCAGTGCACGCCGGGCCAGACCGCGACCGGCATGCCGGCTGCGCACCCACGCCTCGGCGTAGGCCGCGTCGTCGATCAGCCCGACCTCGGTGAACCGGTCCAGCATCCGTTCCGCGACGTCATCGGGGACACCGCGGGCGGTCAGGTCGCCACGCAGCTCGGCCCGCGTCCGCGGCGCGGACTCCAGGCGGCGCAGCAGGATCAGCCGGGCGACCTGCTCCGGGTCGGCGTCGGGCGTCCGGTCCGCCGCCGACCCCGGCGTCGGGGCGTCGGGACCCGAGCCGGGACCCCGACGCCCCCGACGCGAGGACGTCACCGCTGCGGACACCGGACCGGTCGCCACGGGTTCACAGGTCGATGGGCGCCGGCGTGACCGGCTCGTCCGCCGGCTCGTCCACCCGCGGGCCGATGCCCAGCTTCTCCTTGATGCGCTTCTCGATCTCGTCGGCGAGGTCGGGGTTGTCACGCAGGAAGGCGCGGGCGTTCTCCTTGCCCTGGCCGAGCTGGTCGCCGTCGTAGGTGTACCAGGCACCGGACTTGCGCACGATGCCCTGCTCCACGCCGAGGTCGATCAGGCCTCCCTCGCGGGAGATGCCCTCGCCGTAGAGGATGTCGAACTCGGCCTGCTTGAACGGCGGGGCGACCTTGTTCTTCACGACCTTGACCCGGGTCCGGTTGCCCACGGCCTCGGTGCCGCCCTTGAGCGTCTCGATCCGCCGCACGTCCAGCCGCACCGACGCGTAGAATTTCAGCGCCCGACCGCCCGTCGTGGTCTCCGGGCTGTTGTGCACGACGACCCCGTCGACCAGGTAGTTGTGGCTGCCCTCCACCTCGATGTCGAAACGGTGCATGGAGCGCGTCGGCGGCTTCACCCGCACCGAGGTCACCCGTGCGGGCACCGGGTGCTGGGTCGGCTCGACGAACTGCGGCGTCACAGAGAAGCGGTCCTGGTGGCGCGGCAGCAGCTTGTAGGCCATCGACGGGTGCACGTACGGCGCCACCAGGTCGAGGAACCGGTCGGTGTTAGCCCGGTCGAAGGTGAGGTAGGCACGCTGCGCCGCACCGCGCAGGGAGAGCCGGCCGCTCACCCCGTGGGTGTCACGCAGCCAGTCCCGCAGCCGGTCCCGGGAGCCCGGGCTCATCGCCTGCACGCAGAACTCGACCCGCGCCGAACCGCCGACGGTGCGCTGCTGCCGGCCCTCGGAGCGCACGGCCATCGAGCCATCGTCCATGAACCAGACCGCCAGCGAGAGCGGGGTCAGCGCCTTGAGGTAGTCCCAGGTCAGGTGCTTGAAGCCGTCGCCCTGGTAGACCACCGAGCGCAGCTCGGCCAACTCGGGCAGCGGAGTCAGGTCCACGAACGCCGCGCCGCGGGCGTTGACGGACCGGGACTGCGCGATGTTGCCGAACAGGGAGGCCTTCCAGTCCAGGTAGTCCACCTGCCGCGCCCCGTGACCCATCCGAAAGCGCGTCCCGATGCCGTTGCGGGCCAGGGACAGCGCCCCGTCGCCCATGAGCGACCCGAGCACCACCTGCCACTGCTGCGGGCTGAGCCGGTGCGTCTCGGAGATCATCACGCGGTCGCCGGGGATGAGCTCGCCGGCCTCGCGCCACCCGCCCGGGGTGCGGATCAGGTGGTTCGCGGTGACCCCCATCTGGGCCCGGCCGTTGCCGCCCGGGCGCGCGACCTTGATGTCGAGGAACCGGTCGGTCACGCCGTTGTCGAACCAGTTCACGACCTTCTTCGGCACGATCCGGCCGACCTCGGGGTCGTACGACAGCACCTCGACCGGCAGCTTCTGGTTGACGATCGTGCCGATCTTCTCCTGGGTGCCGTCCGCCAGCGTCACGCGGCTGGAGTAGGAGAAGCAGCCGAACATGACCCCGATCTTCTCGCGCAGCTGGTTGATGAAGATCGCGGTCGTGTTGGTCTGTGAGAGCGCCCCGGCCATCTTCCGCAGCGCCTGGCTCATCAGCCGGGCCTGCAGGCCGACGTGGCTGTCGCCCATCTCGCCCTCGATCTCCGCGCGGGGCACCAGCGCCGCGACGGAGTCGATGACGATCAGGTCGATGGCCCCGGAGCGGACGAGGGTGTCGGCGATCTCCAGCGCCTGCTCGCCGGTGTCCGGCTGGGAGACGTACAGGTCGTCGATGTTGACCCCGAGGCGCTGGGCGTAGTCCGGGTCGAGCGCGTGCTCGGCGTCGACGAACGCCGCGATCCCGCCGGACCGCTGCACCGACGCGATCGCGTGCAGCGCCACGGTCGTCTTCCCAGAGCTCTCAGGTCCGTATACCTCCACGATCCGGCCGCGCGGCAGGCCGCCGATGCCGAGGGCCACGTCGAGCGCGATGGCGCCGGTGGGGATGACCTCGACCGGGGCGCGCCCCTCGTCGCCGAGACGCATGACCGCGCCCTTGCCGAACTGGCGCTCGATCTGGGCCAGGGCCGTGTCGAGGGCCTTCTCGCGGTCGGTGCTGCCTGCCATGGAGCGCTCCTCGGTGGAGTCGTCGGGACGTTGCCGCGGACCCTAGGCGGGACCTCCGACAGTCGGGACCCGGCGAGGCGGCCTGGGGACCGCCGTGCCGTGTCCGCACCCTAACCCGAACGCCTGTTCGACTCCGCCCGACACGCCGGGAGCGCGGTCGCGACTCCCAGTGCCACGACCGGGATCGCGGCCACCAGGCACAGGACCGCGTACGAGGACGTCGCCACCACGATGCCCGCGACGATGCCCCCGAGTGCGCCGGCGGTGTTCATGACCAGGTCGGACAGGCCCTGGACGGCCGGACGGTCGGCCTCCCCCAGCTGGTCGGTGAGCAGGGTCGAGCCGGCCACCAGGGTGCAGGACCAGCCCAAGCCGAGCAGGAACAGGCCGATGCCGAGCAGCAGGACGTCGTCGCCGGGTGCGATCCCGGCCAGCAGACAGGCCGCCAGCAGGATGACCACGCCGGCGGCGATCACGGGGACCCGGCCGATCCGGTCGGACAGCCACCCGACGACCGGGGACAGCGCGTACATGCCGGCCACGTGCACGCTGATGACCAGGCCGATCAGCTGCAGGGTCACGTCGACGTGCCGCATGTGCACCGGGGTCATGACCATGACCATGACCATCGCGACGTGCCCGATCGCGACAGCGGTGATGCCGAGGACGGCGCGCGGCCGTCCTCGCAGGTGGTCGATGCCGTCGCGCAGGCGTGGATGGCGTACGTCGTGTCCGGCGTCGCGGCGCAGCCGGCGGGAGACCAGGTAGGGGTCGGGGCGCATGAACGCGCTCAGGACGAGGGCGGCGAGTCCCAGCGCGACGGCGGCCACGACGTACGGACCGGCCAGCTGCGGCAGGCCCAGTGCGAGGCCGAGGCGGCCGGACACCTCGAGCAGGTTGGGGCCGAGGACGGCTCCGACGGTGGACGCCCACACGACCAGGCTGAGCGCGCGGGCGCGGTGGTCCGGCAGGGCCAGGTCGGTGGCGGCGTAGCGGGCCTGCAGCCCCGCGGCGGACGCCACCCCGACGAGCAGGCAGCCGAGGTAGATCAGCGGCAGCCACCGCTGCTGGGCCCCGACGATGACGAGCACCGCCCCGAGCGCGCCGAGGGCGTACCCCGTCGACAGCGAACGGCGACGGCCGCGGGTCAAGGCGATGCGGGCGAGCGGCAGCGCCATCAGCGCCGCGCCGACCACGCCGAAGGTCTGGGCCAGGCCGGCCGCGCCCTCGGAGCCCGCGACGGAGGCCGCGATGAGGGAGCCGGCGGGGATCGAGCCGGCGGCGGCGAGCCCGCCCAGCACCTGACCCGAGGAGAGCACGCCCAGCGACCGGCGCTGGATCTGCGCGGTACGGCCGACGCCGACCGGGTCCAGCGCCGGCGGGGTCTGCGGGCGCGCGGTCGTCACCCGGCGGATCCTCCCAGCCGGCCCGGCGCCGCGACGAACCGGCTCACGTCGCGTCGCTGGGGCCGTGCGTCGCCGGCTCCGTCCGCGGGTCGGGCGACGGACCCATCCGCAGCCACGCGTCGACGAAGGACGCCAGCGCGAGCATGAGGGTCACCTCGACCCAGAAGAACACGACGTAGTCGATCCATGCGCCGAGCGGTGGCGCGCCGGGGAGGTTGGTGCGCAACGGGATCAGCGCGAACAGCATGGCCGCGAACCAGCCGGCCATGGTCGCCTCGACCTTGCGGCGCCGCTGACCGACGGCGCGCGCCACCAGCAGCGCGAGCACGCCGAGCACCACCATCAGCGAGAGCAGGAGCAGCGAGATGGCGATGGTGGACCCGGCGCGGCGCAGGGTGACGACGAGGACGGTGGCCCCGGTGGAGGTCACCACCTCGCCGTCGTCGGGGATCGTTTGCCGCCGCACGACCCAGCCGGCCAGATCCGAGGACAGCCCGGTGAAGACGGGGATGGCCTCCAGCTCCCCGTCGGGTCCGACGGCCGCCTGGGCGAGGATCACCAGAGGAATCTCGTACGAGTCGAAGGGGTAGCGCTCGACCTGCACGTCGAACGGGATCGCGACCGGCCGCGAGACGAAGATGCCCTGACTTCCCGCAGCCAGCGAGATCTCCGGCGCCTCGGCAGGGATCACGGTGATGCGGACGTCGGCACGAAGGCTGCCGTCGTCGGCCACCAGGTCGTCGGAGGTGCTGGCGATCTGCAGGTCGCCGTTGAGGACGCCCCGGGTGGTGTCGATGTCCCGCGGGCGGAACAGCACCACGAGCCCGTCCTCGGGCTGGTCGACGTTGTCCTCACCGCGGTTGGAGACGCTGTAGCCGTAGGCGACCAACGAGCCCAGGTAGATCAGGGCGAGCAGCACCGCCACGCCCCATCGGGTGCGGCGCCGACGCTCGTCCTGCCGTCGTACCCGTTCCACCTCGTCGCGGGCCACCTCGTCGCGGGCTGGCGCGTCGCCACGGGGCTCTTCGGGCACCGTCGGACGCTAGCGCAGGACGGCGGGCACGTCGGCGACCTCGCACACCGCGCGCCAGACGTCCTTGGCCGGCTCCCCGTCGGCGAGGGCCTGGGTGACGGTGCGGCCGCCGAGGCCGGCGAGGACATGGTCGTGCGCCCAGGACCGGGCGTAGCCGACGCCGAAGACGGCGTCCATCCGCTCCCAGAAGTCCGTCAGGCGCACGGCGCCATCCTGCCGCACGGGGAGCGGCGGGACGGCGCCGTGGGCCTCCGGGTCGGTGCCGACGCCGCTACGCCGGCGGCGGGGGTGGCGGGGCCTGCTGGTCCGGTTCGCCGGTCGGTGCCGGCGGAGCGGCCTCCGGCGCTGCGGGGGGCGCTGCGGGCGGGGCGGCGGGGGGCGCCGCGGGCGGGGCAGCGGGCGGCGGGGGCGGCGGAGGTGCCGCGTCCGGGATCACCTGCGTCTCCGCGGGCGGTGCGGCCGGGGGGGCTGCCGCGGGCGGCGGGGGCGGCGGCGGCGGGGGCGCGGCCGCGGCGTCGGGCATGACCTGGGTGTCCGTCATCGGCGGTGCTGCCGGCGGTGCGGCCGGCGGTGCCGCGGGCGGAGCGGGCGGCGGCGGGTAGCCGGCGGCGGCGTCGGCCGCCGGGACAGCGCCGGGAACGACCGCGCCCGGCGGCGGGTAGTCGCCGGCGACGGCGGGTGCCGGGGTGCCCCGGCCGCGCAGGACCAGGAACAGCACCAGGCCCACCAGCACGACCGCGACCACGACGCCGATGACGATGAACAGCCAGATCGGGATGCCGGAGGACGACGACGGGATCGCGCTGCCGACCGCCTCCATCTGCACCGTCTCGCCCATGGTCGGGACCCAGGTCACCGAGTTGCCGTCGATGGTGCCGTTGGCCGACTGCACCGGCCCGGGGAACGTGATCTTGATCTGCGCCTCGAACGAGTCGGCGAACGCGGTCGGGTCCAGGCCCGGCGTGTCTCCCTCTCCCCCGGTCAGCGAGTCGCTGGACATGTCCATCGTGCCGGTGACCTTGAAGGTGTCGCCCTCGCGCACGATGTTCAGGTCGCTGGAGTCCTCGCCGGAGAACTCGTCCAACGGCACGCCGGTGAACTTCCAGGTGGTGCCGATCTTGCCGTCCTGGTCGTAGCGCTCGGCCGTGACCGAGCCCGACTGCGGCTGCTCGGACACCGGTCCCTGCGAGGCCATCTCGTCCGCGAACGCCTCGGGGTCCTGGCCGAACGTGCTGAGCAGGTTCTTGTCGAACGCCATCGTGACGCTGCCGTTGATGGTGTCGTCCGGCTGCAGCTGCAGGTCCATGTCGATCTTCATGCAGCCGCTGAGCACCAGGGCGGCGAAGGCGACGAGCGCGACGAGGACGCCCCGGCGGCGGCGCACACCTCCCCGGTCCGGCGCGGCACGGGTGGCTCGGACGGGCGTCGGGCTCATGGCTGCTCCTTCCGGGTGGTCCGGCGGTTCCGACGCTAGCGGTGTCGAGGACCCGGTTGCCTGGGTCGTTCGGCCGATTGCGTCCCCGCGCCGAGCGTCGGACCTCCGGGGGAGGATGACCCCGTGCCCCGCCACCCCGACGCGCTGGTCGGCTTCTCCCCGGCGACCCGGGCGTGGTTCGAGGGCGCCTTCGACGGGCCGACGCCCGCCCAGCACGGGGCCTGGGAGGCGATCCGGCAGGGCCGGCACACCCTCGTCGTCGCCCCGACCGGCAGCGGCAAGACGCTGGCTGCATTCCTGTGGGCGCTGGACCGGCTGGCCGCCGAGCCCGTGCCCGACGACCCCGCAGCCCGGTGCCGGGTCCTGTACGTGTCCCCGCTGAAGGCCCTGGCGGTCGACGTCCAGCGCAACCTGCGGTCCCCCCTGGCCGGCATCACCCGCGAGGCGGCGCGGCTGGGGCTGCCCGAGCCGGACGTGCGCGTCGCGTTGCGCAGCGGCGATACTCCCGCCGACGAGCGACGACGGCAGCTGTCCCGGCCGCCGGACATCCTCATCACCACACCCGAGTCGCTGTTCCTGCTGCTCACCTCGCGGGCCCGTGACACCCTGCGGGGCGTCCGTACGGTGATCGTCGACGAGGTGCACGCCGTCGCCGGGGGCAAGCGCGGAGCGCACCTGGCGGTGTCGCTGGAACGGCTGGACGAGCTGCTCGAGTCGCCGGCGCAGCGGATCGGCCTGTCGGCGACGGTCCGGCCGGTCGACGAGGTGGCGACCTACCTCGGCGGCACCGGTGACGTCGCGGTCGTGCAGCCCGCCAGCGACAAGACGGTGGAACTCGAGGTCGTGGTCCCGGTCGAGGACATGGCGGCGCTGGGAGCTCCCGCCGGGGAGCTCGAGGGCAGTGCGACCGGCGCGGACCCGCGGGCGTCGATCTGGCCGCACGTCGAGGAGCGCGTCGTCGACCTCGTCGCCGACCACCGCTCCACGCTGGTGTTCGCCAACTCGCGCCGGCTGGCGGAGCGGCTGACGGCGCGGCTCAACGAGATCTGGCACGAGCGGACAACCGGGGAGTCGCTGGAGACCGGCGCCGCCCCGGCCGCTGTGATGTCCGCGGCGGGGGCCAGCGGAGGGGCCGCTCCCGTGCTGGCCCGGGCCCACCACGGCTCGGTGAGCAAGGAGCAGCGCGCGCTCATCGAGGACGACCTCAAGACCGGCCGGCTGCCCGCGGTCGTGGCCACCAGCAGCCTGGAGCTCGGCATCGACATGGGCGCCGTCGACCTGGTGGTCCAGGTCGAGTCGCCGCCGTCGGTCGCCAGCGGGCTGCAGCGCGTCGGGCGCGCCGGCCACCAGGTGGGGGCGGTGTCCCGGGGCGTGGTGTTCCCCAAGTACCGCGGCGACCTGCTGCAGACCGCGGTCGTGGTGGACCGGATGCGCCGCGGGGAGATCGAGGCGGTGTCCCCGCCGCGCAACCCGCTGGACGTGCTGGCGCAGCAGGTCGTGGCGATGGTGGCGGTCGAGGACTGGGACGCCGACGCGCTGCTCGCCCTGGTCCGCCGGGCCGCGCCGTTCCGGACCCTGCCGCAGTCGGCGTACGACGCGGTGCTGGACATGCTCAGCGGCCGCTACCCGTCGGACGAGTTCGCCGAGCTGCGGCCACGGCTGGTGTGGGACCGCGACACCGGACGGCTGTCAGGGCGGCCGGGCGCGCAGCGGCTGGCCGTGACCAGCGGCGGCACCATTCCCGACCGGGGCCTGTTCGGGGTGTTCCTCGTCGGCGAGCGGCAGTCACGCGTCGGCGAGCTGGACGAGGAGATGGTCTACGAGTCGCGCGTCGGCGACGTCTTCGCCCTCGGCGCGTCGTCGTGGCGGATCGAGGAGATCACCCACGACCGGGTGCTCGTCTCCCCCGCACCCGGGCAGCCGGGACGGCTGCCGTTCTGGCACGGCGACTCCGTCGGCCGGCCCGCGGAGCTCGGGCGCGCGGTGGGCTCCTACCTGCGCGAGGTCGGCGCGCTGCGCGGTGATGCCGCGCGGGATCGCGTGCGCGCCGGCGGACTGGACGACTGGGCGGCGGACAACCTGCTGGCCTACCTGGACGAGCAGCGGACCGCGACCGGCCACCTGCCGGACGACCGCACCCTGGTGGTCGAGCGCTTCCGCGACGAGCTCGGCGACTGGCGGGTGGCGATCCACTCCCCCTACGGCGCCCGGGTGCACGCGCCCTGGGCGCTGGCGCTGGCGGCGCGGCTGCGCGAGGCGCACGGCGTCGACCCTCAGGTGATGCATGCCGACGACGGGATCGTGCTACGGCTGCCGGACACCGACGACGACCTGGCCGCACGGGCGGTCGTCGACCTGGCGCTGCTGGAGCCGGACGACGTCGAGCCGCTGGTGACCGCCGAGGTCGGCGGGTCGGCGCTGTTCGCGGCGCGCTTCCGGGAGTGCGCGGCCCGGGCGCTGCTGCTGCCCCGCCGCACGCCGGGTCGCCGTACCCCGCTGTGGCAGCAGCGGCAGCGCTCCGCGCAGCTGCTGTCCGTCGCGAGCCGGTTCGGGTCGTTCCCGGTGGTGCTGGAGACCGTGCGGGAGTGCCTGCAGGACGTGTTCGACGTGCCGGCGCTGGTCGGCCTCATGCGCGACGTGCAGGCGCGCCGGGTGCGCGTCGTCGAGGTCGAGACGCCAGAGCCATCGCCGTTCGCTCGCTCGCTGCTGTTCGGCTACGTGGCCGCCTACCTGTACGAGGGGGATTCGCCGCTGGCGGAGCGGCGGGCGCAGGCGCTCAGCCTGGACTCGGCCGTGCTGGCCGAGCTGCTGGGGCAGGCGGACCTGCGCGAGCTGCTCGACCCGGGTGCCCTGGCCGAGGTGGAGGCCGAGCTGCAGCGGCTGAGCCCCGACCGGCGGGTGCGCGACGCCGAGGGGGCCGCGGACCTGCTGCGGCACCTCGGTCCGCTCACGACCGACGAAGCCGCGGCCCGTGGGGTCGACCCGGACTGGCTGGAAGCCCTCGAGGCCGCTCGGCGGGTGATGCGGGTACGGGTGGCCGGCGAGGAGCGGTGGGCGGTGGTGGAGGACGCCTCCCGGCTGCGGGACTCGCTGGGCACCGCCCTGCCGGTCGGGCTGCCCGACGCGTTCCTGGAGCCGGTCGCCGACCCGGTCGGCGACCTGGTGGCGCGCCATGCGCGCACGCACGGGCCGTTTGCCGCCGAGGACGTGGCCACTCGGCTCGGCCTGGGCGTCGCGGTGGTCCGGGCCACGCTGGACCGGCTGGGCGCGGCCGGACGGGTGGTCGTCGGGGAGTTCCGGCCCGGCGGTGCCGGCACGGAGTGGTGCGACCCCGAGGTGCTGCGGCGGGTGCGACGCCGGTCGGTGGCGGCCCTGCGGCGGGAGGCCGAGCCGGTGCCGCCCGTGGCGCTGGCGCGGTTCCTGCCGGAGTGGCAGCAGGTCGGGAGGCTGCGCGGGGTGGACGGGGTGCTGGCGGCGGTCGACCAGCTCGCCGGGGCCGCGGTACCGGCCAGCGCCCTGGAGACGCTGGTGCTGCCGGCCCGGGTCCGCGACTACCACCCGGCGCTGCTGGACGAGCTCACCGCGGCGGGCGAGGTGGCCTGGTGGGGCGTGGGCCCGTTGCCGGGGGGCGACGGGTGGCTGGCGCTGGCGCCCGCCGACCTCGCCGACCCGTTGCGGGGCGGGCCGACCGAGCCACCGGAGGGCCCGCTGCACGCTGCCCTGCGAGTGGCGCTGGCCGGCGGCGGCGCCTGGTTCTTCCGACAGCTGGCCGATGCCGTCGGGGCCGCCGAGGGGGTGCTGCCCGACGCGGACCTGGTCAAGGCGCTGTGGGACCTGGTGTGGGCCGGGGAGGTCACCAACGACACGCTCGCGCCGGTGCGCGCGCTGGCCGCCGCCGGGTCCCGCCGCGGCGCCGGCGCCCGGGGGGTCGTCCCCGCGCCCGGCGGCCTGCCGGGCACCGGCGGCCTGACCGGTCCCGGCGGCCTGACCGGTCCCGGCGGGCCGGGCGGTCGGCGGCCGCTGGGGACGCGGCGCGGCCGGGCCCGGCCGGGGCGTCCGGCGATGCCGACGCGGACCGGACCGCCGACGGTCTCGGGCCGCTGGTCCCTGCTGCCTCTTGCTGCGGTGACCCCGGAGGTCGCCGCAGCCGCCCGGGCCGAGTCGCTGCTGGAGCGCCACGGTGTGGTGACCCGGGGCGCGGTCGTCTCGGAACGCGTACCGGGCGGATTCGCCGCCGCCTACCGCGTGCTCAGCGCCCTGGAGGATGCCGGTCGCTGCCGCCGGGTCTACGCGGTGGAGGGCCTGGGGGCCGCGCAGTTCGCGCTGGCGGGCGCGGTCGACCTGCTCCGATCGCGCGCGACCGTCCCGGACGACCCCGCGCCGGAGCCGCAGGTGCGGGTGCTGGCCGCGACGGACCCGGCGAACCCGTACGGCGCTGCCCTGCCCTGGCCGGAGCGGCCGGACGACGCCGGCGGACACCGGCCGGGGCGCAAGGCGGGCGCGGTCCTGGTGCTGGTGGACGGTTACCTGGTGCTTTACGTCGAGCGCGGCGGTCGCACCCTGCTGAGCTGGTCCGAGCAGCCGACCGTGCTCGCGGCCGCGGCCGGCGGCCTCGCGGCCGCGGCCCGCGGCGGCGCCCTGGGCCGGCTGACCGTCCAGCGCGCGGACGGCGACCCGGTGGCCGGAACGCCGCTGGGGTCCGCACTGGAGGCCGCCGGCTTCCGGCCCACCCCGCGCGGCCTGCGGCTGCGTCCGTAGCGGTCGCCACTCGCCAGCCCCGCGCCCGCCTCGCGCCGACACGCCGGCGGCCGGGCTTGCGTCGCGCAGGCACTCTCCCCATAATCTCTATCTATTCGGTAGGAAAGATGGTGAAGGGAGCGCCCCGTGCCCGGGTTCCTGCTCATCGCGGTGGTCGGTCTGGCCGCGCAGCTCGTGGACGGCTCGCTGGGGATGGGCTACGGGGTCACCTCGTCCACGCTCATGATCGCGATCGGGCTCACCCCCGCGGTGGCGTCCGCCTCGGTGCACCTGGCCGAGCTCGGCACCACCGCCGCATCGGGCCTGGCGCACTGGCGGATGGGCAACGTCGACTGGCGCACGGTGCGCCGGATCGCCCTGCCCGGAGCGCTCGGCGCCTTCGCCGGCGCGACCGTCCTGGCCTCGCTGTCCACGGAGGCGGCGCGGCCGTGGGCCAGCGGGTTCCTGTTCGTGCTGGGGATCTACGTGATGGTGCGGTTCCTGCGCGGACGGGCCCCCCGGCGGCGCACCGGGACGCCCGGCCTGCGACTGCTCGCGCCGCTCGGCGTGGTGGGCGGGTTCGTCGACGCGACCGGGGGCGGCGGCTGGGGCCCGGTCACCACGCCGACACTGCTCGCCGACGGGCGGATGCCGGCGAACAAGGTCATCGGCACCGTCAACACCAGCGAGTTCCTGGTGTCACTGGCCGCCTCGATCGGCTTCCTGCTCAGCCTGGGGACCCAGGCGGTGCGGGTCGACATCCTGCTGCCGCTGCTCATCGGCGGCGTCATCGCCGCGCCCATCGCGGCCTGGGTCGTGCACCGGCTCAACACCCGCATCCTCGGGGTGGTCGTCGGGGGCCTGATCGTCTTCACCAACGCCCGTACGGTCCTGGACGCTCTCGGCGTCCCGGGCGAGGCGCGGGCGTGGGTGTACGCCGCGATCGTGCTGGCCTGGGTGTCGGCCACCGCAGCGGTGTCCGCGCTGGTCCTGCGGCAGCGACGCATCGACGCCGAGCTGGCCGAGCTGCAGCCGGTCGGCGAGGTCCAGGCCGCCCCGGCCTGACCCGCCCTCCCCGTCGAGTGCTCGCGCGTGGGGGTTTCGGGACGGTCCCGAAACCCCCACGCGCGAGCATTCGCGGACTGGGCGACCCGCAGCCGTCAGCGGACCAGGCGGACGTTGAACCGCGCGGTCCCCTGCACCTGCATCAGGCGCACCCACAGCGGCAGGTACAGCTCCAGCGGGCCCGCCGCGGTGATGTCGCCGACGTCGACGACCTGGTCCGGCAGCCAGCCCAGCTGCACCAGCAGGCCGGTGACGGTGGCCTTGGCCGCCTCGTCGTCCCCCGCGACGAAGACGGTGGTCGGCTCGGCCAGCGCGGCGGGGTCCGCCATCACGTCCGCATTGACCGTGTTGAGCGCCTTGACCACGGCCGCGTGCGGGAAGCGGGCCTGGATCCGCTCCCCCAGGGAGAGCCCGCCGGGGTGGTCGACCGTGGGCGGGAAGCCCCGGGAGAAGTCCAGCGGGTTGGCGATGTCGACCAGCACCTTGCCGTCGAGCTGCTCCGCACCGGCCAGGTCCAGCGCGGCCAGGGACGCCTCCCCGCGGGTCGCGTTGATGATCAGCTCGCCGAATCCGGCCGCCTCGGCGAAGGTCCCCTGGGAGGCCCGCTCGCCGTGCGCGTCGGCCCAGGCGGTCGCCGCCTCACCCCCCGATGCGCGCGACCCCAGCCGGACCTCGTGCCCCAGTTTCACCAGCCGGGCCCCGACCGTCGTCCCGACCATCCCCGTCCCGAGCATGCCGATGCGCATCGACCCTCCCGTTCGCCGTACGGGGCACCGCTCGCCACCGCGTCTGCCGGCCTCAACTCCCGCCGGGCCGGCGGTGTTCCCGCGGCCCCGACCGGGGCAGGATGCGCGGGTGCCCGAGGGAGACACCGTGTGGCGGGCCGGCCGGCGGCTGGACGAGGCGCTGGCCGGCCGGACGCTGACGCGGGCCGACCTGCGCGTCCCCGCGCTGGCGACCGTCGGGCTGCAGGGCCGCTCGGTGCTCGAGGTGGCTACTCGCGGCAAGCACCTGCTGATGCGGGTCGCAGGCACCGACGACGACCCGGCGGACGCCTGGACGCTGCACAGCCACCTGCGCATGGACGGGGCCTGGCACCGCTACCGACCCGGGACCCGCTGGCGCGGCGGTCCGGACCACCAGGTCCGCGCGGTCCTGGCGAACCAGGACTGGGAGGTCGTGGGCTACCGGCTCCCGGTGCTCGAACTGGTGCCCACCATCGACGAAGACAGGGCGGTGGGGCATCTCGGCCCGGACCTGCTGGACCCGGCCCCGGACCTGGCCGAGGCGGTCCGTCGGCTGACGGCCGACCCGCAGCGCCCGATCGCCGAGGCGCTGCTGGACCAGCGGGCGGTCGCGGGCATCGGCAACCTCTACAAGTGCGAGGTGCTGTTCCTGCGCGGCGTCTCACCGTGGCGTCCGGTGGGTCAGGTCGACGACCTGCCCGGCCTGGTGGGCCTCGCCCGCCGGCTGCTGGACGCGAACCGCTGGCGGCCCGAGCAGATCACCACCGTGGACACCCGCCGCGGAGCCCGGCACTGGGTGTTCGAGCGGGCGGGACGCCCGTGCCGCCGTTGCCGTGGCACGATCCGCAGCGCCCGGCAGGGGACGGCGCCGTACGACCGGGTCACGTACTGGTGCCCACGCTGCCAGCGGTAGCCGGGGGAGCGTGCAGGACGCCGTGGCGTCAGGCGGCGGCCACGACCGGGCCGGATCCCAGCGCCGACAGTCCGGCGGGGCCGACGCCGGTCGCCAGCTCGTGCCGGGCGACCTCGAGGCTGACCGCGGCGAGCACGACCGAGAGCGGGACGTCCAGCGCGTCGCAGATGGCGGCCAGCAGCTCCGACGAGGCCTCCTTCTGACCGCGCTCGACCTCGGACAGGTAGCCCAGCGACACCCGCGCCACCGACGACACCTCGCGCAGGGTGCGCCCCTGCTGCAGCCGCCGACGGCGCAGCTCGTCGCCGAGCGCATGGCGCAGCACGATCACGGGGTCCTCCTGCGGGTGGTCCCGGGCACGGTGCCCGTCGGGGCCGCGTCCACGGTACCTCCCCGTCCCGACGGCCGCAGCGGCCGACCGGGTGGGGTGTCAGACCGGGGCGACCCGACCGGTCCAGGGCCCCGGCACGACCGGGGGGACCAGCTCCGCCGACTCGCGGCCGGCGAGGGCCCGGCTGGTGTCGGCCAGCACGTCGGACAGCGGGGCGTCCAGCGCCCGGCAGATGGCTGCCAGCAGTTCCGACGAGGCCTCCTTCTGGCCCCGCTCCACCTCGGACAGGTAGCCCAGCGACACCCGCGCGGTCTTCGCGACCTCGCGCAGGGTGCGGCCCTGCCGCACCCGCCGCTCGCGCAGCTGCTCGCCGATCACCTCGCGCAGGACGATCACCCGGGCTCCTCCTCGTCGTTCCCGACATCCTCACCCGCCGGGTACGGATCTGCAACGGTGTAATCATCCGGTGCATTCCCGGCCCGGCGCGCGGCGTGGGTCGGGCCGGGACGCTCAGCGGCGGGCCACCAGGGCCGGGACCCACTCCAGCAGCGCCCGGACGGTGCCCGTCCGGACCGCCGCCCGGTCCCCCGGCAGGGCCAGCTCGCGCACCAGGACGTCTTCCGCGTCGCCCGGAGCCGCGACGGACGCCCGCGCCGCGGCCACGAACACCACCCCCGGCTCCCGGCCGCCCTGCGGATCCGGCCCGGCCACCCCGGTGCAGGCCAGGCCCAGGTCCGCCCCCGTGCGTCCGGCCACACCGACGGCCATCGCGACCGCCACGTCCGGGTGCACCGGGCCGACGCGGGCCAGCAGCGCCGGGTCGACGCCCAGCAGGCCGGCCTTGAGGTCGGTGGCGTACGCGACGACCCCGCCGCGCACGACGGCGGAGGCGCCGGGGACGTCGGTCAGTGCGGCGCACACCAGTCCCCCGGTGAGCGACTCGGCCACCGCGACCGTGACGCCGGCGGACTGCAGGGCCGCGACCGCCGCCACCGCCTCGGGCGAGGGCCCGCCGCCGTCCCCGCTCACGCCGTCCCGGTCGCCAGCGCGCGGCGGCGCAACCGGACGGCGCGGACCACGTAGTCGGCGCCGGTCGCCAGGGTGAGCACGACCGCCACGCCCATGACCACCGCGCGCACGACGAGCCACGGCCCGTCCAGGGGCAGCAGGTACAGCGTGATGGCCACCATCTGGGCCACCGTCTTGGCCTTGCCCCCGCGGCTGGCGGGGATCACGCCGTGCCGGATCACCCAGAACCGCAGCAGAGTGACGCCGACCTCGCGGGCGAGGATCACCAGCGTCACCCACCACGGCAGCTCGCCCAGCGCGGACAGCCCCACCAGGGCCACGCCGGTCAGCGCCTTGTCGGCGATCGGGTCGGCGACCTTGCCGAACGTCGTCACCGCGCCCAGCCGGCGGGCCAGCGCCCCGTCCACGAGGTCGGTGACCGACGCGAACACGAACACCGCCGCGGCCGCGATGCGCATCCCCGCGTCGGCCCCCGCGTCGGCGAGCAGCAGCCAGGCGAAGACCGGAACGAGCAGCAGCCGCAGCAGGGTCAGCGCGTTGGGCAGGTTGCCGACCCGCGACGTGGTGACCGGGTCGCCCACCGGGTCCGGGGGCGCCGGTCTCACCGCGCCGTCCCGTCGCCGCGGGACCCGGTCGCCTCGGCGACCAGGTCGACTCCCTCCGAGGAGACCACCACGGCCGCCACCAGGTCGCCGACGCGCACCGATCCCTCGGCCAGGCCGGTCACGGTGGTCGTGCCGTCGTCCGGGCCCTGGTGCTCCGCCCTGCCCTCGACCGCGTCGCCGTCGACCTGCTCCACCAGCACCAGCACGGTCTCGCCGACACGCTCCTCGGCCCGCTGCGCGGTCAGTTCCTCGACCAGCGCCGTGACCCGCTCGACCCGGGCGCGCACCTCGTGCTCGGGCACCTTGTCGTCGTACGTCGCGGCCTCGGTGCCCTCCTCGTCGGAGTAGCCGAAGACGCCCACGGCGTCCAGCCGGGCCGCGGTCAGGAACCGCTCCAGCTCATCCAGGTCTGCCTCGGTCTCACCGGGGAACCCGACGATCACGTTGCTGCGGATGCCCGCGGACGGGGCGCGGTGGCGGATCTCGTCCACCAGGGCGAGGAAGTCGTCGGTGCCACCGAAGCGGCGCATCCGGCGCAGCACCGCCGGGCTGGCGTGCTGGAACGACAGGTCGAAGTAGGCCGCCACCCCGTGCACGCCCACGATCGCGTCGAGCAGGCCGGGCCGGGTCTCGGCCGGCTGCAGGTAGGACACCCGGACCCGGGAGATCCCGGCGACGGCGGCCAGCTCCGGCAGCAGCGACTCCAGCAGCCGCAGGTCGCCGAGGTCCTTGCCGTACGACGTGGAGTTCTCGCTGACCAGCACGACCTCGCGCACGCCCTGCCCCACCAGCCAGCGCGCCTCGGCCAGGACGTCGACCGGCCGGCGGGAGACGAACGACCCCCGGAACGACGGGATGGCGCAGAACGTGCAGCGCCGGTCGCAGCCGGAGGCCAGCTTCAGCGGCGCCACCGGGCCGCCCTCGAGCCGACGGCGCAGGGCGCCGCCGTGCCCGGGCACCGTGGACGCCCCGTCCGCGACGGTGGCGGCACGCTCGACCGGGGTGACCGGGAGCAGCAGGCGGCGGTCGCGGGGCGCGTGCGGGACGTGCGGCACCCCCCGCACGGCCTCCGCCAGCCGGGCGCCGATCTCCGGGTAGTCGTCGAAGCCGAGCACCGCGTCGGCCTCCGGCAGCGCCTCGGCCAGCTCGGCGCCGTAGCGCTCGGCCATGCAGCCCACCGCGATGACGGCCCGCGGGCCGGAGTCCGGGTCGCCCTTGAGGTCCGCGGCCGCGAGGAGGGTGTCGACGGAGTCCTTCTTGGCGGCCTCGACGAAGCCGCAGGTGTTGACCACCACCGCGTCGGCGTCGGCCGGCTCGGCCACCAGGGTCCAGCCGTCCGCCTCGAGGCGTGCGGCCAGCTCCTCGGAGTCAACCTCGTTGCGGGCACAGCCCAGCGTCACCAGGGCGACGCGCTGGGGGGCCCGCATGGCGGAAACCCTAGCCGGGCCACCGCGGGGCGCCCGCCGGGCGGCGGCCGGTCAGCCGACCGCGTCGGAGGGATCCCCGGGGGTGAACTCCAGCCGGCGCACCTCTCCGGTGCCGCCGGGACTGCCGAGGTCGGTGCCGTTCACGGTGAGTTCGACCGCACCGGCGTTGCCGATCACGACCCGGATCCGCTCGGGGTCGGTGAACGTCTCCACGTCGCCGGTGGTGGCCAGGCCCTCGTACAGCGTGTCCCCGGCGGAGTCGGTCACCGAGACCCAGGACTTGTCGCCGGTGACGGTGAGCACGAGGGTGACCTCGTCGTCGGGCAGCGCAGCCACGGCGTCGCTCGGCGTAGGCTCGGCGGTCGTGGGCTGCGGGGTGGGCGTGGGCTCCTCGCTGACCGTGGGCGCCGGCGTGGCGGCCGCACTGCTCGACCCGGCGGCCACCGGCTCCTCCCCCGAACCGCGGGTGAGGACGGAGACGGCGCCCACGGCCAGGATCGCCAGCAGGGCGATGACCATCGCCGCGGTCCAGTTCAGCTGCAGGCCGCGGGACTCGCGCGTCGAACGGCCCAGGCCCGCCAGCGCCGGTCCGGTTGCGGCCGGGGAGGGTACGGGGTGCCGCGGGACCGGCTCCTCGGCCCGGGCGCGGGCGTGCCGGCGCCCCGGGCGCTGCTCGGGCTCGGGCGGCGGCCCGGCCGGGTGGTCGTACGCGCTGATGAACGGCGCGGGGTCCAGCCCCAGGGCGTTCGCGATGCTGCGGATCTGGCCGCGGGCGTAGGCGTCGCCGCCGCACAGGTGGAAGTCGTCGACCTCCATGGCGCGCAGCACGGTGGACCGGATCCGGGTGGCCGCAGCCAGGTCCTCCACGGACATGCCCGCCTCGGTCCGGGCAGCGGCGATCATCGAGCCGATCGACACGTCGATCTCCCTCGCCGCCGCTCCGGCGTGGCGCCACGGCAACGACCGGGCACCCCGCTATCTTGCGCCGCCCATGGTACGGGGGGTTCGGGGGCGCCTCGCCACCCCATCGGGCATTCCGGGGGCGGCGGGGGTGACGAGGGTCAGGACTCGTCGCCACGCAGCAGCAGCAGGGTGCCCTCGAGGTCGTCGGGCTTGACCAGCACCTCGCGCGCCTTGGACCCCTCGCTGGGGCCCACGATGCCGCGGGTCTCCATCAGGTCCATCAGCCGGCCGGCCTTGGCGAAGCCGACCCGCAGCTTGCGCTGCAGCATCGAGGTGGAGCCGAACTGGGTGGTCACGACGAGCTCCACCGCCTGGCACAGCAGGTCCAGGTCGTCGCCGATCTCCTCGTCGACGTCCTTCCTGCCGGACTGCACCGCCGCGACGTCCTCGCGGTAGGCCGGGGCCAGCTGCGCCTTGCAGTGGGAGACGATGCCGCGGATCTCCTGCTCGGAGACGAACGCGCCCTGGATGCGCATCGGCTTGCTGGCGCCCATGGGCAGGAACAGGCCGTCGCCCTGGCCGACCAGCTTCTCCGCACCCGGCTGGTCGAGGATGACCCGGCTGTCGGCGAGGCTGGAGGTCGAGAACGCCAGCCGGCTCGGCACGTTGGCCTTGATCAGCCCGGTGACCACGTCGACGCTGGGGCGCTGCGTGGCCAGCACCAGGTGGATACCGGCGGCGCGGGCGAGCTGGGTGATACGGACGATCGAGTCCTCGACGTCACGGGGCGCGACCATCATCAGGTCGGCGAGCTCGTCGACGATCACGAGCAGGTACGGGTAGGGCGCGAGCACCCGCTCGCTGCCGGGAGGGGCGGTCAGCCGGCCGCTGCGCACCGCCTTGTTGAAGTCGTCGATGTGCCGGAACCCGAAGTGCGCCAGGTCGTCGTAGCGCTGGTCCATCTCCTTGACGACCCACTGCAGCGCCTCGGCCGCCTTCTTCGGGCTGGTGATGATCGGCGTGATGAGGTGCGGGACACCGTCGTACGCGGTCAGCTCGACCCGCTTGGGGTCGACCAGGATCATCCGGACCTCGTCCGGGGTGGCGCGCAGCAGCACCGACGTGATCAGGGCGTTGATGCAGGAGGACTTGCCCGCGCCGGTCGCGCCGGCGACCAGGATGTGCGGCATCTTCGCCAGGTTCGCGCAGACGAAGCCGCCCTCGACGTCCTTGCCCAGTGCGGCCAGCATCGGGTGGTGATCCGACGTGGCCGCCTTGCTGCGCAGCACGTCCCCGAGCGCGACCAGCTCGCGGTCGGTGTTGGGGATCTCGATGCCGATGGCGCTCTTGCCCGGGATCGGGCTGAGAATGCGGACGTCGGCGCTGGCGACGGCGTACGCGATGTTCTTGCCCAGCGCGGTGATCCGCTCGACCTTCACCGACGGGCCGAGCTCGATCTCGTAGCGGGTGACCGTGGGGCCGCGGAGGAACCCGGTGACCGCGGCGTCGATGTCGAACTGCTCGAGCACCTGCGTGAGCGCCTCGACCACCTTGTCGTTGGCCTTGGTCGCGGTCTTGTGCTGCGAGCCCGACTTCAGCAGGCCGGCGTCGGGCAGCTCGTACGTCACCTCACCGGTGAGGGACAGCTGCTCGGCCGGACCGGCAGGGGCCGGGTGCACGCCCCGGCCGGCGGTGGCCGGCGCGGCGCCGGGCAGCGGGACGATGACGGTGTCGTGGGTGTCGCTGGGGCCGTCGGCGGGGACGACCGGGATCGGGCCGGTGAGTTCGGCGTCGTGCTCCGGGGCCGGCGCGGCGGCCGGGGTCAGCAGGTCCGCCGCGGACGCCTCGCCCTCGGCGAGCACGGGGGTGACGAACGGCTCGTCGCCGACCAGCCCCGGGACGACGTCGTCGTCAGTGCCGTCGGCGCCCTCCTCGTCCCGGCGCAGGCTGCCGACCCGGCGGCGGGCCTTGCGGGACCGGCGGCGCCCCTCGGGGACGGCGTCCGCGTCGGTCTCCGCGTCCGCGTCGGCCGCCGTGCCGGTCTCGGCGTCGGCGGTGCCGTCCTCAGTCGGGCCGGCCGCGTCGTGGCCGGCCGGCGGGGTGCGGCCCAGCAGCCGGTCGCGCAGGTGCCGCAGGCGCTCGGGGATGGCGTTGACCGGCGTCTTGGTGACGACGAGAAGCCCGAACACGAGCAGGATCAGCAGCAGCAGTCCGGCCACGATCCGGCCGAGGGCGGCCACGACGGGCGCGGTGACGATCCAGCCGACGACGCCACCGGCCGACCCCATCACCTCCGCGCCGTCGCTGGGCGTGGGGGCATCGCGCAGGACGTGCCACAGCCCGGCCGCGGCGACCAGGACCGCGCCCCCACCGATCACGATGCGGCCGGTGGCGGCGCTCTCGTCCGGGTGGCGCAGCACCCGCCAGGCCACGGCGAGCAGGGCCAGCGGAACGACCCAGGCCAGCACCCCGACCAGGCCGACCACCAGGCCCGAGACCGGGCCGGTGAGGAAGCCGTCGACGCCGAACCAGACCGCCGCGGCCACCACGACCGCGCCGGCGACCAGCAGCAGGCCGAGGCCGTCGCGCCGGTGCGCCGGGTCGAGGTCGCGGGCGCCGTGGCCCAGCTTGCGGGTGGCGCCGCCGAGCACGTGCGCCAGCCCGAGCCACAGCGCGCGCGTCATCCGGCCCAGGGCGCGGAACAGCCGGGCGACCGGCCCGGGGCCGGTGCGCCGGGGCGTGGGGGCGCGTCGTGCCTGGGGTGCGGCCGTGCGTGCGGACGACGACCGGGACCGGCTGCCGGACGAGGACGAACGACCTGCGGAGCGGGTCTTCGTGCGCTTCCCGGACGAGGACCGGCCGCCGGACGAGGACCGGCTCCCGGACGACCGGCTCCCGGACGACCTGCTGCCGGACGAACGGGACGAGCCGGACCCTGACCCGCCGGACCGGGCGGAGCCGGAGCCCGACCGGCTGCGGCCGCTGCCCCGCGACGACGGCGCGCGGTCGGGATCGGGTGCGTCGGGGTCCCCCGCGCGACCGCGGGCGCGCGCGGCTGCGGGCGTACGAGTCGCCATGGACGGAGCGTACCGGCGGGGTCCCACGGGCCACCCCCGTCACACGCGCCCCGCGCGTGTCGCACACACTCCCCACCCCCGTGTTGTGGTGCCGGTTGCGTGCGCTGTAGCGCACGCAACCGGCACCACAACGCAAGGGGGCCGGGGCGGGGCACGCGCGGCCCGGGGGTGCGACCGCGGGGGAGGCGGAGGTCAGGCCTCGACGACGATCGGGACGATCATCGGGCGGCGGCGGTGCTCGGAGTTGACCCACCGGCCCACCTGGCGGCGGACCAGCTGCTGCAGCTGGTGGGTGTCGGTGATGCCGTCCCGCAGCGCATCCTCCAGGGCCGCGCGGACCCGGTCCGCGACCGGGTCGAGGACCTCACCGTCCTCCACGAACCCGCGGGCGTGCAGCTCGGGCCCGGCGACGACCTTGCCCTCCACGGCATCGACCGCGACGAAGATCGAGATGAAGCCCTCCTCACCGAGGACCCGGCGGTCCTTCAGCGAGGCCTCGCTCACGTCGCCGACGCTGGAGCCGTCGACGTAGACGTAGCCGCACGGCACCGCGCCGACGATCGAGGCGTTGCCGTCGACGAGGTCCACGACGATCCCGTCCTCCGCGAGGACGATCCGGTCGTGCTCGATCCCGGTACGGACCGCGAGCTGGGCATTCGCGCGCAGGTGTCGCCACTCCCCGTGCACCGGCATCACGTTGCGCGGCTTGACCACGTTGTAGACGTACAGCAGCTCTCCGGCAGCGGCGTGGCCGGACACGTGGACCAGCGCGTTGCCCTTGTGCACGACGGAGGCACCGAGTCGGGACAGCCCGTTGATGACGCGGTTGACTGCGTTCTCGTTACCGGGGATGAGGGACGACGCCAGCACCACGGTGTCGCCCTCCCCCACCTGGATGGCGTGGTCGCGGTTGGCGATCCGCGACAGCACCGCCATCGGCTCGCCCTGCGACCCGGTGCAGATGAGCACCGCCTCGTCGTCGGGCAGGTTGGACAGGTCATCGATCGAGACGAGCACACCGCCGGGAACGGTGAGGTAGCCCAGCTCGCGGGCCACGTTCATGTTGCGGACCATGGACCGGCCGACGAACGCGACCTTGCGGTCGTGCAGCACGGCCATGTCGATGACCTGCTGCACCCGGTGGATGTGGGAGGCGAAGGAGGCGACGATGATGCGCCCCTCCGCGCGCAGGAACACCGCGTCCAGCACCGGCAGGATGTCGCGCTCGCTGGTGACGAAGCCGGGGACCTCGGCGTTGGTCGAGTCGACGAGCAGCAGGTCCACGCCCTCGTCGCCGAGGCGGGCGAACCCGTTGAGGTCGGTGATGCGGCCGTCCAGCGGCAGCTGGTCCATCTTGAAGTCACCGGTGTGCAGCACGGTGCCGGCGTCCGTCCGGATCGCCAGTGCCAGCGCGTCCGGGATGGAGTGGTTGACCGCGAGGAACTCCACGGAGAAGGGCCCGAGCCGCTCGGTCTGACCCTCCTTGACCTCCGCCGTGTACGCCTGGATCCGGTGCTCGCGCAGCTTCGCCTCGAGCAGGGCCAGCGTCAGCCGGGAGCCGAGGATCGGGATGTCGCGCTTGAGCCGCAGCAGGTACGGCACCGCGCCGATGTGGTCCTCGTGCCCGTGCGTCAGCACGATCGCCTCGACGTCGTCGAGCCGGTCCTCCACGTACTCGAAGTCGGGCAGGATCAGGTCCACGCCGGGCTGGTTGTCCTCGGGGAAGAGCACCCCGCAGTCGACGATGAGCAGGCGGCCCCCGGTCTCGAGGACCGTCATGTTGCGGCCGATCTCGCCGAGGCCGCCGAGGGCGACGATGCGCAGGCCGTTCGCGGGGAGCTGCGGCGGGGGCCCGAGCTCGGGGTGCGGATGCGTCACAGGTCGAACCCTCCGGCACGAAGGTCGGCGCGCAGCACGTCGCGCTGCGCCTCGTCGGCCTCGACCAGGGGAAGCCGCAGCACTCCGCCGCCGGCCCGGTCGAGCAGGTCCAGCGCGGCCTTCACCATGATGGCGCCCTGGGTGCGGGTCATGATCCCCTCCGTCACGGGGACCAGCCCGTCGTTGATCTTGCGGGCCGCGGCCACGTCGCCGGACAGGTACGCCTCCAGCATCGCGCGCAGCCGGTCGGCGACCACGTGCCCGGTGACGCTGACGAACCCGCACGCCCCGATCGCCAGCAGCGGCAGGTTCAACGCGTCGTCGCCGGAGTAGTAGACGAGGTCGCTGCGGTGCATCACCTGCTGCGCCGCGAACGGGTCGCCCTTCGCGTCCTTGTTGGCCACGATCCGCGGGTGCTCGGCCAGCCGCAGCAGCGTCTCCGTCTGGATCGGCACGCCCGCGCGGCCGGGGATGTCGTACGTCATCAGCGGCAGGCCCACGCCGTCGGCGACGGCGGTGAAGTGCTGGAGAAGGCCGGCCTGCGGGGGCTTGTTGTAGTACGGCGTGACGACGAGCAGTGCGTGCGCGCCGACGCCCTCGGCCTCGCGGGCCAGCTCCAGGGTGTGCTCGGTGTCGTTGGTGCCCACGCCGGCGACGACCGTGGCGCGGTCGCCGACCGCCTCGAGCACCGCGCGCACGAGCAGCGCCCTCTCCTCGTCGGTGGTGGTGGGCGCCTCGCCGGTGGTGCCGTTGACGACCAGCCCGTCGTTGCCCAGGTCGACCAGGTCGTTGGCCAGTTGCTGGGCGGAGGGCAGGTCCAGCTCCCCGTCGGCGTCGAAGGGGGTGACCATCGCCGTGAGCACGCGGCCGAAGGGCGCGTCCGCCGAGGTGGTGGGAGGCATGCCCCGAGGCTACCGGGCGCCGCCCGCCCCGCCCCTCCGCGGCCGAATGAGTCCGGGCGTTGCTTGTCGCCGCAATTCGGGGCCGCAAGCGACGTGGGGACTCATTCCGTCGCGGGTGGAGCGACGTGGGTCAGGGGGCGACGCGGCCGTTGGCGACGAAGGCGGCGTGGGTCAGCGGCATCAGCCGGGCCCACTCCTCCTCGTACCGCTCGGCCACCATCTCGATCTCGCGCTGCGGGAACGACGGGAACCGGGAGTCGTCGGTCTTGCGCCGCAGCGACAGGAAGTTCATCAGGGCGCGGGCGTTCATGGTCACGTAGGCCGAGGAGTAGATGGTGACCGGAAGCGGCATCCGGGCCACCTCGCGCGCCACGCCCGCGTCGAGCATGGCCGTGTAGGCCTCGTACGCGCGGGCGCATGCCGCGCGCATCTCGCGGTCGACGACCTCGTGCTGCTCCGCCGTGCCGGCGACGAACTCGTAGTGGCCCGGCTTGCCCTCCTGCACCAGGGCGCGGTCGGGGCCGGGGAGGTAGAACACCGGCTGCAGCACGCGGTAGCGGCCGGACTCCTCGTTGTACGAGGCCATCCGGTGCCGCATGTGCTCCCGCCAGACGAAGATCGGCGCCTGCACGTAGAACGTCATCGAGGTGTGCTCGAACGGAGAGCCGTGCCGGTCGCGCATCAGGTAGTTGATGAGCCCGCGGGACTTCTCGGCGTCGGCCCCGACGTCCTCCAGCGACTGCTCACCCTTGGTGGAGACCCGCGCGGCGAACAGCACGTCGGCGTCGGAGGCGGAGGACTTCACCAGCTCGACGGTGATGTCGCTGCGGTACGTGATCTCGTCGTGGGGCACGGCGGCGAGCCTAGCGAGCGCCGTCACACCCCCAGCGTGGGCAGACGCTCCGGCATGGGCGGCGCGCCGCCGAAACGCGCCAGCGACCACCCGGCCACGTCCGGGTCTGCTCGCACGCCCTCGGCGAGGTCGGCCAGCACCTCCCCCAGCAGGGCGGAGAACTTGAAGCCCTCGCCCGAGTCACCGCAGGCGAGGACGACCCGCTCGTCCTCGACGGTGTCGACGACGAAGCGCCCGTCCGGGGAGTACGTCCACGAGCACACGTCGCACCCGGTGACGTCGGCGGCGACCGTGGGCAGGTCTCGGGCAACCCGGGCGGCGATGGCGTCCGCGGCCCGCGGCGACGCCTCCCGCGCGGGGTCGCCAGGGTCGAAGGCGCGCAGCGGCTGGTCGATGCCGACCTTGTACCCGCGGCCGGGCGTCGGCATCGCGTACAGCCCCGGCTCTCCGTCCCGCGGGCCCTCGAACCAGCACGGCAGGTCCTCGTCCGCGGTCCCGCCGAGGTAGCAGACCTGCTCCAGCACCGGGGCGAGCGGCAGGTCGATGCCGAGCAGGTCGAGCAGCGCGGGTGCCCAGGGTCCCGGTGCCAGAACGACGCGGTCGGCGGCCAGCACCTGCGCGTGGTCGGTCGTCACCGTGACCGGGTGGGCGCCGGTGGTGTCGATCCCCACGACCCGCGCGGTCTCGAGCCGGCCACCGGCGCCGGCCAACCGGCGGGCGGCGGCCGACAGCGCCGCGGAGGCGAGGACCGGTCCGGCCTCGGGCTGCCAGACCGCGGCGATCCCGTTGGGGCGCAGCCCGGGGAAGAAGCGATCGACGTCGCCGGGGTCCACGGCCACGTGCTCGACCGACTCCGACGCCAACGCGTCGGCCACCGCGGGGACCGAGCCGGCATCGCGCCAGAGCAGACCGCGCGTGAGCAGCAGCTCGGTCCCCGTGGCGCCCTCCAGCCGGCGCCAGGCGGCCACCGACCGCAGTGCCAGCCGGACCCGGGCCGCGTCGGGGTGCGCCAGCCGCCACAGCCGGGTGGCGCCGGACGACGAGGACACCCGGTTGCCGACGCCGTGCGCGTCGAGCACCACCACGTCGTGCCCGCGCGCCGCGAGCTCCGCGCCGGCGGGCAGGCCCCACGCGCCGGCGCCGACGACCACGACCCGCATCCGCCCGTCCCGCATGTCGCGGACGGTAGCGCCGCGGGCGAGGATGGACCGGCAGGAGCACCCAACGAGCCCGAGGAGCGCAGGCGTGGCGGACCGGTCGGTACGGCTGGCGCGGACCCCCGACGTCGACGACCTGGCCGCCGTCCAGGTCGCGGCCTGGCGGGCCGCGTACGACGGCGTCCTGCCCTCCGTGGTGCTCGACTCCCTCGACCCCAGTGACCTGGCGCTGGAGTGGGCCCGGGCGATCCTCACCCCGCCGTCGGGGGCGTACCGCGTGCTCGTGGCGCTCGAGGGCGACCGAGTCGTCGGCTATGCCGCGACGTCGCCGACCAGCGACCCGGATGCTGACCCCGCGACCGAGGGAGAGCTGGTCGCGCTCGCCGTGGCGCCGGACGCTCAGCGGCGCGGGCACGGGTCGCGGCTGCTGGCGGCCGCGGCCGACTACCTGGCGGGTGACGGGTTCACCGGTGCCGTGACCTGGTTTCCGGCGGCGGACGAGGCGCGGCGCGCGTTCCTGGAGTCGGCCGGCTGGGGCCCCGACGGAGCGTTCCGAGAGCTGGACATCGACGCCGACGCCGGCCTGACCGTGCGCGAGGTGCGCCTCGTGACGGCGCTGGCCTGACCCCGGCCAGCCAGACCTCGCCCCCGGGCTCGTCCGGCGGGCGGCGCCGACCGGCCCGAGAAACCTGCGCCGCCGATGTATCAGGACGGCGACTGGCTCCTCTTGTCCACGACACCGGGCCGCCGGCCCGCGCGACCGAGGAGATCCCATGCTGCTGCGACTGCCCGAGTCCTGGCCCCAACCGGCGGTGGCCGCGATCGCGATGGTCGTCCTCGCCGCCCTCGACCTCGCCGGCGCGTTCGTCGCCAAGGAGGCGGTCGATCGGCGCTCGCTGCTGCTGGGCCTGGTCGGGGCGGGCCTGTTCCTGGCTCTCTTCTACGTGTACGCCTGCAGCCTGCAGTACGTGGATCTCGCCCCGGTGACGCTTGGCTGGATCGTGATCCTCCAGGTCGGGGTGCTGCTGCTGGACCGGCTGCACTACGACCGACACATCGGCGCCGGCGCATGGGTGGCCGTGGTCATCCTCATCGCGGCCCAGGCCTACCTGGTGCTGCACCCCGCCACGGACGTCGAGGACGTCGCCGACGGGGGCCCCGTGGCCACGGCGTCGGGCTCGGGCATGGGAGCGCCGCGATGAGCGCCTCGCCCGAGACCGCCCCCCGGCCCGGACCGCGCCCAGCGGACCAGACCCGCGCCCCGCTGCTCGATGCCGTCACCCGCGAGGCACGCGCCGCGCGCCACCGCTGGCACTGCCCGGGTCACCAGGGCGGCTCCCGCAGCTCGGCCGCGATGGCCGACCTGCTCGGCGGCGATGCACCCGGGGGCGGTGCGCTCGCCGCCGACGTGTGGCTGGACACGACCACGTACGACCGGAGCCGCCGCTCCGCCGAGGGACTGGCCGCCGAGGCGTGGCGCGCCCAGCGGGCGTGGCTGCTCGGCAACGGGTCCAGCGCCGGCAACCTCGCCTGGCTGCTCGGCCTGCTCGGTCCTGGCGACGAGGTGGTGGTGGCCCGCGACGCCCACATCAGCGTGCTCGCCGGGCTCGCCTTCTGCGGGGCCCGGCCGGTGTGGGTCGTGCCGGAGATCCATCCGCGTCTGGGGCTGCCCCTCGGCGTCACCGCCCCCGCGGTCACCGCCGCGCTGCGGGGGAACCCCCGGGCCCGGCACGTCGTCCTGACCTCTCCCGGATACGCGTCGACCGGCCCGGACCTGGTCCCGGTCATCGCCGCCGCCCGCGCCGCAGGTGCGGACCGCGTGTACGTCGACCAGGCGTGGGGCCCCCACCTGGCGTTCCACCCGGGGCTCCCCCCGGCCGCGCTGGACGCCGGGGCGGACGGCTGTGTCGTCAGCGTGCACAAGACGGCGACCGCGCTGTCCTCGGGTGCCATCCTGCTGGCGGCGGCGCGAGCCGGGGACGAGGTGGCGGCCCGGCTGGAGGTGGCCGTGCGCCTGACCCAGACCACCAGCCCGCTGATGCCACTGATGGCCTCGGTCGACGCCGCCCGGCGTGACCTGGCCACCGGCGGGGCCGACGCCGTGGCCCGTGCCGTGGAGCAGGCGGCGCGGCTGCGCCACCGCCTACGGCGGATCCCCGGGGTACGCGCGCTCGACGCCGACGCCCTCGGTCTGCCCGCCCACCGGGTCGACCCGCTGAAGGTGGTCGTCGACGTCCGCGGCACCGGACTGACCGGCTGGCAGGTCGACCGTCGCCTACGCCGGTACGGGGCTCCCGCCGAGGGCGCGGACCGAGACCGGGTGTACCTGGTCGTGCCTGCCGTGCCCGCCGAGGCGTCGGCCGACTCCGAGGACGCCCTGGTCGGTGCCCTGGCGCGCGCGACGGGCCAGGACGGCCGGGGGCGGCTGCGCAGCAGGCCCGCCGGTGCCGACCCGTCCTGGGCCGCCGCGCTGTCCCCGGGCGCGCAGGTCCTGACCCCCGCCGAAGCCCGTCGGCGCGCCGTCGTGACGGTGAGCCGCGAGCGGGCCGTGGGACGCGTCGCGGCCGAACCGGTCGTCCCCTACCCGCCGGGAGTGCCGGTGATCGTCCCCGGCGAGCGCATCGAGGCCTCGACCGTCGACGTGGTGGCGTCCCTGCTGGCCAGCGGCGGCCACGTCCACGGTTGCGCGGACGAGCGCCTGCGCACGATCCAGGTCGTGGCCTGACCCGTGCGACCACGTCACGGGGCTAGGTCGCCGTCCGAGGGACAGCGGGCGCGGGTCTGGCCCGCTGGGTCCAGCCGACGCAGACGAGGACGACGGCGGCTGCGAGCAGGGTCGGCCAGCCGACGGTCTCCCCGAGCAGCAGGACCGACCACAGCAGGGTGAGCAGCGGCTGCAGCAGCTGCATCTGCCCGGCTCGGGCGACGCCGGCGGCGGCGAGGCCGGCGTACCACCAGAAGAAGCCGACGTACATGGAGAACAGCGCCAGGTAGAGCAGCGCAAGCAGCGCCGACGCGTCGATGCTGTGGTCCGGTGCGCTGCGCCACTGCAGGGCCACGGTCACCGGGACCGTCACCGGCAGGCTGACGACGAGCATCCACGAGACCACCTGCCAGCCGGGCATGGCGCGGGACAGCAGCGCGCCCTCGACGTAGCCGAACGCCGCCGCCGCGACCGCGCCGAGCAGGAGCAGGTCGGGCACGAGCCCCGCGCCGGTCGCGCCCCCTCGGGTCAGCGCGAACACGATCACGGCCGCGGTGCCGGTCGTGGACGCCCACCAGAAGGACCGGCTGACGCGTTCGCCGGCCCGCAGCACCGCGAAGACCGCGGTGGCGATCGGCAGGCCGGCGATGACGACGGCGGCGTGCGCGGAGGTCGTGGACCGCAGGGCGAGGGTGGTCAGCAGGGGGAATCCGACGACGACGCCGAGCGCGGACAGCAGCAACGGTCGCAACATCGACCGGGAAGGCGGTCGCACGCGCAGCGCCAGCAGCACCACCGCGGCGACCACCCCGGCGATCGCCGCCCGGCCGAACGCGATGACCACCGCGTCGAAGCCCTGCAGCGCGATCTTGGTCATCGGCAGCGTGAACGAGAACGCCAGGACGCCGAGGAACGCCAGCACCAGCCCGCGACGCACGCGCGGGTCGGTCGGCACGCGGGAACCCTAGTCGGCGGGAGCAGACCGACCGGGACGGCGCAAGGGGCTGGTGCCGGCGGCGGCACAGCGGCAGGATCGGCGCGTGGCGGACAGAGGGACACCGCGGTTCACCGGCATCCCCGCGGAGGCGTTCGATTTCTACGACGCCCTGACGGCGGACCCGACGAAGTCGTTCTGGGAGGCGCACAAGGACGACTACGTCCAGCACGTGCGGGAGCCCCTGGAGGCGCTGACAGCGACGCTCGCCGACGAGTTCGGCCCCGCGAAGCTGTTCCGCCCCTACCGGGACGTCCGGTTCAGCAAGGACAAGAGCCCGTACAAGGACCACCAGGGCGCTTTCGTCGCCGTCCAGGACGCCGTCGGCTACTACGTCCAACTGTCCGGGCACGGGCTGATGGCCGCGGCCGGGTGGTACGCCCCCGGCGGAGCGCAGGTGCACCGCTACCGGGAGGCGGTGGACGGGTCGCAGGGCGGTGAGCTTGAGGCCGCCGTGGAGACGTTGCGGCGCAAGGGGTTCGAGGTGTCGGGGGACGTGATGAAGACCCGGCCGCGCGGCGTGGACCCGGACCACCCGCGAATCGAACTGCTGCGGCACCGCTCGCTGGTGGCCAGCCACACCTGGGAGCCGGCGGCGTGGATGGGAACCAAGGCGGCAGCGACGAGGGTCCGGGACATGTGGCGGGCGGCCCGGCCGATGGTCGACTGGCTCGCCGCCTACGTGGGACCGATCGAGGAGGGGTCATGACGAGCGCGGTTCACGAACGACCCAACACCGACGACATGCTGGTGGTGCACGAGACCATCCGGCGCAACTTCGCCGAGCTGCCCGGACTGGTGGCCGGGGTCCCAGGCGGCGCGGCGGACCGGGTGGCCGTGGTCGCGGACCACTTCGACCTGATGCACGACCTGCTGCAGGTACACCACCAGGGCGAGGACCTGCTGCTGTGGCCGGTCCTGGCCGAGCGGGCACCCCAGGCGGGTGACCTGGTGGAGCGGATGCAGGGGCAGCACCACGACCTGGAAGCCCGGCTCGAGGCCGCGCGGGAGGCCGCCACCGCCTGGCGGGCCGGCGCTGACGCCGAGACCGCGTCCGCGCTCACCGCCGCGCTGGGCGACCTGTTGGACGTCCTGAACGCGCACCTGGCGGAAGAGGAGCGCGACGTCCTCCCCCTCGCGCAGGAGACGATGAACGTCTCGGAGTGGGCGGCGATGGGAGACCACAGCCGCGCTCAGATCTCCCCCGACCGGATCATGATCGTGCTCGGCTCGATGCTGGACGGCGCCCCGCAGGAGGTCGTCGACGGGATGCTGTCCGCGATGCCCCCGCCCGCCGTCGAGGCGTGGAACACCATGGGCAAGCCGGCGTACGACGCCTACCGGGAACGTCTGCTGGGCTGATCTCGGCACGATCTCACGGGGCCGTCAGGCGAACGCGAGGGCCAACTCCGGGTGGTCGGCGAGGCGATAGCGCACGGCGTCCCCGGGCCGGACCGGCACCGGCGGCACGATCGAGCCGAGCAGCACCACGTCGCCGGCCAGCAGGCCACGGCCGTACGCCGCCGCGTCCCGGGCCACCTGCGCCAGCACGTCCTCGAACCGACCGGTCAGCGCGGCGAGGTCGACGACCTCGACCTCGGGCTCGTCGCCCACGGTCACCCGGCCGACCCAGCCGGTGCAGTCCAGCCCACCGGAGACCGGACCTGAGCCTGGCTGCTCCCCCACGACGAACGCGCGCTGGAAGATGTCGCCGGCCAGGATCGCCTCGGGGTCCTCCGGCGGCAGGTCCACGTCGGCCACCTCGAGGGCGGGCACCAGCCCGGCGACGTACGCGCCGACGCCGGACGGCGCCACGTCCCCCGGCACGTCGACCGCCAGGACCGCGGCGACCTCTGCCTCGATGACCGGCTTCGTCCACCTCGAGGTGTCGATCGTGGCGCCGGACGACCGGGCGCCGGTGTCGAGGAGGAACCCGACCAGCGGGGCGGTCAGGCCGAGGGCCGCGAGCCCCTGCGGCGAGCCGAACCCCGCCTTCCACCCGACCTGCCGGGCGCCGTCGGCAAGGCGTGTTCGCAGGAACTCGGACTGGGCCCGCATCCCGCGCTCCCGGCGCGGGTCGGCGGGGACCTCAGCCATCCGGCGACCCGCCCGCCGCCGCGCCGGATCCGCCCGATCCGCCGGATCCGCCGGTGACGTCGGCCTCGTACCCCGCGTCCTCCAGCGACCCGGCCCCGCTCCAGCCCCAGACCAGCACGGCGTCGACGTCACCGGTGTTGCGGAACCCGTGCCACCGACCGCGCGGCGTGAACACCACGTCACCCTGCCGCGCGGGTGCCTCGCCGTCGTCGGTGTACATGACACCCGAGCCCTCGATGACGACCCAGAACTCGTCGGCGTGGACGTGCCGGTGACGGTCGTGCATCGCGCCGGGCGGGAGCACGGTCCAGCCGACCAGCAGGTCCGACGTACCCGCCGTCGCCTTGTCGATGAGGAACTGGACCTGCATGTCGACCCAGCCCTCCTCGCGCTTGAGCCCGGCCACCTTCGGGACGTCGGCGAGGTTGGTGACGAACCGGTCCAGCGAGGACCCCGGCTCCGGCCTCACCGGCTCAGACCGCCCATCCGCCGGTAGGCCTCGTGGGCGACGACGAAGTCGTTGTGGTCGATGCCGAACCCGCGGCAGGCGTTCATCATCTCGTTGGCCGACGAGGCCAGCGGCAGGGGCATGCCCAGCGTCCGGCCCTGCTCCAGCACCAGCGTCATGTCCTTCTGCTGCAACGTGACATCGGCCAGCGGCTTCTCGGGCATGTTGCCCTCGAGCACGAACGGCCCGCGGTAGCCGAGCACCGGGGACGCCGCCACGCTGTCGAGGATCGCGGAGACCGCAACCTCCCGGTCGACGCCGCCCTTCTCCGCCAGCGCGACCGCCTCGCCGAACGCGATGACCTCCACCATCAGCAGGAGGTTGATGGACAGCTTCGTCTGCACCGCAAGGCCCTGCCCGCCCACGTACGAGACCTTCGGGCCGATCGCCAGCAGGATGTCGCGGACCCGGTCGTACGCGGCCCGGTCGCCGCCGACCATGACCGAGGCCTTGCCCTGCACGACCGTGACCGGGCTGCCCGACAGCGGGGCGTCGAGCATGGCCCGACCGGCCGCGGTGAACTCGCCCGCCACGGCACGGCTCGCCGCCGGGGAGATCGTGGACATGTCCAGGTAGACCCCGTCCGGGCCGAGGCCGGCGAGGATCCCGTCCGGACCGAGCGCGACCGATCGCACGGCGGCCGCGTCGGTCACGATCGAGAACACGGCGCTCGCGCCGTCCGCCGCCTCCGCGGCCGACGCGGCGACCGTCATGCCCTGCTCGACCAGCGGACCCTCGCGGCCGGGGGTGCGGTTCCAGCCGACGACGTCGTGCCCGGCGGCCAGCAGCCGGGGCACGATCACCCGGCCCATGTCCCCCAGGCCGACGAAGCCGACCCGCGCCATCAGACGTCGCCCTGGCCGTGCAGGTGGTAGGCCAGCTCGCGCGCGGGCTCCCGACCCCGGCTGTCCAGCCCGGTCGGCTTCCAGCCACAGGCGTTGACGCCGGGCACCCAGACGGTGCGGTTGCGACCGGGAACGAAGAACTCCACGAAGCGCATCTCCTCGTCGCCGGTGCGGAACCAGTGGATCTCGTTCTCCAGGTTGTAGAGCAGGTCTCCGGCGGCGAGCGGCGCTTCTTCGCCCTCGAGCACCGCGGTGCCGGAGCCGGACAGCACGTATTGGAAGTGCTCCGCGCCCTCGTGGTGGTGTGCTGCGCCGGCGCAGTCCGGCGGGTAGACGATGAGCTCCCCCGCCACCGCGTCGGTCCCCCACAACCCCTTGCTGGCCAGGTAGATCCGGCTGCGGGCATCGTGCTCGGAGGCCATCACCGGCTCGGTGGTCCAGTCCCGGAACGACGCCGCCCCGGCGGGGATGGACGGGTCGTACGCGGCCGCCGGCGGGACGCGGGCGACGAAGAGCTCGGTCGGCTCGGCCGCGGTCAGCGTGGCGGAGGCGCCGCGGGCCAGCATGCTCATGTGGTCCGGGCCGACTGTTGTCCCGTCGTCCCGCACCAGCCCGCCGGCCAGGACCTGGAACCACAGCAGCTCGTCCGGTCCGGCCGCGAGGTCGAGCGTCGCACTGGTATCGAGCGTGAGCAGGTCCACCGAAAGGCGGCCGTCGGGCAGGCCGTCCGGGGCGATCACCCAGCGGCCGATCACACCCTCGGCCACGGTCCGGGGGACGAGGTCGGCGGAGCGCACGACGAAGGACATGGCACCTCCCACAGCGGCGACTGCTCCCGACCCTAGGCCAGCGGCAGCCTGCGCCGCAATCGATTGCATTGGGTCGGTATCCCGCTTGACCAGCGTGGAACATCCATGTTCCGATCCGTACATGACTGACCGCAGGGCCGTGCTGCTCGAGACCGCCGCGCGGGTGCTGGCGAAGGACCCGGCCGCGACGCTGGGCGAGATCGCGGCCGCGGCGGGTGTGGGTCGCACGACCCTGCACCGGGCCTTCCCCACCCGGGAGGACCTGCTGCGGACGCTGGCCCTGGACGCCCTGGGCCGGGTCCGCAGCGCGATCGACGCCGCGGCTCCCCCGGACCGGCCGGCGCCGCAGGCCCTGCAGGCGGTCGCCGAGGCGGTGCTGCCGATCGCGGACGAGATGCGCTTCCTCGACGCCGGGCCCGAGGTCTGGGACCTGCCGGAGATGCGGGACGCCTGGTGGACGGTCGCCGAGTCCCTGTCCGAGCTGGTGGACCGCGGCAAGCGTGACGGCGACCTGCGCCCGGACGTGCCCACCGAGGTGGTGGTGGACGCGTTCGTCGGCGCCCTGTGGGGCGTGGCCGACGGGATCCACGAGGGCCGCGTCGCCCCGGCGCGGGCCGCGCGCCACCTCACCGACCTGCTGCTGCGCGGGGTCGCGCGATGACGGGCACCGGCGGCGGCCGACTGCGGCGGCTGGTCCCGTACACCGCCGTCGAGGCGTCGACGGTGCTCTCGGGCACGGCCAACGGGATCACGATGGTGGCGTTCCCCTGGTTGGTGCTGCAGGAGACCGGGGATGCGACCGCGGCGGCAACGATCGCGGCGGTGGCCGCGCTGCCGCTGCTGCTGTCGCTGCTGGTGTCCGGCACGCTGGTCGACATCGTCGGCCGGCGGCCGATGAGCGTGCTCGCGGACCTGCTGTCCATGCTGAGCGTGATCCTGGTGCCGGTGCTGGCAGCCACCACGGGGCTGGACTTCGGGCTGCTGCTGGTCGTGGCCCTCCTCGGCGCACTGTTCGACGCCCCGGGCTTCACCGCCCGCGAGTCGATGCTGCCCGAGGCCGCCGCGCACGGCCGGGTGCCGCTCGAGCGCGCCAACGCGATCCACGAGGGCGCGTACGGGCTGGCGTACCTGCTCGGTCCCGGCATCGGCGGAGTCCTCATCGCGTCGATCGGAGTGATCGCGACGTTCTGGGCCACGGCGGCTGCCTTCGCCGTGTCGGCACTGCTGATCGCGGTGGTGCGGATCCCCGGGGGCGGGCGGCCGGCGGCGCACGAGCGGCCACGGGGGTTCTGGCGCTCGACCCGGGAGGGGTTCGCCTTCCTGTGGCGGGACCGGGTGCTGCGTACCGTGGCGATCCTGTCGGCGCTACTCATCGGGCTGTGGCTGCCGGTGGAGGGCGTACTGCTGCCGGTGTACTTCACCGAGCAGGAGGCGCCGGGACGGCTCGGCCTGCTCATCACCGCGATGAGCGCCGGCGGTGTGGTCGGTGCGCTGGGCTACGGCGCCGTGGCGCGTCGCCTCAAGCGGCGCACCGCGTTCTCGGTGGCCCTGATCGGGACGTCGCTGCCGCTGGTGGCGCTGGCCCTGCTGCCGCCGTACCCGGCGATGGTCGCCCTCGGCTTCGCCACCGGATTGTTCTTCGGCCCGGTCAACCCGATCACGAACATCGCGATGCAGGAGCGCACCCCGAACCCGCTGCGCGGCCGGGTCGTGGGGGCGATGAGCAGCGCCGGGTACGCCGCCGGACCGGTCGGCTACCTGCTCGCGGGGCCGATGGTCGAGGCGATGGGCGCGCGGACGGCGTTCCTGGTGCTGTCCGTGGGGCTGCTCGCCGTGTGCCTGGTGGGCGCGGCGCTGCCGGCCCTGCGGGGCCTGGACGACCCGCCGCGGCCGGGGGCGGTGGGCGGCGAGCCGTCGGTGGCCGCGGCCCTCGACCCGGACATCCGCATCGTCGAGGCCCAGGGCGTCGCGCGCTCCCTCCGCGACGACGGCTGACGCGACGACTGATCAGGGGCGCCCCCGCGTTGTGGTGCCGGTTGCGTGCGCCACAGCGCACGCAACCGGCACCACACGAAGGGGCGCGCGGTCAGGGGAGGCGGGTCACGCCGGCAGGGAGGCCGTACACCCAGCCCTGGCGGGAGTCCACCTTCACCTGGTAGGTCCCGCGGGCGTCCGGCACCGTGATGCCGAGGCTGGATCCGGAGGTCGGCACCCGGCCGATCGCGGTGGTGCGGCCGTCGCGGGTCAGCCGTACGGCGGTGCCGGGGCTGAAGTTCCCGGTCGCCACCGTGAAGCGCACCGTCGACCCGAGGTCCCGATGACCCGTGATTGCGAACGGCCGGACATCCATCGCCCAGCCCGCGGACACCACGGTCGCCGGCGCCGGACCGATCCGCACCGCGTAGCCGCCAGTGCGTGCCGGCACCTTCTCGAACCGGGCGGAGCCCTCGGCCGTCACGGTGGTCGCGGCCACCGCGATCCCGTCGATCGTCACGTACGCCGTCGCGCCCGGCGGGACGCCGCCGGTCCGGGCCGACACGCCGAACCACGCGCCGGAGGAGATGGCGGAGCCGTCGGTGGGGCTCACCACGGTCACCGACGGACCCGGGGGCGGCGGAGTCGGCGTCTCGGTCGGACTCGGGCTGGCGGTGGGGGTCGGCACCGGGACCGGACCGGGGGCAGGCTCGCGCGGTGTCATCTCGTGCCACTCCGACACCGCCGCGCCGGCGTCGTTCTCCGCCACCACAACGACGTCGTACACGTGGCCGTTGGCCAGGCCGGTGACGGTGACGCCGTACGCGCCCCCGACGCGCGGGCTGCGCGCGCGCTGCAGCGGGCCCGGGACGGACGCGAACTCGGTCATCGTCCCGACCGCCTCGTCGTAGCCGACGACCCGGAACTCCCGCACCGCTCCCCCGGTGGGCGCGGCGTCCCAGCCGACCCACGCCTGCTGGTTCCCGGACACCACCACGACGTCGACCGGATCGGCGGGCGCGTCCACGTCCGGCGTCCCGGTGACGCGCGGTGCGGACTGCTCGTCGGTGGCGTTGACCGCCGTGACCTCGATCCCGTACGCCGTGCCGTTCGCCAGGCCGGGGACGCCGATCAGGTAGTCGGCCTGGGCCGGATCACTGACGGTCACGGCCTCGGAGCGCAGCACCGTGGCCGCGGCTGGCGGCTCGAACACGTCGACCCGGTAGGACGCCACCGCGCCCCCGTCGTCGGGCTTGCGCCAGGAGACGCTGAGCGCGCCGTCGCCGGGATGTGCCGCGACAAGGTCCGGCGTCCCCGGCGGGTCGACCCGGGGCGTCACCGTGGTCTCCGCCCACACGTCAGGTGGGTCGCTCGAGTACACCGCGTGCACCGTGATCGTGTACTCCGTCCCGTTGAACAGCGGATCATCCGGCGGTCCGTAGGACAGTTCGTACTCATACTCTGAACCGGCTTGAGGAGCGACCGGGGTCGTCACGTCTGGACCGGCACCACCGGAGCGGACAACGTCGAAGCGGATCAAGTCCGTATCCGAGCTCGGCTGCACCCAGCTGACCGTCGCTGCCTGGTCGCGAGGGGCGGCGGACACGTAGCGCGGCGCGCGAGCGCCGACTGGCAGCGTGCTCGCCTGCACGCGAGGAGCGACCGCGGACCCGGTCGCGTTGACCGCCGTCACCTCGACCCAGTACTCGGTGCCCGCGGTGAGCGACCCCTCGACCACGTCGTACTCGGTCGTCGTCTCCGGCACCACCGTCGGGGTCCGGATCGGCGTGGTAGCACCGGACGACGCGTACAGCGCCACCGTGTACGTGGTCACGGGGCCGCCGTCCGTGGGTCGCAGCCACGACACCCGCAGGTCGGTGACGCCGCCGGCAGCCGACACCTGTCGTGGGGTGCCGGGAGGGTCGATCCGCGGGGTCACGTCGGGGCCGGACGTCGGCTTGCTGGTTCCGTCCTGGTTCGTCGCGGCCACCGTCACCGCGTACGTGGTGCCGTTGGTGAGTCCGCTCACCACGGTCTGCGTGCTCGGGGCGGCCACGTCCTGGGTCACGCAGTCCCCTCCGGGCTGGGGACACACCGACATGCCGTACGACGACGCGGCCGCACCCTCGGGATCCGGGGTCCAGGCGACCCGGACGGACCGGTCGCGCGCAGTGGTCCGCACCGATGTGACCGGGCGGGGCCTGGTGTCGAGCAGCAGCATCGGGGGCTCCGCGCCGCTGACCGGCAGCCCGGTCCGGGCGCCTGGGACGCAGCGGCCGCTGCTGTCGTTCTCCCACACCTGCCGCAGGCAGCTGCGCAGGCCCATCTGCGCCAGGTACGACGGGTGCATCGACTCCTGCTTCATGAACGGGCGCAGCGGGTTGACACCGGTGTAGACCGCCTGCACGTACTCGGCGCGGGAGAACAGCACGTCGTTGGTGGGGTACGGGGCGCTGGACGGCTTGGGCAGGTTCTGCACCTGCTGCACGTTGGTCGCGTCGTTGCGCTCGCACAGCCGGTTGCCGTACAGGGCACCGGACAGGTCCAGCGTCAGCATGTTGCTCACCCCGCTGTCGCGCGCCGTCTGGATGCCGGTGGCGACGGCGCCGTTGACGCGGGTGAGGACCTCCTGGTTGGCCCAGGTCGCGTCGACGTCCCAGAACGGGCAGCCGCCGGTCGTGAACCGGGTGTAGCCGGACTGTCCGTAGCGGAACTGGTGGTCGCCGGTGCCACCCTCGGGCAGCGGGGACGGGTAGTTCTGGACGACGAGCGTCCACTGCGACGGCAGGTAGCCCGCGTTGGACATCGCGGTCCGGATGTTGGCGATCGCGATCGGGACGTTGGTCGCCACCGTCGTCGCCCGCTGGTTCAGGTCGGTCGTGGAGAAGTCGTCCTTGCAGTAGAAGCGCTTGAAGATCGTGGACTCCAGGAAGTCCTCGACGCAGGTGGCCACGAGGTCACCGAAGCCGAAGTCGTTGCCCCCGATGCTCAGCGCCACCAGCCGGATCGGCGTCGCGCTGGTGGAAGGGTGCGCGGCGGCGAAGTCCTGCAGCATCTGCGCCTGGCCGACCACGCCGTTGCCGAGGTTCACGAAATCGATGCCGGGCTTGTACTCGCCCTTCCAGATCTGGGACGTCAGCTCGGCGCCGGAGCACGCCAGGTTCTTGGACAGCAGGTTGCCGAAGTGGATCTCCGCGGACTTCGAGCGGTGGCAGCCGGGGATCAGCTCGGCGGTGTCCGTGGGGTTGTCGTAGTACGCGGTCGGGCCGAGCCGGTCGACCAGCGAGGTCGGCGCCCAGGTGTCGATGTCGCCCGCCCAGCGACCGCCCTCCCCGGAGATGTACGAGTCCCCCAGGCTGACCGCCCAGCCCTGGTCGCCCGGCATCACGGGCGCGGGGTACGCCTGGGCCGCGCCGAGGCCGGCCAGCGCCGGGACGACCGCCACCAGCAGCGCCATCACCACCCCGAGCGCGAGTGCCCGGTGTCGCCGATCGGCCCGGTCCCCACGTACCCGCCGCATCGCGCACCCCTTCCGCCAGCGTCTCCCGGCACCACAAAGCCGGGGGGCGGGGGTACGGACGGGTGTCGGGGCTCAGTCCCGAGGTGGGATGAGCTTGCCCGGGTTGAGGATGCCGGTCGGGTCCACGGTGGCCTTCACCGCCCGCAGCACGTCCAGGCCGAGGTCCCCGACCTCGGCGCGCATCCACGGCTCGTGGTCGAGGCCGACCGCGTGGTGGTGGGTGATCGTGGCGCCGGAGCCGGCGATGGCGTCCCCCACGGCCCGCTTCGCCGCCCGCCACTGCTCCGCGGGGTCCGCGGCGTCCGCCCGCGCCAGGACCGTGACGTACAGAGAGGCGCCGGTCTCATACACGTGCGACACGTGCGACATGACGTACGGACCCGGACCGCCGTCCGCGGAACGCAGGGCCCCCTTCAGGGTCGTCAGCACGGTCTCGTGCAGCGGCAGCAGCCGGTTCCAGGTGGTGGCCGTCTCCAATGTCTCCACCAGGTAGCCGTCATCCATCAGCCGGTCCCGGAGGAACGGCCCGGAGAACCGGCCGTGCCGCCACGACTCCCCCACCCGCCGGCCGAGCGGCACCGCGCCGTGCTGCCGCAGGAGGGCCCACGCCGGCGTGCGCCGTGCACCGACGGCCCGCGCCGACAGACCCTCCCAGCCGAGGATGACCAGGCTTCCGTGCTCGACCTTGCGGGCCTTGAGGTACGCCCCGAAGGCCTGCCCGGTCCGCCCGCTGGGCCCCGACATCATCAGTGTCGCCGCGGTCTCCTCCTCGTCGGACAGACGCATCACGTCGGCGCGCAGCCCGGCCTGCAGCAGCGCCCGGAACGCGGCGATGCCCGCGGCGTACGAGGGGAACATCACGCCCTCGTAGCGGCTGTAGGCGGGGAGGTGCCGGACCCGCAGGGTGACCTCGGTGATGATCCCGAGCACGCCCTCGCCGCCGACGAACAGCTGGCGCAGGTCCGGACCGGCCGCGCTGGACGGAGCCCGGCCGAGGTGCAGCGACCCGGCGGGCGTGGCCACGCGCAGCGACTCCACCATCTCGTCACTGCGGCCGTAGCCGCTGGACGCCTGCCCGGCGGACCGGGTCGCGACGTAGCCGCCGATCGTCGCCCGCTCCCATGACTGCGGGAGGTGCCCCAGCGTCAGTCCGCGCGCGGCGAGCAGCCGCTCCAGCGTCGGCCCGGTGATGCCCGGGCCGACGGTGGCCAGCAGCGACTCCTCGTCCACCTCGAGCAGCGCGGCCATCCGGTCGAAGGCCACCGACACCACGGCGCCGAAGCCGTCCGCCACCGGCCGCACCCCACCCACCACCGACGTCCCCCCGCCGAAGGGCACCACCGCGACGCCGTGCCGCACGCACACCGCGAGCAGCGCCTCGACCTCGTCGTGCGAGGCGGGCAGCAGGACCGCGTCGGGCGCGTCGGAGACGTCGCCGCGCCGCCGCCGGACCAGGTCCACGTACGACAGCCCGCCCGTGTGGGCGAGCCGGGCCACCCGGTCCGTGCGGACGTGGTCCGATCCCAGCACCGCCACCAGGTCGCTCCGCACGTCCTCGGGCAGCCGGGAGGGCGGCGGCTCGACCTGCGTCACCGGTGTCGGCGGGGTGGGCGCCGCGACGCCCACCTCGGACGCGAGGAACTCCCGGGCCGCGGGCGTGAGGTCCACCGGCTCCGGCGGTCGCCCCCACCGGGCGAACGTCGCCTCCAGGTCTGCGCTCGGCGGCTCGGGCGTGGGGGACGTCGGGGGGTGCACGGCGCTGTCAGTCACCGTTACAGTGTGACATATGACGTCTCAACGTCACAGGCCTTCGACGCACTCGGGCGCCGACCGCGGCCGGCCGGCCGCGGTCGCCGTGGCCCCGCCGGACGACCCGGTCCTGCGGGCGGCGTACGACGCCGTCCTCGACCTGGGCATGCGGCGCACGACCCTGGCCGAGGTGGCCCGGCGCGCCTCGGTGTCCCGGATGACCGTCTACCGGCGGTACGACGACCTGGATCGGCTGCTGTCCGCATTGCTGACCGAGCAGCTCGGGGCCATCGTCGCGGAGGTCGAGCGCCGGGTGGCCCGCCGCCGGACCGCCCGGGACCGTGCGGCCACCGCCGTCGTCTCGGTCGTGGCCGCGCTGCAGGCGCACCCGCTACTGACCCGCGTGCTCGACGTGGACCCCGAGACCCTGCTGCCGCTGGTGGTGGACCGGTTCGGGTCGTCGCAACGACTCGCCCGGGATCACCTGGCCGCGCTGCTGCGCCAGGGCATGTCCCGCCACGGTGGGGACAGGTCGGTCCGGGGAGGCGACGCCGACCTGATGGCGCTCACCCTGGTCGTCGCCGCCCAGTCGTTCGTGTTCTCCGGCCGTGTGGTCAACGCCGCCGACCCCCGCGCCACCGACCAGCTGCGGGTGCTGGTCGACCGCTACCTCGCCCCCGCCCCCACCTCCGCCGAGGAGTCCCGATGAACGCCGAGACCGCGTGGACCTCGCCGTCCGGTCGCGCCCCGTACGTGCCGCCCGGCGACCCCCTCGCCGACCTGTCCCCCGAACGACGGAGGCTCGACCGGGACGCGGTGCGACGTGATCCGGTCGACGTGCTCGTGGTCGGCGGCGGCATCACCGGGGCCGGGGTGGCGCTGGACGCGGCCACCCGGGGGCTGTCCGTAGCCCTGGTCGAGGCGCACGACCTGGCCTTCGGCACCTCCCGATGGTCCAGCAAGCTGGTGCACGGCGGCCTGCGCTACCTGGCCAAGGGCGACGTCGGCGTGGCCTGGGAGAGCGCGGAGGAACGCGCGCACCTGATCGGGACCATCGCACCGCACCTGATCCGCGCGCTGCCGCAGGTGGTCCCGGTGTTCGCGGACACCCCGCGCTCGCAGGCACTGCTCACCCGGGTCGGCTTCCTCGCCGGGGACGCGCTGAAGGTGGGCGCCCGCACGGTGCACGGTGCGCTCCCCCACGCCCGGCGGATCGGGGCCGACGAGGCGATCGCCCTGTCCCCCACCGTCGACACGGGACGGCTGACCGGGGCCGCGCTGAACTACGACGGGCAGCTCGAGGACGACGCCCGGCTGGTGGTCGCGGTGGCCCGCACCGCGGCCGCGTTCGGCGCGCGGGTGCTGACGCGCACCCGCGCGCTGTCGGTCGGCGACGGCGGCGCGCTGGTGGAGGACAGCGCCGAGCCGGGCGCCCCGTACCAGATCCGGTCCCGGGTCGTGGTCAACGCGACCGGCGTGTGGGCCGGCGGCCTGGACCCTGCGGTGCGGATCCGCCCCTCCCGCGGCACCCACGTCGTCCTGCGCCCTGAGGTCCTGGGCAACCCCACCGCGTCGCTCACCGTCCCCGTGCCGGGCGAGTTCGGCCGGTACGTCTTCACCCTGCCGCAGCCGGACGGCCCGGTGCTGGTCGGGCTGACCGACGTGCCGCAGGAGGGCCCCCTGCCCGACGTGCCCGAGCCCTCGGCGGAGGAGGTCGGCTGGATCCTGGACGTGCTGTCCACCGCGCTGGCGCGCCCGCTGACCCCGGACCACGTGGTCGGCGCCTTCGCCGGGCTGCGGCCGCTGGTCGAGCCCGAGCACGGGCAGGAGCACGAGGGCACCGCCGACATCTCCCGCCGGCACCTGGTGCGGCGCGAGTCGCCCGGGCTGGTCACCGTCACCGGCGGCAAGCTGACGACGTACCGGCGGATGGCCCAGGACGTGGTGGACCTGATCACCGACGTCCCGTGCCGCACCACCGGCCAGCCGCTGGTCGGAGCCGGTCCGGTGGCGGACGCCGACCGGCTGCCCGCGCGACTGGTGCGCCGGTACGGGTCCGAGGCCGCCCTGGTCTCCTCGTACGCCGACGCCGACCCGGCGCTGCTGGCGCCGCTGGCTCCGGGCGTGCCCGTCCTCGGCGTGGAGCTGGTGCACGGACTGCTGCGCGAGGGGGCGCTCGACGTCGCCGACCTGCTGGAGCGGCGGACCCGAGTGTCGCTCGTCCCGGCCGACCTCGCGGCCGCCACCCCCCGGGCCGAGGAGATCGCCGCCGCCGTGACCGGCCGGCACCCCTGAACCGGGGGGTTGGGTAGCGTCGCCCGTCGTGACCACGGACCCGACGGCGGCGCCCGAGGGCGCGCGCCCCTGGGTCGGGGTCCGCGGCCCGATCGTGCGGACGGCCGTGGGCATCGGGCTGGCCACCGGTGCCTACGGCGTCTCGTTCGGCGCCTTGTCCGTCGCCAGCGGCCTGTCACCCCTGCAGACCCAGACCCTGTCGGCGGTGATGTTCACCGGGGCCTCGCAGTTCGCCCTGATCGGGGTGCTCGGCTCCGGGGGCGGCGCCATCCCGGCGGTCCTCACCGCCTGGATGCTGGGCGCCCGCAACACCCTCTACGGCCTGCGGCTGTCGCCGCTGCTGCAGGCCCGCGGCTGGCGCCGGCCGGTCGCCGCGCACATGACGATCGACGAGTCCACCGCGATGGCGCTGGGCCAGGACGAGCGGGCGTACGACGGCCGGGCCGCCCGGCTGGCCTTCTGGTCGACCGGGCTGAGCATCTACCTGCTGTGGAACCTCGCCACCCTGGTCGGGGCCCTGGGGGCGGCGGCCCTCGGCGACCCACGGACCCTCGGCCTCGACGCGGCGATCCCGGCCGGGTTCCTGGCCCTGCTCTGGCCGCAGCTGCGCAGCCGGCAGGCGTGGGCGGTCGCCCTCGCAGGCGCGGCCGTCGCCCTCGCGCTGACCCCGGTGCTGCGCCCGGGCCTGCCGGTGCTCGCGGCGGCCGCCGTCGCCGTGCTCGCCGGGCTGCGCGGCGGCCGGACGCTCCGCGACCTCCGCCCCGACGAGGCGCCCACCGGCCGGGCCTCGCGGGAGGCGCCATGACCTGGTTCGCCGTCCTGGCCGGGTCGGTCGGCTGCTACCTGCTCAAGCTGCTCGGCCTGTCCGTCCCCGACCGCGTCCTGGACCGCCCGGCCGTGCGCCGCATCGCCGGGCTGCTCCCGCTGGCGCTGCTCGGCGCGCTGGTGGCCGTGCAGACGTTCGCCTCCGGCCAGGCACTGGTGATCGACGCGCGGCTGGCGGGCCTGGCCGCCGCGGCCGTGGCGCTGCTGCTGCGCGCGCCGTTCCTCGCGGTGGTCCTGGTGGCCGCGGTGGCCGCGGCGGTGCTGCGTGCGCTGGGATGGGCGGCATGACGCAGGAGCCGCGGCGGCCGATCTTCTGGTTCCTGTGGCCGCGCCCCGACCCCCACCGCCCGCTGGACGGGGACGTGGTGCAGACCCGCTGGGTCCGCGTGACCCGGCAGGGCCCGTGGCGACTGGCGTTCCTGATCCCCTTCACCCTGCTCGTCGTCGTCACGGCGCTGCTCGGGGTGTTCGCGTCGGCGTTCCAGCCCGACACCGGATCACGGGTGTTCGCCGCGCTGCTCACCGCCAGCATCGCCGTCGCCGTCATCTGGCTGGTGATGCGCGCCTGGGTCGTGGGGACGTACGTCAACGACGCCGGCGTCCGCATCACCCGGACGTTCACGGCGGTGCTCGTGCCGTGGGAGCACGTCCTGGAGATCTACCGCGGGCCGGGCCGGGCCCGGTTCCTCGGGTTGCCGTTCCACGTCCAGGCGGTGCGGGTGGACCTCGTCCTCGACGACGGGGCGGTGGTGCGCACCGACCTGACCAGCGTGTCGCCGGACCTGTGGGGCCGGCCGGAGGCGTTCGACATGGCGTCCTCGCGCTTGCGGCGGTGGCGCCAGGAGATCCAGGGCGACACCGGCGGGCCGCGCTAGGAGGTCGACCCCTCCGCCCGGAACAGCGCGAGCGCGTGCCGCATCGCCCCCCGGGCCCGGCGCCGGTCGCGGGCGTCGTCGTACGCGATCGACAACCGGTACCACGCCCGCCAGTCCTCCGGCGTCGCGTCGACCTCGGCCCGCCGCTCGGCGAAGCGCGCGTCGGCCGCGTCCCGCTCCACCCGCCCCGACGGCATCCGCGGCAGGTCGTCCTCGGGCAGGCCGCCCTCCTCCTCCAGCCGCCGGCCCATCTGCTGCATGCCCAGGCCGAACGCGACCTCCCGCCAGACCAGCCAGGCGCCGATGACCGGCAGCACCAGCACCGCAAGGCCCATCCCGACCGCCACCGGCTCGCCGCTGCGGATCAGCTCCCACCCGCGCACCCCGGCGAACACCAGGTAGACGGTGACCAGCCCGACCAGCAGGTACGCGACACGGCGCGCGGTCATCGGCGGCGCGGGCTCACGACGACGGGTCGGCGGACGAGCCGTCCAGGTCCAGCAGCGCGTCGATGCCCACGGTCAGCCCGGGGCGCGACGCCACCGAGCGCACGCCCAGCAGCACCCCGGGCATGAACGACACCCGGTCGAACGAGTCGTGCCGCAGCGTGAGCGTCTCGCCCAGCCCGCCGAGCAGCACCTCCTGGTGGGCGACCAGCCCGCGCAGCCGTACCGCATGCACCCGGATGCCGTCCACGTCGGCCCCCCGGGCCCCGTCCAGCGCCTGCGCGGTCGCGTCCGGGGACTCGGGGACGCCCGCGGCGCGACGGGCCTCGGCCACCAGCTCGGCGGTGCGCCGCGCGGTGCCACTCGGGGCGTCGACCTTGCCGGGGTGGTGCAGCTCGACGATCTCGACGGAGTCGAAGTACGGGGCGGCCTCGCGCGCGAAGCGCATCATCAGCACCGCGCCGATGCCGAAGTTCGGGGCGACGAGCACCCCCACGTCCGGGTGGTCCGCCAGCCAGCCGCGCACCTGCGCCAGCCGGTCGTCGTCGAACCCCGTGGTCCCCACGACGGCGTGGATGCCGTGCTCGACCAGGAACCGCAGGGTGCCCATGACGGCGTCGGGGGTGGTGAAGTCGACGACCACCTCGGCGCGGGCGCGGGTGAGCTCCTCCAGCGGATCACCGGCGTCCAACGTGGCCACCAGGTGCATGCCGTCGACGGCCTCGACCGCCCGGCACACCTCGGCGCCCATGCGGCCCAGCGAGCCGACCACCCCGACCCGGATGCCTCCGCCGTGCGTCTCCGCCATACCGGCCACCCTCCTGTGTCGTACGGGGTTCCGTTGTCGTCCGGCGCGGCCGCTCAGGCGACCGACGCCGCGAAGTCGCGGTCGGGGTCGAACGGCCCGATCACCGCCAGCGCCGGCGGGCGGTCCAGCAGCTCGGCCGCCAGGATCCGGACCTCCTCCGGGGTGACCGCGTCGATGCGACGCAGCACCTCGTCGACGGACGGCAGCTCGTCGTACATCAGCTCGGCCTTGGCGATCCGGCTCATCCGCGCCCCGGTGTCCTCCTGCCCGAGGACCAGCGACCCGCGCAGCTGCCCCTTGCCCCGGCGCAGCTCGTCGTCGGTGATGCCGTGGTCGACCAGCTTGACCAGCTCCTCCCGGCACAGCGAGAGGACCTCGTCCACCTTCTGCGGCTGGCAGCCGGCGTAGACGCCGACCACGCCGGCGTCGGCGTACTGGGTCGCGAAGGAGTAGACCGAGTAGGCCAGCCCGCGCTTCTCCCGGACCTCCTGGAACAGCCGGCTGGACATCCCGCCACCGAGGGCGGAGTTGAGCACGCCGAGCACGTAGCGCCGCTCGTCGGTGCGCACGATCCCCGGGACGCCGAGGACGACGTTGGCCTGCTCGGTCGGGCGCGACACCACGCGCACCGTGCCCCCCGCGGACGGCCGCCGGACCCGGCCGCGCCGGGGCAGGTCCGGGACGCCGTCGCCGTCCAGCCAGCCGACGGTGCCGAACGCCGCCCGCACCTCCCGGACCACGGCGGTGTGCTCGACCCGGCCGGCCGCCGACACGACCACCGACTCGGGGCGGTAACGCCGGCGGTAGAACCGGTCGATGGCCCCGCGCCCGATGCCGCGGATGGAGTCCTCGGTGCCGAGGATCGACCGTCCCAGCGGGGTGTCCCCGAACAGCACCTGGGTGAACTCGTCGTGGACGAGGTCGGTGGGGTCGTCGTCGTGCATGGCGATCTCCTCCAGGATCACGCCACGCTCGCTCTCCACGTCGGAGGGCAGGATCAGCGAGTCGGTGACCATGTCGGACACCACGTCGACCGCCAGCGGCAGGTCCTCGCCCAGCACCCGCGCGTAGAAGCAGGTGTACTCCTTCGTGGTGAAGGCGTTCATCTCCCCGCCGACCGCTTCCAGCGACGCGGAGATGTCCATCGCCGTACGACGCTGGGTCCCCTTGAACAGCAGGTGCTCCAGGTAGTGCGCGGAGCCCGTCTGAGCCGGGGTCTCGTCGCGGGAGCCGACGCCCACCCAGATCCCGAACGCCGCGGAGCGCACGCCCGGGATCTGCTCGGTGACCACCCGCAGGCCGCCGGGGAGGACCGTGCGGCGGACGATCCCGCCGTCGGTCCCCTTCAGCAGCGTGCGGGTGGTCCCGGGCGTCTGCTCGCGTGCCGGGAGCAGGCCCCCGGCGGAGGAACGAGCCATCGGCACCTCAGCCGCGCGTCACTCGGCGGCGCGTCACTCGGCTGCGTCGCCGGCGGGCACCGGCTCGGCCTCGGTCTCCTCGAGCACCGGGATGAGCGACAGCTTGCCGCGGGAGTCGACCTCCTTGATCTCCACCTGCAGCTTCTGGCCCACCTTGAGCACGTCCTCGACGGAGTCGATGCGCTTCTTGCCGGGCACCAGCTTCTTGACCTCGGAGATGTGCAGCAGGCCGTCCTTGCCGGGCACCAGCGACACGAACGCACCGAACGAGGCGATCTTCACGACCGTGCCGAGGTAGCGCTCGCCGACCGCCGGCATCGTCGGGTTGGCGATCTGGTTGATCGTGTCCCGGGCCGCCTCGGCCGCCGCGCCGTTGGTGGCGCCGATGTAGATCGTGCCGTCGTCCTGGATGGTGATCTCGGCGCCGGTGTCCTCCTGGATCTGGTTGATGATCTTGCCCTTGGGCCCGATCACCTCGCCGATCTTGTCCACCGGGATGTGCACCGTGATGATCCGCGGCGCGAACTGCGACATCTCGTCGGGGGCGTCGATCGCCTCCTGCATGACGTCCAGGATGGTCAGCCGCGCGTCCTTGGCCTGGGTCAGGGCCCCGGCCAGGACCGACGCGGGGATGCCGTCGAGCTTGGTGTCCAGCTGCAGCGCGGTGACGAAGTCACGGGTGCCGGCGACCTTGAAGTCCATGTCGCCGTACGCGTCCTCGGCGCCGAGGATGTCGGTGAGCGCGACGTACTCCATCTGCCCGTCGACGTCGTCGGAGATCAGGCCCATCGCGATGCCCGCGACCGGGGACTTCAGCGGAACACCCGCGTTGAGCAGCGACATGGTCGACGCGCACACCGAGCCCATCGAGGTGGACCCGTTGGAGCCCAGCGCCTCCGACACCTGCCGGATGGCGTACGGGAACTCGTCCTTAGTGGGCAGCACCGGCAGCAGGGCGCGCTCGGCGAGCGCGCCGTGGCCGATCTCACGCCGCTTGGGCGAGCCCACGCGGCCGGTCTCGCCGGTGGAGTACGGCGGGAAGTTGTAGTTGTGCATGTAGCGCTTGCGCGTCTCCGGCGAGAGCGTGTCGAGCATCTGCTCCATGCGCAGCATGTTCAGCGTGGTGACGCCGAGGATCTGCGTCTCCCCGCGCTCGAACAGGGCCGACCCGTGCGCCCGCGGGACCACGTCGACCTCGGCGGTGAGCGTGCGGATGTCGGTCAGGCCGCGGCCGTCGATGCGCACCTTGTCGCGCAGGACGCGCTGGCGGACCAGCTTCTTGGTCAGGGCGCGCAGCGCGGCGCCGACCATCTTCTCCCGGCCCTCGAACTGCCCGGCGAGCCGCTCCGCGGCCAGGTCCTTGACCCGGTCCAGCTCGGCCTCGCGCTCCTGCTTGCCGGCGATGGTGAGCGCGGCGGCGAGCTCGTCGGAGACGGCGCCCGCGACCGCGTCGTAGACGTCCTGGTCGTAGTCGAGGTAGAGCGGGTACTCCCGGGTCTCCTTGGCCGCGACGTCGGCGAGCCGCTGCTGGGCCTCGCACAACGCGCGGATGAACGGCTTGGCGGCCTCCAGGCCCTGGGCGACGACCTCCTCGGTGGGGGCGGTCGCCCCGCCGCGGACGAGCTCCACGGTGGCGGTGGTGGCCTCGGCCTCGACCATCATGATCGCGACGTCGTCACCGACGATCCGGCCCGCGACGACCATGTCGAACACGGCCTCCTCGAGCTGGGTGTGGGTGGGGAACGCCACCCACTGGCTGCCGATGAGCGCGACCCGAACGCCGCCGATGGGGCCGCTGAAGGGCAGCCCGGCGAGCTGGGTCGATGCGGACGCGGCGTTGATGGCGACGACGTCGTACAGGTCGTCGGGGTTGAGCGACATGACCGTGACGACGACCTGAATCTCGTTGCGCAGGCCCTTGACGAAGGACGGGCGCAGCGGGCGGTCGATCAGCCGGCAGGTGAGGATCGCGTCCTCGCTGGGCCGGCCCTCTCGGCGGAAGAACGAGCCGGGGATCCGGCCGATGGCGTACATCCGCTCCTCGACGTCCACCGTCAGCGGGAAGAAGTCGAGCTGGTCCTTGGGATGCTTCGACGCGGTCGTGGCCGACAGCAGCATGGTGTCGTCGTCGAGGTACGCGACGACGGAGCCGGCCGCCTGGCGGGCCAGGCCGCCGGTCTCGAAGCGGATGGTGCGGGTGCCGTACGAGCCGTTGTCGATGACGGCCTCGGACGTGGTGATCTCGGACCCCTCCACGGGTGCCCTCCTGTTCGGTGCAGGGGGCGAGCGCGTCCGCGGGCGGCGGTGGTGCTGGGTGCCGGTCTTCGATCGAGGTCCTCGGGCTCCGCCGCGCGGCGGACCCGGGGGCCACTACCGAGGACCGACCCCATGGCGGTCGCCGGTGCGGGCGTTCGCCCGGTGCCTCGGCCGGGGCGAGGGCCTCGCCCCGGGTCGTGCTGGGTGGTGCTGACCGGGTGCCGACTACCGCCGCAGGCCGAGGCGCTCGATGAGCGACCGGTAGCGGGTGATGTCGGTCTTGGCGAGGTACTGCAGCAGGCGGCGCCGCTGGCCGACCAGGATCAGCAGACCACGACGCGAGTGGTGGTCGTGCTTGTGCTCCTTCAGGTGCTCGGTCAGGTCGGAGATCCGGCGCGTCAGCAGCGCGATCTGGACCTCCGGGCTGCCGGTGTCACCCTCGGCGGTGGCGTACTCGGCGATGATCTGCTGCTTGGTGGCAGTGTCGAGCGACATGTGTTCCTCTCGGGCGCATCAGGGCCCCGCGGGGTCGCAGGGGCGTGAACAGTCGCGAACCGCGGGGCGCCCGCCCCACGGCCGTCGGCAGCGAGGGTATCAGTGCGGGCCGGGCGGGACCGAATCGCGACGGTCGGCCCCGCCGGCCAGTGCCAGGTAGACCCGGCGGACCGCCAGCGACCGCGCCAGCGAGTCGCCGATGCCGCGGAAGAAGTGGTCGCGATAGGTCGGGTCGGTGGCGGCGTACACGGTGACGTAGAAGCCGGCGAACCCGCCGAGGAAGGTGGCCACGCGCAACAGCTCGCGGGTGACGCCGTGGTCGGGGCCCCAGGACCACAGCACGTCCACCGGTGCCAGGTCCCCCAGCCAGGCCTGCTGCACCGGGACCGAGACGGCCAGCGCGCCGAAGCCGACGAAGAACGCCCACACCACGACCGCGAACAGCGCGACCTGGACCAGCTGGGAGACCACCACGACGATCCGCAGGTTCGCCTCCTGGGTCCGCTGCAGCGGGACCGGCAGGTCCAGCCCGGGCAGGCCGGCGGTGTGGCCCTCCAACGGAGTGCCGTCGCAGGCGCGGACCACCGCCGCCTCGTCCGTGGAGGCCTCGATGCCGCGGACCTCCTCCGGCACCCGGCCGGCGATGAACAGCACCCCGAGTGCGGCGAACACCGCCAGCGACGCCCACAGCACGGCGGCCGACATCGAGCCGGCGACCTGCCACACCTCGGTGTTGACGAACAGGAACGTGACGACCAGGAGCAGCAGCGGCAGCGCGCGGGTGGCCAGCCGGTACAGGTCTCCGGCCTGCCGGAACGTCCAGCGCACCGCCCACCCGAGCAGAGGCAGCACCCCGAGGCGAGTGACGACCCAGGCCAGCGCGAGCGTCAGCCCGGACCACACCAGGGCGACGACGACGTCGGCCCAGTCCCGCGACGCAGGCACCAGCACCAGCGCGGGGAGTGCGACGTACGCGGTCAGGACGAGCGGGCCGACGCGGTCCGGTCTCGCCAGCGGCCGACGGCCGCGGCGCAGGTTCACCGCGACGTAGCCCAGCGCCAGGGCGACGACGAGGCCGGCGGCCAGCACGGCGCCGAGCACGTCGGAGGCGGCCAGGACCGGGAGCAGCAGGTACAGCCCGAAGGTGGCCCACAGGAAGGGCAGGGTGCGGGTCCACACGTCCCGGTCGGAGTCGTAGGCGCGCACGAACGACGGCAGGCCGCGCCGGATGAACCAGGCCTCGGTGCCGACCAGCGGGTCGACCGGCCGGGGCGCCCGGGTCACGGCCCCAGCAGACGTCGCGCCTCGCCCACATCCACCGCCATCCGGGCCACCAGGTCCACGACCCGGGGGAACCGCAGCTGGCCGCGGATGCGCTCGACCAGGTCGACGGCCACGTGCTCGCCGTACAGGTCGAGGTCGTCGCGGTCCAGGACGTAGGCCTCGACGCGGCGCTCCTGGCCGTCGAACTGCGGGTTGGTGCCGATCGACACCGCCGCGGGCAGCGGCTGCGCGGCGGGGCCGTACGGGTCCCGGACCAGCCGGCCGGCGTAGACGCCGTCCGCGGGGACGGCGGCGTGCCCGGTCAGGGCCAGGTTCGCGGTGGGGTAGCCCAGGGCTCGGCCGCGGTGGTCGCCGTGGACCACCTCGCCCTCGACCCGGTGCGGGCGGCCCAGCGCGAGGGCCGCGTCGGCGACGTCGCCGGCCGCGACCAGCCCGCGGATGTACGTCGACGACCAGGCCTCGTCCCCGTCGCCGGCCAGCCGCACGGCCTCCACGTCGAAGCCGGCCGCCCCGCCGAGCTCGGCCAGCGTCTCGACGTCGCCGGCGGCGCGGTGGCCGAAGCGGAAGTTCTCCCCCACCACGACCTCCCGGGCGCGGAGCACCCCGGCCAGCAGCCCGTCGACGAACTCGGCCGGCGTCTCCCGGGACAGCGGCAGGGTGAACTCCTGCAGGAACACCGCGTCGGCTCCTGCCTCCCCGAGCAGCTGGACCCGGTGGCTGGGGGTGGTCAGCAGGGTCGGGTGGGTGCCGGGGCGGACGACCTCCAGCGGGTGCGGGTCGAACGTGACGACCACCAGGGGGAGCCGTCGGGCGTCGGCCCGGTCCCGGGCCAGGGCCAGCAGGGCCCGGTGGCCGCGGTGCACCCCGTCGAAGACGCCGATGCTCACCACGGCGCCGGCGAGGTCCGCGGGGACCTCGGCGGGGGCGCGCCACAGCGCGGGCGCGGGTCGGGGCGAGCCGGTCACAGCGGGCGAGCCTGCCAGAGCGCGGTCACGCGAGCACGGCCAGGTAGCCGACGGCCCCGTCGCGCGGCTCGGCCAGGGCCAGCAGCATCCCGTCGGGGCCGAGCAGGGCGACCGGGCCGCGGTCGGGTGCCCCCGCCGGCCACGGCAGCCGGCCGCCGTGCCGGACGGCGTCGGCCGTCGTCGCGTCGACGTCGAGGCACGCGAGGGCGCGGCGCGCCACCTGCTCGAGGGTCAGCGGCCGCAGTCGCTCGGCGAGCTCCTCCAGCCCCTGCGCGTCGGCCAGCGTGAACGGCCCGACCCGGGTGCGGCGCAACGCGGTGAGGTGGCCGCCGACGCCCAGGGCGGCGCCGAGGTCGCGGGCGAGGGCGCGTACGTAGGTGCCCGACGAGCAGCGCACGCGGACGTCCACGTCCAGGACCGGCGAGCCGTCGTGGCCGGCGGGGCGCAACGCGAGGACGTCGAACGCCTCGACCGTGACCGGGCGGGCAGGGAGCTCGACGTCCTCCCCGGCCCGGACCCGGGCGTAGGACCGCCGCCCGTCGACCTTGACCGCGGACACCGCGCTCGGGCGCTGCAGGAGGTCGCCGGTCAGGGCCGCGACGCCGGCCCGCACCGCCTCCTCGTCGACCTCGCTGGCCGAGCGGACCGCGGTCGGCTCCCCCTCGGCGTCGTCGGTGACGGTGGCGACGCCCAGCCGGATCGTGGCGTCGTACTCCTTGACCGTCAGCGCCAGGTGGCCCAGCAGCCGGGTGGCGCGGCCCAGGCCGAGCAGCAGGACCCCGGTAGCCATCGGGTCCAGGGTCCCGGCGTGGCCGACCTTGCGGGTGCCGGCGATCCGACGCATCCGGGCCACGACGTCGTGCGACGTCATGCCGGCGGGCTTGTCGACGACCACCAGCCCGTCCGGTCCCGGGGGGCCGGACCGGGTCACGCGGGGGCGCCCGGCGGGGGCGAGTCGACGTGGGCGTGCAGCGCCGTCCGCAACAGCGCGACGATCTCCTCCGGGGGAGCCCAGGACGTCCAGCCCGCGGCGAAGCGATGGCCGCCGCCGTCGTGCCGGGAGGCCAGCGCCCCCACGTCGATGCCGCCGGAGCTGCGCAGCGAGACCCGCCACGCGCCGCCGTCCTCCTGCTTCAGGACCGCCGTGACCTCGGCCTCCCGGGCGGCCCGCAGCGCCTCGACGATCCGCTCGGCGACGTCGAGGGGCAGGCCGTGGCGGGCCCGGTCCTCGGCCGACACCGTGGTGGTGACCAGGCGCGGACCCGGCGTCCCGCACGGCGCGACGTGGTCGTGCACCTCGGCCCGCAGCACCGCCTCGGCCATCAGCCGCAGCGCCGCGATCGGCACGTCGTCGTACAGCCGCCGGCTGATCTCCTCGTGCTGGATGCCCTGCTCCAGCAGCCGCGCGGCCATCCGGTGGGTGTCCGGGGAGGTGTTCGGGAAGCGGAAGCCGCCGGTGTCGGTGACCAGCCCGGCGTACAGGCAGGTCGCGACGTCGGCGTCCAGCGCCAGACCGAGCCGGTCCAGCAAGGCCAGGACGAGCGCGGTCGTCGACGGCGAAGCGACGTCGACCCAGGCGAGGTCGCCGAAGCCGGTGTAGGAGACGTGGTGGTCCAGCACCGCGGTGACGGGAGCCGCGTCCAGCAGCGGGGTGAGCACGCCGGCCCGGTCGGTGCTCGAGGAGTCCAGGACCACCAGCAGGTCCGGCCGCCAGCCGGCGTCGACGGCCTCGAGCAGCTCGGCGGGAGGGACCAGCAGGTCCAGGCCGGGCAGGAACCCCAGCGACTCGGGCAACGCGAACGGGTCGTCCCCGAACGAGACCTGGACCCGCACGGCCCGTGCCGGCAGGGCCAGGCCCAGTGCCAGGGCCGAGCCGAGCGCGTCCGCGTCCGGGCCGACGTGGGCGAGCAGCACCACGTCCCGGGCGCCACGCACCGCGTCGACGATGCCGTCGGAGTCGTCGCGCAGCACCGTGGTCGCGGGTGCGCCGGTGGGCTCGGTCATCCGAGCGGGCCGGTCTCGGCGGTGTCAGCGGACTGGGCCTCGCCGGTGTCGTCGGTCTCGTCGGCCTCGTCGGTCTCGTCGGCGGTGCGGTACGGGTTCTCGCCGCCGGCGTACGACGCTCCCACCGCGCGCTCGGTGACCTCGGCGTCGGAGCGGGCCGCGGCGGCCAGCAGCTCCTCGATGTGCCGGGCGTTCTCGGGAACCGCGTCCGGCACGAACGTCAGGGTGGGAGTGAAGCGGACCCCGGTCTGGCGGCCCACCTCGGAGCGGATGACGCCCTTGGCCGACTCCAGCGCCGCGGCGGTGTCCCGCTGCGCGTCCTCGTCGCCGAGCACGGTGTAGAACACCGTCGCGTCCCTCAGGTCCGCGGTGACCCTGGCGTCGGTGACCGTGACGAACCCCAGCCGCGGGTCCTTCACCCGCCGCTCCAGCATCTCGGCGACGATGACCTTGATCCGGTCGCCCAGCCGGCGCGCCCGCCCGTCGTTGCTCACAGCGTCATCCTGCTTTCTCGCTCGTGCCGGCGCCCGTCGGCGCCAGCACCTCATCGCCGTCCCCGTCGTCCCCGTCCCCGTCGTCGCCGTCGCCCAGCCAACGGCGCCGGGCCGACAGCAGCTCGACCTCCGGCAGCTCGGCCACCCACCGCTCGCACGCGTCCAGCACATCCCGGCAGTGCGCCGCGTCGGCAGACACGACCGCGACCCCGACCAGGGCCCGGCGGTGCAGGTCCCGGTGCCCCGCCTCCGCGGCCGCGACCTCGAACCTGCGGCGCAGCTCGGACACGATCGGCCGGACGACGCCGCGCTTGCCCTTCAGCGAGTGCACGTCGCCGAGCAGCAGGTCGAGCTCCAGGACCCCGACGTGCATCGTCGCCTCCACCCCGAACGGCCGTCTTGCGGGTGTCCCCCGGCCCCTGCTGCGGGGCCGGGGGACACCGGCGTCGTCAGGCGCGGGGCTTCTCCCGCATCTCGTACGTCTCGATCACGTCGTCGACCTTGAGGTCGTTGTAGGACCCCAGGCCGATGCCGCACTCGTAGCCGTCGCGGACCTCGGTCACGTCGTCCTTGAAGCGGCGCAGCGACTCCACCGACAGGTTCTCCGCCACGACCACGCCGTCGCGGACCAGCCGGGCCTTGGAGTTGCGGCGGATCTCCCCGCTGCGGACCAGGCAGCCGGCGATGGTCCCGAACTTGGACGACTTGAAGATCTCGCGGACCTCCGCCGTGCCGAGCTGGGCCTCCTCGTACTCCGGCTTGAGCATGCCCTTGAGGGCCGCCTCGACCTCCTCGATCGCCTGGTAGATGACCGAGTAGTAGCGGATGTCGACGCCCTCGCGGTCGGCGACCTCGCTGGCCTTGCCCTGCGGCCGCACGTTGAAGCCGATGATCACGGCGTCGGACGCGGCGGCCAGCATGACGTTGGTCTCGGTGATCGCGCCGACCCCTCGGTCGATGATCCGCAGCGAGACCTCCTCGCCGACGTCGATCTTCAGCAGAGCGTCCTCGAGGGCCTCGACCGAGCCGGACACGTCGCCCTTGAGGATGAGCTTGAGCTCCTGGACCTCGCCCTGCTCCAGCGACTTGAGGAAGTCCTCCAGCGTGCGCCGGTTGCGGGAGCGGGCCAGCAGCGCGTTGCGCTCGCGGGCCTGCCGGGTCTGCGCGATCTGCCGCGCGACCCGGTCCTCGGACACGACCAGGAACGAGTCGCCGGCGCCGGGGACCGAGGTGAGGCCGAGGACCTGCACCGGACGGGCCGGGCCGGCCTCCTCGATCGCGTCGCCGTGCTCGTCGATCATCGCCCGGACCCGCCCGAAGGCGTCGCCGCAGACGATGGAGTCGCCGGCCCGCAGCGTGCCGCGCTGCACCAGGACCGTCGCGACCGGGCCGCGACCGCGGTCCAGGTGCGCCTCGATCGCGATGCCCTGCGCGTCCTGCGTCGGGTTGGCCCGCAGGTCCAGCGCCGCGTCGGCGGTGAGCAGGATCGCCTCGAGCAGGTCGTCGATGCCGAGCCGCTGCTTGGCGGACACGTCGACGAACATCGTCTCGCCGCCGAACTCCTCGGCGACCAGGCCGTACTCGGTGAGCTGGGTGCGCACCTTCGTGGGGTCCGCGCCCTCCTTGTCCACCTTGTTGACGGCCACCACGATCGGCACGTCGGCGGCCTGGGCGTGGTTGAGCGCCTCGATCGTCTGCGGCTTCACGCCGTCGTCGGCGGCGACCACGAGGACCGCGATGTCGGTCACCTGGGCACCACGGGCACGCATGGCGGTGAACGCCTCGTGGCCCGGGGTGTCGATGAAGGTGACCCGTCGCTCGCCGTCGTCGGTCTTGGCCGAGATCTGGTAGGCACCGATGTGCTGGGTGATGCCGCCGGCCTCCGCGTCCACCACGTTGGTGTGGCGGATCGCGTCGAGCAGCTTGGTCTTGCCGTGGTCGACGTGACCCATGACCGTGACGACCGGCGGTCGGGCGATCAGGTCGCCCTCGGCGCCCTCGTCCTCGCCGAACTCGAGGTCGAACGACTCCAGCAGCTCGCGGTCCTCGTCCTCCGGCGAGACGACCTGCACGTCGTAGTTCAGCTCGGAGCCGAGCAGGCGCAGCGTGTCGTCGTCGACCGACTGGGTCGCGGTGACCATCTCGCCGAGCTTGAACAGCACGGTCACGAGGTCGGCCGCGCTGGCGTTGATCTTGTCGGCGAAGTCAGTGAGCGACGCGCCACGAGGCAGCCGGACGACCTCGCCGCCGCCGCGGGTGACGCGGACGCCGCCGATCGTCGGCGCCTCCATGTTGTCGAACTCCTGGCGCTTCGCCCGCTTCGACTTGCGGCCCCGGGTCGGCTTGCCGCCGGGACGGCCGAAGGCGCCCGCGGTCCCGCCGCGACCGCCGCCACCGGGACGACCGCCGAAGCCGCCGCCACCACCGGGACGACCGCCGAAGCCGCCGCCGCCACCGCCGCCGCCGCCACCGGGACGACCGCCGAAGCCGCCGCCACCGCCGCCGGGACGACCGGGGGCACCGCCGGGACGACCGGGCGCGCCGCCGGGACGACCGGGGGCACCGGGCCGGCCCGGTGCGCCACGGCCCTGGGCCGGGCGCGGCGGCATCATGCCGGGGTTGGGCCGGGGGGCGCCGGGCACGCCACCGCCCGGACGGGGCGGCATCGAGCCGGGGCTCGGCCGCGGACCCGCCGGCGCGGTCCCGGAGCGGCCCATGCCGGTGGTCCCGCTGTAGGGGTTGTTGCCCGGGCGCGGACCGGACGGGCGACCCATCCCGGTGTTGCCGGTGAACGGGTTGTTGCCGGGGCGCGGGCCTGCGGGCCGCGGGGCGCTGCCGGGCGTCGCCGGCTGGGTTGCCGCCGGGGCGGCGGGGGCCGCCGACGCGGCCGGGGCGACCGGCTGCTCGGGGGCGACCGGGGCCTCAGGCGTCGCCGGGGCCGCGGGCGTCACCGGGGCCGCGGGCGTCGCCGGGGCCGTGGGCGCGGCCGCGGGCGGAGTGGCCGGCGTGGGCGCGGCCACCGCCGGGGTGGCGGGCTCGGCCGCCGCAGGCGCGGCGGGCTTCGCAGCCGCAGGCTTGGCCGCAGCGGGCTTGGCCGCCGCGGGCTTGTCGGCCGGGGGCTTGTCGGCCGCGGGTGCGGCCGGCATGGCCTCGCGCAGCTTGCGTACGACCGGGGCCTCGATGGTGGACGAGGCGGAGCGGACGAACTCACCGAGCTCGTGGAGCTTGGCCAGGACGACCTTGCTCTCGACCCCGAGCTCCTTGGCGAGCTCGTAGACCCGAACCTTGGACACGTTTCTCCTGTCTGGTCCGGGCGGTGCCGCGCGGACCGTCAGTGCTGGGTGGACACGCTCATCGGTGCGTGTTCATCGGGCGCTCATTCCTGATCGCTCCCGTTGACGTGGGCGGACGGTGCGGCGCGGTCCTCACCGGGGCCGGCCCCCTCCTCGTCCGGCGCCAGCAGCCGGCGCAGGGCACCGGTGTCGAGCGTGCCGGGGACCCGCAGGGCCCGGGGCAGCGCGCGACGTCGCTCGGCGAGGTCGAGGCACCCGGGTCGACGGTGCAGGTATGCCCCGCGTCCCGGGAGCCGGCCGCGGAGGTCGGGGACGCACGCGCCCTCGGCCGCCACGACCCGCAGGAGGTCGGACTTCGGCGCCCGCTGGCGGCAGCCGACGCAGGTGCGCGTCGGAACTGCCGGGTCCCTCGGACGACCGGCCGCCGGAAAGTCTACCCCGTCCGGACGGGCGGGCCGTCCCGCCGACGGGGACCCGGTCGGGGGCTGGTCTCCCGGGGTCACGCCGGGGCGTCGCCGGGGGCGGGGCCGTCGCCGGGGGCGGGGCCGTCACCGGGGGCGGGGCCGTCGCCGGGGGCGGGGCCGTCGCCGGGAGCGGTGTCGGGCCGGATGTCGATGCGCCAGCCGGTGAGCCGGGCGGCCAGGCGGGCGTTCTGGCCCTCGCGGCCGATGGCCAGCGACAGCTGGTAGTCGGGGACGATCACGCGCGCCGCCCGAGCCGTGGGGTCCACGACGGTCACGCGGGTGACCCGGGCCGGCGACAGCGCGTGCGCGACCATCTCCGCCGGGTCGTCGCTGTGGTCAACGATGTCGATCTTCTCGCCGTGCAGCTCGGTCATCACCTGGCGCACCCGCTGGCCCATGGGGCCGATGCAGGCCCCCTTGGCGTTGACCCCGGGGACGGTGGACTTCACCGCGATCTTGGTGCGGTGGCCGGCCTCCCGCGCCATCGCCGCGATCTCGACGGTCCCGTCAGCGATCTCCGGCACCTCGAGGGCGAACAGCGCCTTCACCAGGCCCGGGTGGCTGCGCGAGAGCGTGACCTGCGGGCCGCGCGGGCCCTTGCGCACGGACACCACGTAGCACTTCAGCCGGGTGCCGTGCTGGTAGGACTCCCCCGGCACCTGCTCGCTGGCCGGCAGCACGCCCTCGACCTTGCCGAGGTCGACGAGCACGACCCGGGGGTCGGAACCCTGCTGCACGACGCCGGACACCAGGTCGCCCTCGCGGCCGGCGAACTCGCCGAACGTGACGTCGCCCTCCGCGTCCCGCAGCCGCTGCAGCAGCACCTGCCGGGCCGTGGTCGCGGCGATCCTGCCGAATCCCTCCGGGGTGTCGTCGTACTCGCGCATCGGCGTGCCGTCGTCGTCGGTCTCGGTGGCCCACACCGTGACGTGACCGGACTTGCGGTCCAGCTCCACCCGCGCCAGCGGTGCGGCGCCGGGCGTGCGGTGGTAGGCGATGAGCAGGGCCTGCTCGATGCTCTCCACGACCAGGTCGAGGGACAGGTTCTTCTCGCGGACCAGTCCCTTGAGGGCGCTGACGTCGATGTCCACGGGTCCTCCTGGGCGGGTTCGGTACGGGATCGAGGGAGTCGGGTGGGCGGCCGGTGGCCGTGACGTCAGCCGGCGCCGGGGGCGTCGTGCGGTTCGGCGTCGTCGGGCTGGGCGGCGTCCGGCCGCGAGAACTCCACCTCCACCACGGCGCGGTCGACGTCGGCGAAGGCCACCGGCACCGACGTCCCGTCGACGTCGAGGACCGCGCCGGCCTCGTCGGCACTGACGACGCGGCCGGTGACGGTCGGGTGGCCGTGCCGGTCGCACCGGACCAGACGGCCGACGGCCCGGCGCCAGTGCCGGGGATGGGTCAGCGGGCGGTCCACTCCCGGGGAGGTCACCTCGAGGACGTAGGGCGCGTCACCGAGCACGTCGGTGTCGTCGAGGGTCGCGGAGACGCGCTCGGACAGGGCAGCGACGTCGTCGAGGGTGATGCCGCCGTCGCGGTCCACGACGACCCGGACGACCCGGCGCCGGCCCGCGGTCCGGACCTCGACGTCCTCGAGGTCGGCACCGGCGGACGAAACCACCGGACCGAGGACCTCGCGCAGGCGGTCCCGCGACACGTGCTGCATGGGTCCTCCCGCGTGCGTCCTGTTGTAGGTGCCTGGTTGTCCGCCCGCGGCACGTCCGGACTGCCGGCGGGGCGTCCGTCCGTGGGGCCGCGGGACTGGTGGCGAGCCTACCCGCCCCCCGGGCCGGGGAGGGCCCGCGTGCGATCCTGGCGCGCGTGAGACGCACGTCGCGCCGCGCCCTGCTGGCCGGGCTGATGGCCCTGCCCGTGGCGCCGCTGGCGGGATGCACGTCCGGCGACGCCACGCCGCCGGACCCGAGCCGGGCGACCGGCACCGCGGCCGACGCGGACGCCCTGCTGCGGGGCCGGGTCACCGCCGCCGAGGACGCCCTGGTGGCGCGCTACGACGCCACGATCGCCGCGCACCCCGCGCTGGCCGAGCGGCTCGCGCCGCTGCGCGACCAGCACCTGGCCCACCGGGAGGCCGTGACCGCGGAGGGGCCGGTGGCGGACGGCGGTGCCGCCGCCCCGTCCCCGTCGCCGTCGGGAGGTCCCGCGGGGGGCGGTTCGGGCGGCTCCGGCGGCCCGGCGACCGCGGTCCCGACCGACCGCGCCGCGGCGGTCGCCGCCTTGCGCCGAGCCGAGCAGGAAGCGGCCCGGGACCGTACCGAGGCCTGCACCGCGGCAGCGGGCGCGGGGCTGGCGCGTCTGCTCGCGCTGGTCGCCGCCAGCGAGGCCTCCCACCAGGCCGCCCTCGGGGGTGGCACCGCATGAGCGAGCTGGAGGCGCTGGAGGCAGCGGTCGCCGGCGAGCACGCGGCGGTCTACGCGTACGGACTGGTCGGCGGCAGGCTGCCGGCAGACCAGCAGGGCCGGGCGCGTAGCGCGCTGGACGCGCACCGCGCGCGCCGGGACCGGCTCCGCGCCCGGGTCGTCGCCCTCGGGGGGACCCCGCCGCCGGCGGCGATCGCCTACGACCCGCCGTTCCCGGTCATCGACGCCGAGTCGGCGCGGGCGCTCGCCGCGTACGTGGAGGACCGGCTGGTCCCGGTCTACGCCGACCTGGCCGCGGCGGTGACCGGGGACGAGCGCACCGAGGCCGTGCTCACGGCCCGTGAGGCGGCGGTCCGCGCGGTCGCGTGGGGCGGGTCACCGCAGGCCTTCCCCGGCGGCTGATCCCCCCGCTCCCTCAGCCGGCCAGCACGTCCCAGCCGAGCCGGGCGATGAGCACCCCGACGACGGCGAGGAACACCACCCGGACGAAGCCGCTGCCGCGGGCGACGGCGGTGCGGGCCCCGATGACGGCACCGAGGACGTTCGCGGCGCCCATGAGCAGACCCAGCCCCCACAGCACCGAGCCGCTCACCCCGAAGACGATCAGGGCGGCGAGGTTGGTCCCCACGTTGACGACCTTCGCCGTGGCCGAGGCGCGCAGGAACGAGTAGCCGAGTCCGGCCACCAGCAGGAACACCAGGAACGACCCGGTCCCCGGGCCGAGCATCCCGTCGTACGTCCCGATGACCGCGCCGCCGGCGACCGCCAATGCGTAGTGGCGGCGGCCGGTGAAGCGGCGGGCCTCCTCCTCGCCCAGCGCGGGGCGCAGCAGCGTCCACAGCCAGGCGACCACCAGCAACACCAGGACCACCGGGCGGAACGCGCCGGGCGGGACCCGGGTGGCCACGGTCGCCCCGAGGGCGGATCCCACGAAGGCGGCGACCGCCATCGGCACGGCGGTGCGCAGGTCCGGCGTCGCCCGGCGCAGGTAGGTGACCGCGGCCGCCGACGTCCCGAGGACGGCGGAGAGCTTGTTGGTCCCCAGGGCAACGGCCGGCGGCTGCCCGGGCATCGCGAGCAGCAGCGCGGGCAGCTGGACCAGCCCGCCGCCCCCGCTGACCGCGTCGACCCACCCGGCCACTAGGGCCGCGGCGCACAGCAGCGCGACGGTGAGGGGCTCGAGGGCCGACGGGTCGGCGGCCACGGCGCTCAACCGGCGCCGGACCCGTCGGCGGGCGTGGCCGGTGCCGCGTTCCATCCGTCGACCACGTCGAGGACCTCGCCGAGTCGGGCGACGACCGCGTCCGGGGTCACCTCGACCTCGACCCGCTGGCGCTGCGGGATCGTCGAGTGCGGCACCAGGACCCCGCGCATCCCCACCTGCTGGGCGCCGTGCACGTCGTCCCACACCCGGTCGCCGACGAACACGGTGGTCGCCGGGTCGACACCGCCGACGGCCTCCAGCGCGATCCGGAACGCGTCGGCGTGCGGCTTCGCGACGGGGAGCTCGCTGGTGTAGACCGCGCCGTCGATGAGGTCCAGCAGCCCGTCCCGGGCGAAGACCTCCTCGTGGTGGCTGCGCGGCCACATGGTGTTGGACAGCACGCCCACCCGGATGCCGCGCCCCCGCAGCGCGCGCAGCAGCGGCACGGCGTCGGGGTCGGCGTAGGTGTGCGGGTCCCAGAAGTCCAGGTAGGCGGCCAGCGCGTTGAGGTGGCGGCCCGTGGAGGTGTCGATGCCCAGCTCGGCGAACATCGCCTCCAGGCCGCCGGTGCCGTCGGCGCCGCCGCTGGTGCGCTGCCGGTCCCAGCGGTGCTCCTCGGCCTCGTACAGGGCCCGGGCGAGCTCACCGGCGCGCGGCGGGTCGTAGGCCTCGGCGTAGGCGTACCACTGGGCCACCAGGTCCACGTCGTGCCACGGCGTGAGCGTCCCGCCCCAGTCGAACACGACCGCCTCGACCCGTCCGCTCACCACCGCCACCCTCCCGTCCCGGTTCGCACTCTCCCCGACGCCGCAACCCCCCCCGTCAGTTGGGCACACGATCCGCTTAGCGGATCGTGTGCCCAACTGGGGCGGCGTGTCGCGCGGGGATGAGGGAACACGATCCGGGCGATGTGACCGGTGGGACTGCTGGGGCGACGGATCCGGCCGCCGCGGGCACTCGGCCCTCGGATCCGACCGCTCCCCGCAGCGGCCGGCCGTCAGGCCCGGCAGGCCGCCGCGATCCGGTGCACCGCCTCGTCCAGCGGCACCTCGGTCCGCTCCCCCGTCGCCCGGTCCTTCAGCTCCACGACCCCGTCGGCCAGCCGTTTGCCGACCACGACGATCGTCGGGACGCCGAGCAGCTCGGAGTCGTTGAACTTCACCCCCGGGGACACCCCGCGCCGGTCGTCGAGCAGGACCCGCAGGCCCGCCTCCTCCAGGCCCCCGGCGAGCACCTCCGCAGCCTCGAACGGGGCGTCCTCCTTGCCCGTGGCCACGATGTGCACGTCGGCCGGGGCCACCTCGCGCGGCCAGATCAGGCCCTTGTCGTCGTGGCTCTGCTCCGCGATCGCGGCCACCGCCCGGGACACCCCGATGCCGTACGACCCCATCGTGACCGTGACGAGCTTGCCGTTCTCGTCGAGGACCTTCAGGTCCAGCGCGTCGGCGTACTTGCGGCCGAGTTGGAAGATGTGGCCGATCTCGATGCCACGCGCGATCTCCAGCGCGCCGCCGCAGACCGGGCAGGTGTCGCCCTCGCGCACCTCGGCGGCCTCGATCGTGCCGTCGGCGCCGAAGTCGCGACCCATGGTCAGGTCGTAGACGTGCCGACCCTGCTCGTTGGCGCCGGTGATCCAGCGGGTGCCTTCGACGACGCGGGGGTCGACGAGATAGCGGATCCCCGACGCCGACGACTCGCCCAGCGCCTGCGGGCCGATGTAGCCCTTGACCAGCGCCGGGTACCGCGCGAAGTCGGCCTCCTCGAACGGCCGCGGCTGCGCCGGGTGCAGCACCGCCTCCAGCCGCTTCATGTCGACCTCGCGGTCGCCGGGCAGGCCGACGACCAGGGGGGCTTCGGTGCCGTCGGGCGCGACGACCATGAGCACCACGTTCTTCAGCGTGTCGGCGGCCGTCCACGCCCGGTCCGCTCGGCGCAGGTCGTCGCGGGCGTTGGACAGGTCGACCAGCGTCTCGATGGTGGGCGTGTCCGGGGTGTCGTGGACGTGCGCGGCCGGCACGTCGTCGTACGCCAACGCCGGCGGCGCCACGGTGACGACCGCCTCGACGTTGGCCGCGAAGTCACCGTTCACGCAGCGCACGTAGGTGTCCTCGCCGGCGTCGGTCGGCGCCAGGAACTCCTCGCTGGCACTGCCGCCCATGGCGCCGGACATCGCCGACACGATGAGGTACTGCAGCCCCAAGCGCTCGAACGTGTTGATGTAGGCCGCGCGGTGCCGGGCGTAGGACTCGGCCAGCCCCGCGTCGTCGACGTCGAAGGAGTACGAGTCCTTCATGACGAACTCGCGTCCCCGCAGCAGGCCGCCACGGGGTCGCGGCTCGTCGCGGTACTTCGTCTGGATCTGGTAGATGCACAGCGGGAGGTCCTTGTACGACGAGTACAGGTCCTTCACCAGCAGCGTGAACATCTCCTCGTGGGTGGGGCCGAGCAGGAAGTCGTTGCCCCGCCGGTCCTTCAGCCGGAACAGGTCCGGCCCGTACTCCGTCCAGCGGTTGGTCAGCTCGTACGGCTCCCGAGGCAGCATCGCCGGGAAGTGCACCTCCTGGAAGCCGGCGCGGTCCATCTCCTCGCGCACGATCCGCTCGACGTTGCGGTAGACGAGGTAGCCCAGCGGCAGCCAGGAGTAGTGCCCGGGAGCGACCCGTCGCACGAAGCCGCCGCGCACCAGCAGCTTGTGGCTGGGCACCTCGGCGTCGGCCGGGTCCTCGCGCAGGGTGCGCAGGAACAGGGTCGACATCCGCAGCAGCACGGGGTTCTCCTTCGGTCCGACGGCCCGGCGCGGTGGCCCGCGGGGCCCGCGCAGGATATCCGGGCGCGGACGACGCCTCAGGACGGCACCGGGGGCCTCGGAACGGAACGGGGTGCCTCAGAACAGCACGGTGGCGAAGGTGCCGACCTCGCGGAACCCCACGGTGACGTACGACTTGCGGGCCGCGGTGTTGTAGTCGTTGACGTACAGCGACACCACCGGGGCGATCCGCTCGCGGGCCGCCTGCACGACGGCGGCCATGCCCGGGGCGGACAGGCCGCGGCCGCGGTCCGCGGGATCGACCCAGACCCCCTGGACCTGGCAGGCCGCGTCGGTCGCGGCCCCCACCTCGGCCTTGAAGACGACCCGGCCGTCCTCGATCCGCGCGAACGCCCGCCCGGCCCGGACGATGTCGCCGATCCGGGCCCGGTAGGACTCGTACGCCCCGCCGGCCACCGGCGAGACGCCGACCTCCTCGGTGAACATGGCGATGCAGGCGGGAAGCAGGAGGTCGAGCTCGTCGAGGCGCACCGGACGGACGAACGGGTCCGCCGCGATCCGGGGCTCGCTGTCGCAGACCATCAGCGGCTGGCGCGTGCGGACCTCGCGGGCGGTGCCCCAGGCGGGCTCGAGCAGCCGCCACAGGTCGAGCACCTCCGACGCGGGCCCGACGATGGACGAGCAGCGCCGCCCGACCCGACGGGCCCGGTCGGCGAACGCGGCCCGCGCGGCCGGCCCGGTGTCGATCGGGATCACGTTGGCGCCGACGTACAGCGCGGAAGTGAGCCGGCCGGTGTCGACGTAGCCCCACACCTCCCCGCCGAGCCGCCACAGGTCCATGCCAGCGGCGTCGAGGCGGGCGGAGACGAAGCAGTGGGTGACCGGGTCGTGCGCCAGCAGACGGCGCAGTGACTCGACCTCGCGCGAGGTCAGGACCCGCAGCACGCCCGGCACGGCGGCCATCCTGCCGAAGCCGGGGGTCGAGGCGCCGCGTCACACGCCGCGACGTCACCCGGTCCCGCGCGGGAGGCCGGGTCAGGCCGGGGTGGTCACCACCGGGTCGCCGGGCTCGAGGCCCTCGGCCTCGGCCAGCTTGAGGGCCTCCTCGATCAGGGTCTCGACGATCTGCGCCTCGGGGACGGTCTTGATGACCTCGCCGCGGACGAAGATCTGGCCCTTGCCGTTGCCCGAGGCCACGCCGAGGTCGGCCTCACGGGCCTCCCCCGGTCCGTTGACCACGCAGCCCATGACGGCGACGCGCAGCGGGACCTCGAGGCCCTGCAGCCCGGCGGTGACCTGCTCGGCCAGTGTGTAGACGTCGACCTGGGCGCGCCCGCAGGACGGGCAGGACACGATCTCCAGGCCGCGCTGGCGCAGGTTGAGGGACTCCAGGATCGCGTTGCCGACCTTGACCTCCTCGACCGGCGGCGCCGACAGGGAGACGCGAATCGTGTCGCCGATGCCCTGGGACAGCAGCGCACCGAAGGCCACCGCCGACTTCACGGTGCCCTGGAACGCGGGGCCGGCCTCGGTCACCCCGAGGTGCAGCGGGTAGTCGCACTTCTCGGCCAGCAGCCGGTAGGCCTGCACCATCACCACGGGGTCGTGGTGCTTCACCGAGATCTTGATGTCGCGGAAGCCGTGCTCCTCGAACAGCGAGCACTCCCACAGCGCCGACTCGACGAGCGCCTCCGGCGTGGCCTTGCCGTACTTCTCCAGCAGCCGCTTGTCCAGCGACCCGGCGTTGACGCCGATCCGGATCGGGATGCCCGCGTCCGCCGCGGCCTTCGCGATCTCCCCCACCCGGTCGTCGAACTGCTTGATGTTGCCGGGGTTCACCCGAACGCCCGCGCAGCCCGCGTCGATGGCCGCGAAGACGTACTTGGGCTGGAAGTGGATGTCGGCGATGACCGGGATGTCGGCCTTCCGCGCGATCGCGGGCAGCGCCTCCGCGTCGTCCTGGCTGGGTACGGCCACCCGGACGACCTGGCAGCCGGCGGCGGTCAGCTCGGCGATCTGCTGCAACGTCGCGTTCACGTCCGCCGTCAGCGTGGTGGTCATCGACTGCACGCTGATGGGGGCGTCGCCGCCGACGGGCACCGGGTGGTGCGGGTGCCGCAGCAGGATCTGCCGCGACTTCCGGCGCGGCGCCAGCGTGGGCGGGGGCAGCGGCGGCATCCCGAGGGACACGGACATGCGGTGATCGCCTCTTCCGTACGGGCTCTGGCGCGATGCGACCCGGGTCCGGGATCGCGGAGTCCAGTATCCCCCGGCCGCGGCCGCACCACCCGTCGGCGGACGTCGCGGCCGCGGAGGGTGGGTCTACCGGGTGCCGACGACGCAGCGCGCCACTCCGGGGAGCCTGATCCTGCCGTCGCTCTGGTACTCGCTCACCCGATCGACCACCGCGCGAGCGACCCGCTCGCGTGCGCCCGGGTCGAGATGGGCCAGCGCCGCCACCGCCAGTGACACGTGCTCGCTGAGCATCTCCCAGGCCTGCTCGGGCGAGTCCGTCACGAGCTCCACCGGCACGTCCCACTCGGAGACGTCGCGCAGGCCGGCCGCGTCGTACACGCGGGACAGCTGACCCGGCTCGGCGCAGCGGAACATGCCGGGCGCACCGGGCGGGGCCGGGGGGAGCTCGACCTCGGCCCCGATGGCGTCCAGCACGAGCGTGGTCCACGGGTTGACGTCGCGCCCGGCCCAGACCGACGAGCACAGGCGCCCACCGGGACGCAGCACCCGCGCCAGCTCGGCGGTCGCCGCGTAGAGGTCCGGGAAGAACATGTAGCCGAACCGGACCGAGACGCTGTCGAACGCGGCGTCCTCGAACGGCAGCGCGTCGACGCCGCACACCCGCGTCTCGACGTTGGTCACGTTCATCGCCCGCGCCCGTCGCATCGCCACCGCCAGCATCTCGGCGGAGAGGTCGGTGAGGACGACCCGGCCGCTCGGCACGAGGCCGGCGACGGTCAGCCCGGGCTCCCCCGTCCCGCTGGCCACGTCCAGGTGCCGGTGCCCGTCGGCTAGGCCGAGGCTGCCGATGATCGCGGCGCTGGCAGGGGCCAGCTGATCCATGATCACGCCGTCCCACTTCTCCCAGCCCGCGGCCAGCGCGGCCCAGGTGCGCCGTTGGGCCCGCAGGATCTCGTCCTCGCTCGGCATCGGCCCTCCCCGCGGTCGGAGCCTCCATGGAACCTCAGGACCGGCGCGGACGGAATGCCCGCGGTCCGGTCGATCAGGCCGCGACGGATCGAGGCGGCGGGCCGCCCTGCGGTTCCGGCGGGTGTCCTCGTCGGAGCCGTTCGGCGACCGTGGCGCCGTCGACCCCGACGTAGCCGTGGTCCGGTGGGGTGAACCGCCATCGGTCGGGATGCCCGGGGTCGAGGTCGGCGTCGGCGAGGATGCGCCACCGGCCCTCGTGCAGCAGGTGGTGGTGCCGCGAGCACACCAGGACCAGGTTCGACAGGCAGGTGGCGCCGCCCCGCTCCCACTCCCGGACGTGGTGGGCCTCGCAGCGCTCCGCACCCACCCGGCAGCCGGGGAACCGGCAGTGCCGGTCCCGAACGGCGAGCGCAGTCCGCTGGTCACGGGTGGCGGTGCGGTAGCGCCGCGCGATGCAGTGCACGTGCGAGCACTGCCCGGTGAGGTCGTGCGGGTCGACGCCGGCCGCTGCATCGCGGGTCCGCCGGTCGCTGCGGGCGATCTGACCCAGCGACGAGCGGTCGGGCACCAGCCCGTCGACGTGCACCTCGGTGACCTCGGCGTCGCACAGCACCCGCTCGACCGTCTCCGCTGCAACGGTTACCGGCTCTCGACCCGGCAGGAGCAACTGGCCAGGAGCGCCGTCGCGGTGGTGGTCCGCGGACACCAGCACCGACGCCGAGACCGGGGCGCCGTTTCGGGTGCCGGCCGACTGCGATCCGACGAGCTCGGTCAGGATCTCGGCGAACGCGTCGGCGAGCAGGCGCGGGCGGGCGACCGTACGGCGCCGCTCGTCCTCCTCCTCGTCGCCGGTGGGGAGCAGGTCCTCAGGCAGTGAGCCGGTGCGGAACCACCGGTCGACGCGGGCCTCGAGCAGCTCGACGAGCTGGGCCGCGGTGAGCGCGTCGAGCACCATGGTCACTACCGCCGTGGCGCCCACTCGGCCGACGCGCACGTGCCGGCGCTCCAGTGCTTCGAGTGCGCGTCGGGCCGCACTCTCGGGATCGAGGTGGAACACCAGTGCGGCCGCGACCCGCTCGACGTCGGCCACCGTGCCCGCCTCGCAGACAGGCAGCATGATCGCCTCTCCCTTGGTCCGCGCGTCCTCGCGCTCGGGGCCGCGCAGGTCCGCGACCGCCGAGGCGATGCCCTGCGCGGCCGCCCGCGCGGCGTCGGCGCAGATGCGCCCGGCCAGGACTCCGTCGCGCAGCCTCGGATGCCGCTCGAGCCCGACGCCGAGACCACTGATCCGCCCCGCCTGGCCGCGACTCACCCCGAGGCCGTCGGCCACGAAGCCGCGCACGCTGAAGAAGCCCGCGCTGCGCAGGTCACCGGTGAGGTACGCCGCCCGCAGCAGCTCGGCCGCCGCGGCCTCCCCGAGACCGGTCGCGCGCACCAGCTCCGCGGCCAGCCCGGCGTGCGCGGCCCCGTCCAGCTGCCGGTGCTCGCCGTCCGCGACGCGGGTGCCGATGCGCTCCGCGACCTCGAGCAGCAGGGCGACGTCCGCGCCCAGCGAGCCACCGCTGCGCGGCGCCACCCCGTCGTCCCCCATGCCCATTATCGTACACCAGTTCGAATGGCGAGGGAAGTCCGAAGGCCAACAATCCCAACGACTTTCGCGCCTGGGTAGCCGCTCTACCACGACGCCACACGTGGGCATCAACGGCGGCAATCCCGTGCGCCGCCCGATACTTCATCCATGACGTGGGTGTCCGAGGCTCGATCCCGTGCCTACGCCGCCGGGTTCTCCTTCTCGTGCTCGGAGGGCACCGCAGACCTGCTGGGGAATCTTGTCCGCACGCTGTCCGGGGACGTGCGTGCAGGTGAGGTGGGATCCGGGTACGGGGTAGGAACTGCCGCCATAGCAGCCGCGCTGCCCGTGGGGGGCACCTTGGTCAGTGTGGAGCTCGACGCTGAGCGCGCTCAGCAGACCCGCGAGTTGTTCGCAGACGATGCCCGGGTGCAGGTGGTGACCGGGAACGAACAGGCCCTGCTGGACTTCGGTCCCTTCGACTTCGTGTTTCTCGACGGCGGCCCGAAGCCGACTCCCGAAGGAGTTCTCAGGCTGCTCCGTGTCGGTGGCGTCGCCGTCATCGACGACTTCACGCCCAGCGAGAATCCGGAGTACCCACAGTTCGAGGACCGCCCCGACTGGGTGCGCCTCGCCTATCGAGACAGTCCCTCTCTCGGATACGCCGAGTATCCGGTTTCGGACCACGAGGTCGCGGTTGTCTTGACGCGACGGCACTGAGGCACTCCGGCAGTTGCGTCTCTGCTGCGTGGTTGCTCGCGCTGTTCATCAACACGCTGCTGTCCGCGGAGGCAGGCGCGGTCTGCGGTCCCGCCTAGGGCACGACCAGCCCCGACCGCGGGACCCGGTATCCCTCGCCCCTCGCTCGCGCACCCCCGACGGACGGTCGGCGGGCGACGTCAGCGGACCAGGTGCTCCAGCAGCCGGGCCAGCCGACGGGCGGGGTCGTCGGTGACCCCCGAGTGCACCGGGCCGCACTGGACCACGGTGCTGTGCGGCGCGGTCAGTCGTCCGAACCGTTCGCCTCGCGAGCCGGTGGCCGCCGGTCCGGCGGCGGGGTCACCCGCGCACACCGCGACGACGGCGTCCAGGGCGGCCCGGACCGCCTCGACGTCCACGCCGGCGTCGAGGACCCGCAGCCGTTCCTCGTCGAGGTGAGTCCGCGCCTGCAGGAAGTCCGCCGCCTGGCAGTAGACGACGACGCCGACGTTGATGCACTCGCCCCGGTCCACCCGCGGCACCGCGCGGATCACCGCGTACTGGAAGGGCTGCTCGGTGCCCGGCCGGTCACCGTCGATCATCCGACCACCACCTCCCGCCAGGGCGCCGACGGCAGCGCCAGGCGGGCGAGCAGCATCTCGACGTACCGCCGCCGCCACCGGTCGGCGTCCGCGTCGGGCAGCGCGCCCGCGAGCGCCGCATTGGTCCCCTCCAGCCACGGGTCCGGCACCAGGGCGAGCACCTCCTCCAGCAACTGGGGCGTCATCTGGGCGGTCAGCCGCTCGTCCACCTGCGCCCGCCCCGGCGCCCCCAGGCTCCGGGCGACCCCGGACAGCACATGGTCCCCGACGTCGTACGACCGCGCCGCCCACTCGTGCGGGTCGGGCCAGGCGTGCTGGAACACCAGCGCGGCGCCGTGGTCGATGGCCCACAGAAGGCGGTGCCACACCAGCAGGTTCGGGTTGCGCCAGGAGCGGTCCACGTTCCCGGTGAACGCGTCCAGCCAGAGGACGGCTGCGGCGTCCTCTGGCGACGGCCGCCAGCCCACGCCGTCGTACCCGACCGACCCGGGCAGGAAGTCGATGCCCAGGTTGTCGCCCGCGCTGGCCGCGAGCAGGTCCTGGACCTCCTCGTCCGGCTCCCGCGCAGCGATCCGAGGGTCCAGGTCGACCACGACCAGCTCGGGCACCCGCACGCCGAGCCGGCGGCCGAGCTCGCCGACCACCACCTCGGCCACCAGCGACGCCGTGCCCTGGCCGGCGCCGCGGAACTTGGCGACGTAGATCCCGTCGTCGTCGGCCTCCACCAGCCCGGGGAGCGAGCCGCCCTCGCGCAGCGGCGTGACGTAGTGGGTGGCCCGGACTCGGCGCAGCACGGCGGTCTGTCAGCCCAGGGTGATGGGCTTGACCAGGTCGGCCCAGATCACGATCAGGCTCATCCCGATGAGCACGGCGGCGACGCCGTACGCGACCGGCATCAGCCGGGCCAGGTCGACCGGCCCGGGGTCCGGCTTCCCGCGCCACTTCGCCAGCCGGCGCCGGGTCCCCTCCCACAGGGCACCGGCCACGTGACCGCCGTCCAGCGGCAGCACCGGCAGCAGGTTGAACAGGAACAGGAACAGGTTCAGCGAGGCCGCGAGACCCAGGAACGTCGCGGCCTTGGCCTCGATCGGCTCGTCGAGCGCAGCGATCTCACCGCCGAGCCGGCTGACTCCGACCACCGACACCGGCCCGTCGATCTGCCGCTCCCCGCCGCCGATCAGCGTGTCGGTGAGCAGTTCGTACAGCCGCACCGGCAGCGACACCAGCGCCTTCACCGATGCCGTCGTCAGGTCCCACATCTGCTGCGGCACCGCCGACCACGGCTGGGACACGTACGCGATCTCGGGGCGGACGCCGAGGTAGGACACCGACTCGGTCTCCCCGGTAGGCCGTCCGGTCTCGTCGGTGACCGGACGCTCCGCGGTGGCCAGCGTCGTCTCGGTGGTGACCTGGCTGCCGCCCCGGTCGAGCACGATCGTCACGGGTACGGCGCCCGCGGCGCGGACCCAGGCGGTCATCTCGTCCCACGAGGTGAACTCCCGGCCGTCGATCGACACGATCGTGTCGCCGGGCTGGATCCCGGCCGCCGAGGCCGGCGAGGGCTGCGAGCCGGCCGGGCAGCCGCCGGCCTCGGTCGCGTCGGCGGACGGGTTTGCGGACGTGGGAGTGCAGGCGGTGACCGCGGTGACCTGCAGGGTCGGCTCGGGCAGGCCGATCCCGACCAGCACGCCGGCGAACAGGACGAACGCCAGCAGCAGGTTCATCAGCGGTCCGCCCAGCATGATGACGATCCGCTTGCGCACGGGGAGCTTGTAGAAGACGCGGTTCTCGTCTCCGGGCGCGACCTCCTCCAGCGACTGGCGGCGGGCCTCCTCGACCAGGAGCGCCATCCGGCCGGTGGTGGCGGCCCGGGCGGTGCCGGGCGGGGCGTCCTTCGGCGGCGGCAGCATCCCGATCATCCGGATGTAGCCGCCCAGCGGGATCGCCTTGACGCCGTAGTCCGTCTCGCCGCGGCGCCGCGACCACACCATCGGGCCGAAGCCGATCATGTACTCGGTGACCTTGACCCCGAAGCGCTTCGCGGGGACCAGGTGGCCGACCTCGTGCAGCGCGATCGACAGCATGATCACCAGCGCGAACAGCACGATGCCGATGACGGTGAGCATCAGCCGTCCTCCCCCGGTACTCGGGTGCGGGTCATGGCGGTCGAGTCCAGCCCGGTCACCTCGCGAGCGCGGCGCCGGGCCCAGTCCTCCGCGGAGAGGACGTCCGCCAGTGTCACCCGGTTCCCGTCCCGACCGCTCGGACCCACGTCGGCCAGGTGCTCCTCGAGCACCCGCGCCACGGTGTCCACGATGCCGAGGAACGGGATGCGACCGGACAGGAAGGCAGCCACGCACTCCTCGTCGGCAGCGTTGAACACCGCGGGCGCGGTGCCCCCGACCGTGGCCGCGCGCCGGGCCAGGGCCACCGCGGGGAACGCGCCCTCGTCCAGCGGGAAGAACTCCCAGGACGTGGCCCGCGTCCAGTCGCAGCCCGGCGCCGCGTCCGGGACCCGATCCGGCCACGACAGCCCAAGCGCGATCGGCAGTCGCATGTCCGGCGGACTGGCCTGCGCCAGCGTCGAGCCGTCGGTGAACTCCACCATCGAGTGCACGACCGACTGGGGGTGCACGACCACGTCGATCCGCTCCAGCGGCAGGTCGAACAGCAGGTGCGCCTCGATGACCTCGAGCCCCTTGTTCATCAGGGTCGCGGAGTTGACCGTCACCAGGGGTCCCATGTCCCAGGTCGGGTGGGCCAGCGCCTGCTCGGGCGTGACGTCGGCGAGGGCGTCGCGATCCAAGCCGCGGAAGGGGCCGCCGCTGGCCGTGAGCACCAGCCGCCGGACCTCCGCGGCCGTCCCACCGCGCAGGCACTGGGCCAGCGCGGAGTGCTCGGAGTCCACCGGCACGATCTGCCCGGGCCGGGCCAGGTCCTTCACCAGCGGTCCCCCGACGATGAGGGACTCCTTGTTGGCCAGTGCGAGGGTGCGCCCGGCCTCCAGCGCGCGCAGCGTCGGGACCAGTCCGGCCGACCCGCTCATGCCGTTGAGCACCACGTCGCACGGCCAGGCGGCCACCTCGGCTGCCGAGTCCGGGCCGGCCAGGATCTTGGGTACGGCGAACTCGCCGGACGCGAACCCGCGGCGCTGGGCCTCGGCGTAGAAGGCCAGCTGCAGGTCCGAGGCGGCACCGGCGCGGGCCACCGCGACCACGTCGACGCCGAACTCCAGGGCCTGGGCGGCGAGCAGCGCGACGTCGGACCCGCCGGCGGCGAGGCCGACCACGCGGAACCGGTCGGGGTTGCGGCGCACGATGTCCAGCGCCTGGGTCCCGATGGACCCGGTGCTGCCCAGCAGCACCACCTCGCGCACCGTCACGCGGACATTGTCGCCGACCGGAACGCCGACGGCGACGCCGCGACCGGGGCAGGCCCGCGTCCCCCGGCCGCGACGGTGCCTACGCTGCCGCCATGCCCCCGCTGGACGCGTCCGCGGACCACGCCGACGACGACCGCCCGACGCGGCCGGATCCGAGCGCGGACCCCAGGCCGGCGTGGCGGCGCGCCCTGGGTTCCACCGGAGCACCGCTGCAGTGGCCCCTCGGGCTGGGCGCGGTGGTGGGCGGTGCCGCCGGGGCAGCGGCGGGCTGGCCCCTGGGGTCCACGGTGGGCACCGCGTTCGCCGCGATCGTCTCCGCGCTGGCGGGCGCGGTCGCGTTCTCCGCCCCCGCCGCAGCCGCAGCGGGCGCCGGTGTCCTCGCGGTGGTCGCCGCGACGGCGGGGACGCTGCTGGCCGGCCTGACGACGGGGCAGCCGCTGGCCGCCGCGGCGTCGATGGCCGTGGTCGCCGTCCTCACGTCCGCGGCCTTCGCGGCGGGCAAGGTCGGCCCGGTCCTGGGGTTGCTGGGCTCGATCTCCTACCTGATCGCGGCGATCGTCGGCATGCTGTTGCGCGCGGCCGAGGTACCCGCGACCGACATCGTGCTGGCCGTCCTCGCGGGTGCCGCCGCGGGCGTCGTCGTCGCCGTGGTCGTGGGCGTCCTGAGGCGTCGCCGTGCGGGGGCCGACCGCCTTCCGCGGCCCAGCGGCCCCGGGCCGTGGCGGCAGATCTGGACGTCGCTGCGGACCGTCGACGCCTACACCCGCGATGGGATCCGGCGCGCGATCGCCCTGGGCCTGGCCATGCTGCTGTTCCAGCTCGACACCGGCCGCAACGCGATGTGGATCTTCCTGGGTGCCTACATCGTGCTGCTGCCGACCGGCCGGGACCCGGTCCAGACCGCCTTCGTGCGGGTCGCCGGCACCCTCGTCGGGGTCATCGCCATCGGGCTGCTGTCCCTGGTCGTCCCCGTCGGGGCCCTGGTGGCCCTGGCCGTCGTCGCGCTGCTGGGCGCGCTGCTGTACAGCCAGCGGCAGCCGACGCTGAGCGCGGCCATGAGCGCGGCGGCCGCCGCCCTGCTCGTCGGCGCACCCACCGGCGCCGTGGCCGAGTGGGGCGGCTTCCGCCTCCTCGACACCGCCGTCGGCTGCGGACTGGCGCTGCTGGCCGGCTACCTGCTGTGGCCGAAGGACACCTTCCGGCACCCCTGGGCCCAGGCGGCGGGCGGGGACGAGGGTGTCACAGCTCCAGGCCCGTAAGGACGAGGACCCGCTCGTGCGTGAAGTCCTCCATCGCCGCCCGCAGCCCCTCCCGGCCCACGCCGGACGACTTCACTCCCCCGTACGGCATCTGGTCCGCCCGGAAGCTGGGCACGTCCCCGATGATCACGCCGCCGACCTCGAGGTCGCGGTGCGCGCGGAACGCCGTACGCAGGTCATGCGTGAACACCCCGGTCTGCAGACCGAAACGGGAGTCGTTGACCACGGCGAACGCCTCGTCCACCCCGTCGAACACCTGCACCGTCATAACCGGCCCGAACACCTCCTCGCAGGAGATGCGGACGTCGGCGGGGGCGTCCGCCAGCACGGTCGGTGCGTACGACGCGCCGTCGCGGACGCCGCCCGTGAGCAGGGTGGCGCCCGCGGCGACAGCCTCGTCGACCCAGTCCTCGACGCGGCGCGCCGCCGCCTCGGAGATCAGCGGGCCGACGACGACGTCGTCGTCCCACGGGGAGCCGGTGCGCAGCGCCTCGACCTTCTTCACCAGCTGGGGTACGAAGCGGTCGTGCACGGCTCGGTCGACCAGGACGCGCTGCACCGATACGCAGGACTGCCCGGCCTGGTAGTTGGCGAACGTCGCGATCCGCATCGCGGCCCACTCCAGGTCATCGTCGCTGGACCAGTCGGACAGCACGATCGCCGCCGCGTTGCCCCCGAGCTCGAGCGTGACGTGCTTGCGGGGTGCGGCCGCCTGGATGGCGAATCCGACTCCCTCGGAGCCGGTGAACGACACGATCGGCAGCCGCTCGTCGGCGACCAGCGCCGCGGCGGCGTCATTGCCCACCGGCAGGACCGACCACATGCCCTCGGGCAGGCCGGTCTCGGCGAGTAGCTCGCCGAGCAGTAGCGCGGACAGCGGGGTCGCGGGCGCGGGCTTGAGCACGATCGGCGCCCCGACCGCCAGCGCGGGGGCGACCTTGTGGGCGACCAGGTTGAGCGGGAAGTTGAACGGCGCGATGCCCAGCACGGGACCGTGCGGGAAGCGCCGGACCACGGCGGCGCGGCCGGCCATCGCCGCATCGGTGTCGAGGCGCTGGAGGTCACCTCCCCACCGCCGGGCCTCCTCCGCGGCCCAGCGGAACGTGGACGCGGCGCGGGCGGCCTCCGCGCGGGCCCACATCAGCGGCTTGCCGTTCTCCGCGGTGATGAGGTGCGCGACCTCGTCGGCGCGCTCGGTCAACCGCCGAGAGACGTGCGCGAGCGCATCCGCGCGGGCGGCTGCGCTGAGCGCCTGGGCAGCGTGCCGGGACCGCCAGGCGGCGGCCACGGCCTCCTCGACCTGGCCCGCGGTCGGGACCGCGTACGCCGCCACCAGCGTCCCGTCGTCGGGGTGGCGCACCTCCGCGGTGACGTCGGAGCCGGCCGGGCGCCCGGCCAGCCAGAACGGCACGGGGTCGGTCGAGGCGGATAGCGGGGTGCGGGGAGGAGCCGGAGTCGCCATGGCGGCGACGGTACGGACGACCGCGAGCGGCACACCCGTCCATCTCGGCGCTCCTCCCAGGCCTCGGCCACCGACCCGGAGGGTCCGCCGGCTACGACGGGTCCGGGCCGGTGGTACGGCCCAGGGCCACCCACAGCTCGGCGCGCACCGCGGGGTCGTCGAGCGAACGGCCCAGCAGCGCCTCGGCCCGGCGCAGCCGGTGCCGGACGGTGTGCCGGTGCACACCCAGCCGCCCCGCGGCGGCGTCGACCTGGCCGTGCTGCTCCAGCCACACCCGCAGCGTCGTGCGCAGGTCGGACCGCTCGTCGGGGGCGTCGAGCGGCTCCAGCAGGGCCCGCGCCCAGGCGTCGGTCGCCTCCGGCTCCAGCAGTGCCTCCAGGCCGCGCGACCGCAGCGCCGCGTATGGGGTCCACCCGGACCCGGAGGCCACCGACGCGGCGAGCGCCTGCGCCGCCTGGCCCGCGGCACGGGCGAGGGCGGATGCCGTCTCGCCCGGCGCCCCGGTGAGGGCCGGCGCGGGCTCGGACAGCCCGACGGCCACCCCCGCCCCCAGGTCGACGCCCTCCAGCGTGCAGTCCTCCGGCAGCAGCGCGACGACCCGCGGCTCGGCCCCGGCCGCTCGTACTGCCACCGCCGCGCCCGGGGCGGCCTCGCGCACGCGATCCTCCGCCGCGGCGGCGCCGTCGGCGCCCGGCTGGACCAGGGCGACCCGTACCCGGCCACGACGCAGCGCCCCCCAGCCCAGCGCGTCCATCGGCAGCTCGGCCGCGCGGCCGTCGAGGAGCAGGCCCACGGCGACGGACCGCAGGCCGCGGTCGGCGGCCGAACGCCCGTCGGCCCGGCCGAGCTCCAGCGACAGCAGCGAGACGGCGAGGTTCACCACGGCCTGGTCGTGCGGGCCGAGCGGACCGCCGGCGCCCACCGCCAGGAAGCCGCGGGCCCGGCCGTCGACGCCCAGGGGCTGCAGCACCAGGTACTCGTCCGCCGTGGCGACCACCGACGAGGCCAGCAGTCCGCGCGGCCGCAGCCGGGCCACCTCCTCCACCAGGTCCGCGGACCGGCGGGCCGCCTCCGGGGGTGCGGCGTGCACGACCGACGCCGCCGGGTCCAGCAGCAGGGCGAAGCCACCGAGGTGCCGGGCCAGCCGGGTCACGACCGAGGCGGCCCCGCTGCCGTCCGGGGCCAGCACGGCCCGGATCAGATCGCGCTGGGCGGTGAAGCCGCGCGCCGCCTCGTCGTACTCCTCCGCGGCCAGCTGTCGGGTCACGGCCTTGGTCACCGCGATGAACGGCGTCGGGGCGGGTACGACCACCAGGGGCAGCCCGGCACGGGCGGCGGAGGCAACCAGGTGCGGCGGCACCTCGTCGTGACTGACGCCGACGCCGAAGCCGAGCGCGGTCACGTCGGCCTGGACCAGGTGGCCGATGTACGCCGTGGCCGCGTCCGGGTCGTCGACGTAGCGCAGGCCGGTGGTGAGGACCAACTCGCCGCCCTCGAGGTAGGGGCCCGGGTCGTCCAGCTCGGACACCGCGACCCAGCGCACCGGACGGTCCAGTGCCCCCGGCGGAGGATCCCCGCGCAGGGCCAGACCGAGGTCGGGGAGTGCCACGACGTCGCGCAGCCGCAGCGGCATGGATCCTCCTCGGCGGTTGCCCCTGCCAGGGCACTGTCCGGACCGGACAAGGGTAGGCCCCCGAAAGGACGACACGGACGCGCGCGGAGGGGCGCACCGGCCTAGGCTCGGGGGCGCCCGGACCCGCGGGCTCCCCTCACCCTGAGAGCGAGACGATGAGCGAGAACCTCGTCGGCGGCCCCGACCTGCCCCAGGTACGCCGCCTGGTCACGGAGATCCCCGGTCCGAAGTCGGCCGCGCTGCTGGCCCGCCGCCAGGCCGCGGTCTCCGCCGGCGTGAGCGGGATGCTGCCCGCGTTCGTCGAGGCCGGGGGCGGCGGTGTGCTCGTCGACGTCGACGGCAACTCCTGGATCGACCTCGGGTCCGGCATCGCCGTGACCAGCGTCGGAAACGCCGCCCCGCACGTGGTGGAGAACGTGCAGAAGCAGGTCGCGGAGTTCACCCACACCTGCTTCATGGTGGCCCCGTACGAGGGCTACGTGGCCGTCTGCGAGGAGCTGAACCGGCTGACGCCCGGCGACCACGCCAAGAAGTCGGCGCTGTTCAACTCCGGCGCCGAGGCGGTCGAGAACGCCGTCAAGATCGCCCGCGCCTACACCAAGCGCCAGGCCGTCGTGGTGTTCGAGCACGGCTACCACGGCCGGACGAACCTGACGATGGCGCTGACGGCGAAGAACATGCCGTACAAGCACTCGTTCGGGCCGTTCGCCCCCGAGGTCTACCGGGTCCCGACGTCGTACCCGTTCCGCGACGGCGGCAAGGACGGCGCGCAGGTCGCCCGCGATGCGCTGCTCAAGCTGGAGAAGGAGGTCGGCCCGTCCAACGTGGCGGCCGTCATCATCGAGCCGATCCAGGGCGAGGGCGGCTTCGTCGTGCCCGCACCCGGCTTCCTGCCCGCGCTGCAGAAGTTCTGCAACGACAACGGGATCCTGTTCATCGCCGACGAGATCCAGACCGGCTTCTGCCGCACCGGCTCGTGGTTCGCGTGCGAGCACGAGGGCGTCGTCCCGGACATGATCACCACCGCGAAGGGGATCGCCGGCGGCCTGCCGCTGGCGGCCGTGACCGGCCGCGCCGAGGTGATGGACGCGGTGCACGCCGGCGGTCTCGGTGGCACGTACGGCGGCAACCCGGTCGCCTGCGCCGCGGCACTCGGGTCCATCCAGACGATGGAGGAGCAGGACCTGGCCGCGCGGGCGCGGCACATCGAGTCGGTGATGGTGCCCCGGCTGCAGGCGATCGCGGAGCGCACCGGCGTCATCGGCGAGGTCCGCGGCCGCGGCGCGATGCTGGCGGTCGAGGTCGTCAAGCCCGGCACCACCGACCCGGACCCCGACACCACCGGTGCCGTGGCCAAGGCCTGCCACGCCGAGGGCGTGCTGGTCCTGACGGCCGGCACCTACGGCAACGTGCTGCGCTTCCTGCCGCCGCTGGTGATCGGCGACGAGTTGCTGGACGAGGCGCTCACGGTGCTGGAGAAGGCCTTCGTCGCCCACGCCTCCTGACGCAAGCGCCCTCCGCCCGCCCACCCCGACCGAGGGGCACCCACCGTCCCGCTCTCGACGGAATGAGTCCGGGCGTTGCTTACAGGCCGAATTCTCGGCCCCAAGCGACGTGGGGACTCATTCCGTCGCATGGAGGGATGGGTGGGCCGGCACGGGGCCGGCGTCGAGGGCTACGAGCCGAAGCCGAGCAGGAGGGCCAAGCCGCCGACGGCGGACACGAGCAGCACGCCCGTACGCGCCCACGCCAGCGGCAGCCGGATCGCGACCAGGGTGCCGAGCACGGTGCCGACGAGGAGCCCGGCCAGCAGCTCCCACGACGGGAAGGCCCAGCCGAGGGCGGCGACCGTGATGGCGTTCTGGAACGCGAACAGCCACTGCAGCGTCGCCCTGCTCTCCGGCACCGACCACCCGGCGTTGGCGCCGTAGAGCGCGACGGGTGGGCCGCCCACACCGCCGACGACGTTCATCGCGGCGCTGGCGACCCCCGCGCCGACCACTCCCGGGATCCCGGTCAGGTGGCGCAGCCGGACTCCGCGCGCGAGCACCACGACGGCGAGCAGGATCGCCACCCCGGCGGCCGCGGCGAGCACCCGGGTCTGCACCCCCGAGAGCAGCCAGGCGAGGATCGGGGTCGCGATCGCGATCGGGGCGAGCAGCAGCCACACGTCGCGCCAGCGGGTCGAGCGTCCCTCGCGCAGCAGCGGCAGCACCGAGGCGAGCGTCGCCAGCACGCAGACGACCGAGACCCCCTCGCGCGGGCCGAGCAGGGCGATCACGAACGGGGCGCTCACCAGGGCGAACCCGATGCCCGTCACGGCCTGCGCGACGGCGCCCAACGCCACCGCCACCACCGCCAGCGCGAGCAGCGCGCTCAGGTCCATCCGCCCCATCCGCCGTCCGCGGCCCGGTCTTGCCGGCCCGCTCCCAATCAATCGAACGTATGATAGATTACGCCGCATGCCCGTCGCCCCCCGGTTGCGCAGCGTCCCCGCCGCACCGACGCGTCGTGGTCCCGGTCGCCCGCCCCGCGACGACGACGCCCCCACCAGCACCGAGCGCATCCTGGCAGCCGCCACCCGGCTGTTCGCCGAGCGCGGCTACGACGCGGTGGGGATGCGGGAGATCGCCGCCGCCGCCGACCTCACCGTGGCCACGGTCCACCACCACGTCGGCAGCAAGTCCGACCTCTACGCCGCGGTGTTCGAGCGGGTGTTCCTGGCCGAGCAGGAGGCGCTGGAGGCGGCGGCGGTCCGAGTGCGGGCCCACGCCCCGGACTCCCCGGAGTCCGCGCTGACCGGGCTGCACGACCTGCTGGACACCTACCTGGACCTGCTGGAGTCCGAGCCGGCCACCACGTACCTGTGGCTGCGTCGCTGGCTGACGCCGACGACCCACCACGACCTTGACGACGAGTTCGCCGCGCCGCTCTACCGCCTGGTCGAGGCGTACCTCACCGACGCGCACGCCCGCGGCCTGGTCGACGAGCCGACCCCTCACGTCGCTGTCCGCAGCGTGGCCTGGGCCGTGCACGGGCACGTGACCGCGCTGGCCGCCCGACCGGAGCACGCGGACGAGGAGCGCGCGGCCTTCCGCGCGTACGCCCACCGGTGGCTCAACGCCCTGTACGCCCGCCCGACAACCCTGCCGACCACGACGCCGATGACGACCACGACCCCGGGAGCCGCCCGATGACCGACGCCGACCTGACCGGCCGCCGCGCGATCGTGACCGGTGCCTCCGGCACCTTCGGCCAGGCCATCACCGCCGCGCTGAGGTCCCGCGGCGCGCGGGTGGTGGGACTGGACCTGGTCCCGTCCGAGGACCCCGACGCACCCGTGCTGGCCTGCGACGTCACCGACCAGTCCTCGGTCGAGTCCGCCTGCGCCGCCGCGGTCGAGCTCCTCGGCGGGCTCGATCTGCTGGTCAACAACGCGGGCATCGGCGGCCCAGCGCCGGCGGGCTCGGCGCCGGACGAGGTCGTCTCGCGCCAGCTCGAGATCAACCTGCTCGGCACCTGGCGCGTCACCGCCGCCCTGCTCCCCGCGCTGGTCGAGTCCCGCGGGCGGGTGGTGATGGTGGCCTCGCGGATGGCGGTCATGCCGCTGCCGCTGGCCGCCGCGTACGGCGTTTCGAAGCGCGCGATGGTGGCCTACGCCGACGCGCTGCGACTGGAGTACGCGCCGTACGTCACGGTCACGACGGTGTACCCGTCCATGGTGCGCAGCCCGATCCACGACTCGACCGCCGCGGCCGGGCTGTCCCTGGAGGGCGTGTCGCACTACGAGCCGCTGGAGGGGGTGGTCGACACGATCGTCACCGCCTGCGCCGCCCGGCGGCCTCGCCGTGACATGCCCACCTCACCGCGCGGCCGCGTCGAGTTCTTCCTCGGCCGGCACCTGCCCGCCCTCACCGACCGCATCGTGCTGAAGACCCTCGCCGGCCGGGTCGCGGCCGGCGCCTTCGACCACGCACCCATCGCCGACGGCCTGGTGCAGCGCTACCGCGCGCTGACCGGCTCCGGCCGCTGATCCCGCACCGACACATCGCCCCACCGACACCGACACACGAGGAAGCACATACCCATGGCCCAGATCTCCGGGGGCGAGCGACTCGCCCGCATGCTCGCCGCCGAGGGCGTCGAGGTCGTCTTCGGCATCATCGACGGCACCTACTTCGGCCTCTACTCGCACCTGCGCGACCACGGCATCCGCCTGGTCACCCCGCGGCACGAGACCACCGCCCTGCACATGGCCGGCGCGTACGCCCGGCTCACCGGGCGGCTCGGCGTCGCCATCGCCAGCAACGGCCCCGGCGTGGCCAACGCGCTGCCCGGTGTCGCGGTCGAGAACGGCGAGGGCAACCGCATCCTGCTGATCACGTCCTGGCGCCGGCACCAGATCGTGGGCCCGGACCGCGGCGGCACGTACCAGTACTTCGACCAGCCGGCCGTGATCCGGCCGATGGCCAAGTGGAGCGAGGCGGTGCCGTCGTTCGACCGCATCCCCGAGCTGTTCCACAAGGCGCTGCGCCGGTGCTGGGACGGTCGTCCCGGTGTCGTGCACCTGACCGTGCCCGAGGACATCATGAACGGCCAGTTCGACGAGCCGGTGCGGCCGGACGTCGAGCCCGAGCGCTACCGCCGGCTGGACGCGGTCGTCCCGGCCCCCGAGTACGTGGCCGAGGCCGCGGAGATGCTGGTCGCTGCGCAGGCGCCGATGATCCACGCCGGTTCCGGCGTGCTGCACGCCCACGCAGAGGCCGAGCTGCGTCGCGTCGCGGAGCTGCTGGGTGCCCCGGTCACCACGAGCTGGGCGGCCCGCGACGTCATCGACGAGCGGCTCGACGTGTCCGTGCCGATGGTCCACACCGAGCTGAACAACAAGGTGCGCAACGAGGCCGACGTCGTGCTGGCGCTCGGCACCCGCTTCGGCGAGACCGACTGGTGGGGCAAGGCCCCGTACTGGCGCAGAGGCTCCGAGGCCGACGGCTCCGGCCAGCGGCTGATCCAGGTCGACGTCGACGACGAGATGCTCGGGCTGAACAAGCCGGTCGACCTGCCGGTGCTGGCCGACGTGCGCGAGTTCCTCGCCGCCCTCGGTGACGTGCTGGAGAAGTCGGACCTGTCCGCGGTGCTGCCGGCCCGTCAGGAGCGCCTCGCGACGTATGCGGCCGAGAAGGCGGCCGGTCGCGCGGCGCTCGACGGGGCGCTGTCGGTCGTCGGCGACCCGATGCACTCAGCCCACGTCGCACCGGCCTGCCAGGAGGTGTTCGGCGACGACGCCGTCATGGTGGCCGACGGCGGCAACACCGCCATCTGGGGCCAGCTCTACCACGAGGTGCGGGAGCCGCACTCGCTGCTGTCGACGTACAAGTTCGGCATGCTCGGCGCCGGTGTCGCGCAGGCGCTCGGTGCGAAGGTGGCCTGCCCCGGCCGGACCGTCTACTGCATCACGGGTGACGGTGCGTTCGGCTTCCACCCGCAGGAGATCGAGACTGCGGTCCGCAACGACCTGCCGGTCATCGTGCTCGTGCTCGCGGACCGGGCGTGGGGCATGGTGAAGGTCAACCAGGAGTTTGCGCTCAACCCGGAGAAGCTGGTCGCCGAGGGCGGGCTGCCGGACGAGGAGCGGATCAACACCGACCTCGACGAGATCCGCTACGACGTGATGGCGCAGAGTATGGGGGCGTACGGCGCGCGGGTGTCGCACCCGGACGAGCTGCGGCCGGCCCTCGAGGCGGCGCTGGCCTCCGGGCGGCCCGCGGTCATCCACGTCGACGTGGACCGCACCGCGCACAAGTTCGCGCCCAGCCTGCTCACCTTCAAGGAGATGCACGCCGAGCCCGCCGGCTGAGTCGAACGGCTTGTGGTGCCGGTTGCGTGAGCTGTAGCTCACGCAACCGGCACCACACCAACGGGTTTCGCGGGTGGGGCGGATCGCGCCGCGGCCCGCCGCCACCGGCCGGACAACCTCAGCGGGCGGCGGGGGTGCGCTCCTGCAGACCCCACGGCTGGCCGTACCCGTCCTTGAGCAGGTCGAGGAACGGCACGGCGTCGAACGCCTCCGGGCCGAGCACCCCGGCACCGGACCACGCACCGGTGGCCAGCAGCTCCAGCGCGACCACCGGGTTCATCGCGGTCTGCCAGACCACGGCCTGGGTGCCGTACTCCGCCATCGTCCACTCGTTGTCGGCGACGTGGTACAGGTACACCTCGCGCGGCTGACCGTCCTTGCCGCGGCCGGTCACCCAGGTGCCGGCGCACGTCTTGCCGGTCATCTTGTCGCCGAGCGTCGCCGGGTCGGGCAGGCACGCGGCCACCACGTCGCGGGGGCTGACCTCGACCCCGCCGACCTTCACCTTCTCGGTGCGGTCCAGGCCCAGCTTGTGCAGCGTCTTGAGCACCTCGATGAACTCGTCGCCGATGCCGTACTTGAACGTCACGCGCTTGGCGTCGACCCAGCGCGGCATGAGGAGGACCTCCTCGTGCTCGACGTTCACGCACTCGACCGGGCCGATGCCCTCGGGGAAGTCGAACACCTCGGGCTCGGAGAACGGCGCGGTGGTGAACCAGTCGCGGTCCTTCTCCCAGATCACCGGCGGGTTCAGGCACTCCTCGATGGTCGTCCAGATGGAGAAGGACGGGGCGAAGTCGTAGCCGTGCACGACCAGGTTGGCGCCGTCGCGCACGCCGAGCTCGTCGATCTCACTGAAGAGGTGGTCCGCGGCGTAGCGCGCGAAGACGTCGGCCAGCCCGGGCTCGACGCCCATGCCGACCAGGGCCAGCCGGCCGGCCGACTCCCACTCCCCCGCCCTCGCGAACTGCTCGTCGCCGAGCTTCACGCCGGACAGCTCGTACGGCTGCTCGGGGTGCGGGCGCGACAGGCTCATGGCGGTGTCCAGGTAGTCGGCGCCCGCCGCGAACGCACCTTCGAAGATGGGCATGACGAAGCGCGGGTCGACCACGTTGAGCACGTGGGTGATGCCGTTCTCGCGGCAGAGCGTGGCGACGGCCTCGGCGCTGGACGCGTCGACCTGGGCGGCCGAGAAGCGCGGGTCCGCGACCCGCTCGACGACGGCGCGGGCCCGGGCCTCGTCGTAGTCGGCGACCACCACGTGCTCGAAGAAGTCGCGGCGGGCGGCGATCAGGGCGGCGGAGGTGCCGACGCCACCGGCGCCGACGATGAGGATGCGCATGACCTGGCTCTCTGTGGTTCGCGGCCCCCGCGGGTTGCGGGCACCGGCTGGTGCTCGGCACAGTAAGGCATAAGCCCCTTATATGGGATCCCTCCTCGTACGGAGGACCGCCGCCATGGCCTCGCCCGAACGCCGCTTCCACCCCGTCGACGGCATCGCGCTGCCCGCTCGCGCCCCTCGGCCACCACGCACCGGCATCCGCGCCGACCGCGCATTCACCGCGAACGTCCTGGGCACGCTCGCGCAGACCATCAGTGACCGCGTACGTCTGGGCACCGAGGCTGCGGCGCACCACGGTGCAGCCACGCCGGCGGCCCTGGTGACGCTGCTGTGGTACCCCGACCGCCCCATCACGTTCCTGGCAGCCCGGCTGCGGATCACCCACCCGGGCGCCGTCCAGCTCAGCGAACGCCTGGCGGCCGAGGGTCTGGTCGAGCGGATTCCCGGCGAGGACGGGCGCACCCGGCTGCTCGCCCTGACCGCCGTCGGCGAGCGGATGGCCCTGGCGGTGCTGGCGGCCCGCCGCGACGTCCTCACCCGGGCGGTCGACGCCCTCGACGACGACCAGGTCCGCGCCCTCGCCGACGCCGCGGACGCGATGCTGGAGGCGCTGGCGGACGACCTGCTCACCAGCGAGTACATGTGCCGCTTGTGCGACGAGCTCGCCTGCCCCGACGCACGCTGCCCGGTGGAGCAGGCCGTGCCGACACCACCGCACCGCCGCGGCACCGGCTACGGCGTCCCCGACGCCCCCGCCAGGTCCCGCGACAACCCGCCCACTACCTCGGCCGAATGAGTCCCCACGTCGCTTACCAGCCGGAAATGGCCCCCAAAGCAACGCCCCGACTCATTCCGTCGTGAAATGGCGGGCGAGGTGGGCGGGGCTACTCGCCGGGGATGCGGTCGGCCAGGAGGGGCTGGCGGGGGTCCCAGACGGTGCCGTCGCGCGCGTCCTTGCGCTTGCGGGCCAGCGCCGACAGCGCCTCCAGCACCACCCGGTTGCCGAGCAGCGCGGTGATGTCGGCGTGGTCGTACGGGGGCGACACCTCGACCACGTCCATGCCGAGGACGGGCAGCTCGTAGCAGATGCGGCGCACGGCATCGAGCAGCTGCCGCGCCGACAGCCCGCCCGGTTCCGGGGTGCCCGTCCCCGGCGCGTGCCCCGGGTCGCACACGTCGATGTCGACCGACAGGAACACCCCGTCGCACTCGTCCATCGCGATGGCGAACGCCTCGGTCAGGCACTCGTCGAGCCCGCGCGTGACGATCTCGGTCATCTCGTACGACCGCATCCTCTGCTCGGCCATCCAGGCGAGGATGTCCGGCGGCGGCCAGTACCCGCGCAGGCCGATCTGCAGGAACCGGTCGCCGCGGGCAGCACCGGACTCGATCAGCCGGCGCATGGGCTGGCCGTGGCCGATCAGCGAGCCGAACTCGATGTTGCCGGTGTCCGCGTGCGCGTCGAAGTGGATGACCGCGACCCTCCCCCAACGATCCCCGCCCCGGGCCACACCGGTCACGTCGGGCCAGGTGACGGTGTGGTCGCCGCCGAGGATCAGCGGGATCGCCCCGGAGCGCGCGACCTTCTCCACCGCAGCCTCGAGGTCCGCGCACGAGCGGGCGGCGTCGCCGCTGAACATCTCCACGTCGCCCGCGTCCAGCACGCACAGGTCCTGCAGGCCGTCAACCCGGAGCGCCAGCGAGGGGCGCGACCCGTCGTGCGCGAGATAGCAGGTCTCCCGCAATGCCTTCGGGCCGAAGCGGGCGCCGGAGCGGTACGACGTCCCGCCGTCGAACGGTGCCCCGAGGATGACCACGTCGGCGTCCGCGTAAGACTCCGGCTCGTCGAGGTCGCAGGGCTCGACGCCCAGGAAGGTGAGGTCCGGACCGAACTGAGCGCCGTAGCGTGCCATGCGCGCAGGCTAGCGCCGCGTAGGCGGCGGACGCCCGGAAGTGACGCGGCCCCCGATCCGGCGCCGCGAGGACGTCGGATCGGGGGCCGCGGATGCGGGACCGGGCGCGTCAGCTCTGGGTCGGGAAGCCCAGGTTGAGGCCGCCGTGGCTGGGGTCCAGCCAGCGCGAGGTGACGACCTTGCCGCGGGTGAAGAAGTGCACGCCCTCGGTGCCGTGCGCGTGGGTGTCGCCGAACAGGGAGTTCTTCCAGCCGCCGAAGGAGTAGTAGGCCATCGGCACCGGGATCGGCACGTTGACGCCGATCATGCCGACCTCGACCTCGTTCTGGAACCGCCGCGCGGCGCCGCCGTCGTTGGTGAAGATCGCGGTGCCGTTGCCGTAGGGGTGGTCGTTGATCAGCTGGACGCCGGCCTCGTACGAGGGCACCCGGACCACCGACAGCACCGGGCCGAAGATCTCGTCGGAGTAGATCGTCATGTCGGTCGTCACGTGGTCGAACAGCGTCGGTCCGAGCCAGTAGCCGCCCGGCTCACCGTCGACCTGCGGGTCACGGCCGTCGACGACCAGCGACGCCCCGGCGGCCTCGCCGGCGTCGACGTAGGAGGCGACCTTGTCCCGGTGCACCTTGGTGACCAGCGGGCCCATGTCGCAGCCGCGGCGACCGTCGCCGGTCTTCAGCTCGGGCATCCGCTGCGCGATCTTCGCGACCAGCTCGTCGCCGATCGGGTCCACGGCGAGCACGACCGAGATGGCCATGCACCGCTCGCCCGCCGAGCCGTACCCGGCGTTGACCGCCTGGTCCGCGGCCAGGTCCAGGTCCGCATCCGGCAGCACCAGCATGTGGTTCTTCGCCCCGCCCAGCGCCTGCACCCGCTTGCCGTTCTTCGTGCCGGTCTCGTAGACGTACTGCGCGATCGGGGTGGAGCCGACGAACGAGACGCTCTTGACGTCGCGGTGCTCCAGCAGCCGATCGACGGCGACCTTGTCCCCGTGCACCACGTTGAACACGCCGGCGGGCAGGCCGGCCTCGGCCCACAGCTCGGCGATGAAGTTCGCCGCCGACGGGTCCTTCTCGCTCGGCTTGAGCACCACCGTGTTGCCCGTCGCGATCGCGATCGGGAAGAACCACATCGGCACCATCGCCGGGAAGTTGAACGGCGAGATGATCCCCACCACGCCCAGCGGCTGCCGGATCGAGTAGACGTCCACGCCGGAGGACACGCCCTCGGAGAAGCCGCCCTTGAGCAGGTGCGGGATGCCGCACGCGAACTCGACGACCTCCAGGCCGCGGGTGACCTCGCCCAGGGCGTCCGACAGCACCTTGCCGTGCTGCGAGGTGATGATCGCGGCCAGCTCCTCCTTGCGGGAGTTGAGCAGCTCGCGGAACGCGAACAGCACCTGCGAGCGCTTGGTCAGGGACGTGTCGCGCCAGCCAGGGAACGCCGCCTTGGCCGCCGCTACCGCCTCGTCCATCACGCTGACGGTGGCGAAGTCGACGCGGGCGGTGAGCTCACCGGTCGCCGGGTCGAAGACCTCCCCCTGGCGCTCCGCCACTCCCCCGAAGGGCTTGCCGTCGATCCAGTGCGTGATGTGCGCGGTCATGCCGGGACCTCTCGTCCGTGGGAGTTGCCGGGTCGCCCACGGGCGACCCGGTCGGCTGGTCGGGTCTTCTGCTCGGGTACCAGTCTCCGAACCCCGCCCGGAACCGTCCACCCGCACAGTGACGGGTCGGTCGCCCGCAGCCTTACACCTCGCAAGGCTTCCGGAGCACACGTCGAGCGCCGCAGGCGACGGGTCCCTCAGGAGTCGAAGCCGAGACCGAGCCGGTCCAGGGTGCGCAGCCACAGGTCCCGGTGGCCCTCCCGCCGGTCCGCCTTGTCCAGCGACCGGCGGGTGATGCCGATGCCGATCGAGCGCACCGGCTCCGGCGGGAACGGCAGCGGCTTGTCCCGGACCATCTCCAGGGCGGTCCGCTGCGTGGCGCGGCCGGCCAGCAGGTCCAGCACCACCTGCGCCCCGAAGCGCGAGGCACCCACGCCCAGGCCGGTGTAGCCGATCACATAGGCGGTCTTCCCGCGGTGCGCCCGGCCCCAGAAGGCGCTGAATCGCGAGCAGGTGTCGATGGCGCCGCCCCAGCCATGGGTGAAGCGGACGCCCTCCAGCTGCGGGAACGTCTCGACGAAGTGCTCCGCGAGCCGGCCGAACGACTCGGGGTCGGTCTCCATCCGCGGGTCGAAGCCGTTGTTCCAGTGGTAGATGGCGTCGTAGCCACCCCACAGGATCCGGCCGTCCTCGGTGGTCCGGTAGTAGTGGAACTGGTTGCCGGAGTCGCCGACCCCCTGCCGCCCGGACCAGCCGATGGAGTCGCGCTGCTCGGCGGTGAGCGGCTCGGTCACCAGCACGTAGTCCCACACCGGGACCACATAGTGCGACAGTCGGCGCAGTAGGGGCGGGAATGCGTTGGTGGCCAAGGCAACCCGGGCCGCGCGCACCGATCCGTACGGCGTCGTCGCGCGCACCGCGGCGCCCTCGTCGGACAGACCCGTCACGGGGGTGCGCTCGTACAGCCGCACGCCGAGGGCGAGGCAGGCGTCGCGCAGACCCCAGGCCAGCCGGGCCGGGTCCACCATCGCCACGCCCTCGCGGTCGTAGACCGCGCCGAGGTAGGTGGGCGAGTCGACCAGTGCGCGGACCTGGTCGCGGTCCAGCCACTCCAGCTTCTCGCCGTACGGGGCGGCCTCGTCCGGCACGCCGCGCAGGTGCTCGACCTGGTACGGCTCGGTCGCGACGTCGATCTCCCCGGAGCGACGGAAGTCGCAGTCGATGCCCAGCCGGGTGACCGTCTCCTCGAGGGCGTCGAGGTTCGCGTGCCCCATCGCGACCAGGGTCCGCATGTCCCCCGGCCACCGGTCGACGCCGTTGTGGAACCCGTGCGTCAGCGAGGAGGCGACGAACCCGCCGTTGCGCCCCGTGGCGCCGTCAGCGACCCGACCGCCCTCGACCAGCACGACGTCGAGGCCGGGGTCGGCCTCCTTTGCCAGCAGCGCGGTCCACAGCCCGGTGAACCCGGCGCCGACGACGAGGAGGTCGGCGTCGGTGGGGCCGACCAGGGCAGCCCGCGCGTCAGGGCGGGACGGGTTGTCCAGCCAGAACGGGACATGCGTCAGGTCGGCGAGCGCGGCCAGCGTCTGCGGTCGCGGGTGTCGGGCGAACGGCACGGATATCAGGCCTAGACGGCCGCCTCCAGCTTCTTGCGCCGGCGGTGGTTCAGGTACTGCCCGCCGAGCACGATGACCAGCGCGATGGCGAACACCAGCGTGGCCAGGGCGTTGACCTGCACCGGGATGCCGCGCTGCGCCGCACCCCAGATGTAGATCGGGAACGTGACCAGGGTGCCCGCGTTGAAGAACGAGATGATGAAGTCGTCGAACGACAGCGAGAAGCCGAGCAGCGCGGCACCCATGATGCCGGGCAGCACCAGCGGGAAGGTCACGTAGCGGAACGTCTCACGCGGGCTGGCGTACAGGTCCTGGGCGGCCTGCTCCAGCCGCGGGTCCAGACCTTGCAGCCGCGCCTTCACGGTCACGACGATGAAGCTGATCGTGAACATGATGTGCGCGATCGTCACCGTCCAGAACCCCAGCGGCAACTTCAGGTTGAGGAACAGCGCCAGCAGGCTGGCACCCATGACGACCTCGGGGGTCGCCATCGGCAGGAAGATCAGCAGGTTGGTCGCCTCGCGGCCGCGGAAGCGGTGCCGCACCAGCGCGAACGAGATCATCGTGCCGAGGACCGTCGCGACGGCGGTCGCGATCAGACCGATCTCGATGCTGGTCACGAACGACGAGCACACGCCGGGTACGCCGCAGATGTTCTTCCAGGCGTCGAGGGAGAACTCGTTCCACGCGGTGTTGTACTTGCCGGCCGGCTTGTTGAAGCTCAGCACCGCGACCACGGCGATCGGGATGAACAGGTAGACCAACACCAGGACCGCGATGATCCCGATGACGTGCTCGCGCCACCAGCGCAGCGCGCGGTAGCCGAGCGACGGCTTGGGCGGGACCGCGGAGCGGTCCGCGGCGGAGGCAGTGGTTGCGGTCGCGGTCGACATCAGACCAGGTCCTCCGTTCCGGCCCGGCGGATGTAGACGAAGACGAGCACCAGGATGATCGCCATCAGGATGAACGACAGCGCGCTGGCCATCGGGTAGTCGCGGAACTGGATGAAGTTGATCTGGATCGCGTTGCCGATCATCCGGTCCTTCACCGAGCCCAGCAGGGTGGCGTTGATGTAGTCGCCGGACGCCGGGATGAACGTGAGCAGGGTTCCGGCGACCACGCCGGGCAGCGAGAGCGGCCAGGTGATCTTGCGGAACACCGTGAACGGCGAGCCGTACAGATCGCTGCCGGCCTCGATCAGGCGCGGGTCGATCTTCTCCAGCGCTGCGTACAGCGGCAGGATCATGAACGGCAGGAAGTTGTACGTCAGACCGGCGATGACCGCCAGCGGCGTGTTGAGGATCCGCCCCTCGGGCAGCAGGTGCAGGGCGTTGAAGAGGGACGTGATGAAGCCCTCGTCGGCCAGGATCGTTCGCCAGGCATAGGTACGCAGCAGGAACGACGCGAAGAACGGGGCGACGACGAGCACCAGCATGAGCGCCCGCCACTTGCCGGCCCGGAAGGCGATGAAGTACGCGAGCGGGTAGGCGATCACGAGCGCGAGCACCGTCGCGATCCCGGCGAAGATGAACGACCGGACGAACTGGGGCCAGTACTCCGTGATGGCGTCTGCGTAGTTGGAGATCTGGAAGGCCGGCTTGTACTTGCCCGATCCGCCGGCGGGGGCCTGCAGGCTCGTCATGAACAGCGAGATCAGCGGGACCACGAAGAAGACGGCGAGCCAGGCGATGCCGGGCAGCAGGAGCAGGTAGCCGGTCCGCTTCCTCGCGGTGCCGGACACCTGGGAAGGGGGCGCCGCAGGCCCGCCTCCCGCGGTGGGGACGACGGCGGGCACCGGTCAGCCCCCCACGGATGCGTCGCCGGACTGGGCTGCCAGCTTCCGGTCGAAGTTGACCGCCTGGACGAACTCCTCGTCCAGGCCGGCATCCCGGCCGGAGGCCGCGTCGAGGCCGAAGGAGTGCCGCGGCGACCAGTGCGCGATGACGGAGTCACCCGTGCGCACCCGGTCGCCCACGGCCAGGTTCTGCTCGAACACCATCAGCTCCTGGCCCCACGGGGTCGCCACCAGGTATTGGGTGGACATGCCGGTGAACGAGGCATCCGTGACCCGCCCGGAGATCCGGTTGTGGTGCTCGGGGACCGCGTCGGCGTTGGCGGCGGGGACGATCGTCAGCTTCTCCGGGCGGACGCCCACGATGGCGGTGCCGGGGGTGGCGAACCAGCGCTCCTTGGGCACCCCGAAGGTCATGCCGTGCGCCTCGATGTACTCGTTCTCGGCGTCGCTGGAGGCCGTCTTGCCCTCGATCAGGTTGGACTGGCCGAGGAAGTTCGCCACGAAGACCGTACGGGGCAGCTCGTAGATGTCCGTGGGGGCACCCATCTGCTCGATCTTGCCCTTGTTCATGACCGCGACCGTGTCGGCCATGGTCATGGCCTCCTCCTGGTCGTGGGTCACGTGCACGAAGGTGGTGCCGACCTCGACCTGGATCCGCTTGAGCTCGATCTGCATCTGACGGCGCAGCTTCAGGTCGAGGGCACCGAGCGGCTCGTCCAGCAGCAGCACGTCGGGGTGGTTGATCAGCGCGCGAGCGACCGCCACGCGCTGCTGCTGGCCGCCGGACAGCTGGGTCGGCTTGCGCCGCGCCATCGGCCCGAGCTCGACCAGTTCCAGCATCTCGTTGACCTGCGAGTCGACGTCCTTGATGCCGCGGCGACGCAGGCCGAAGGCGACGTTCTCGAAGATGTCGAGGTGCGGGAACAGAGCGTAGGACTGGAAGACGGTGTTGACCGGGCGCTGGAACGCGCGCAGGGTCGTCACGTCCTGCTCGCCGATCAGCACCCGGCCCTCGGTCGGGTCCTCCAGTCCGGCGACCATCCGCAGGGTCGTCGTCTTGCCGCAGCCCGAGGGGCCGAGCAAGGCGAAGAACGATCCGGCGGGGATCGTGAGCGACAGGTCGTCGACGGCGGCCATGTCGCCGTAGCGCTTGGTCAGGTGGACCAAGTGCAGGTCCTCGACCTGGCCGCTCTTGTCCTGCTGGGCCACGGGCGTGTCCTCTCGCGCTGCTGGGGGATCGCACGATAGCGGGCCGCGCCTCGGCGCGGCCCGCTATCGCGATCAGTTGCCGATCGCGGCCTGGAACTGCCGCTCGTAGGCCTCGTTCTGCTCCGGGGTCAGCTCCATGAAGACGTAGCCCTTGTTCAGCTGCTCCTCGGTGGGGAAGATCCACGGGTTGTCGACCAGCTCGGGGTCGACCTTCTCCATCGCCTGCTGCGCGCCCTCGACGGGGCAGATGTACTGAACGTAGGCGGCGACCTGGGCCGCGACCTCGGGGTCGTAGTAGTAGTTCATGACGGTCTCAGCGTTCTTCTTGTGCGCCGCCATGGCCGGGATCAGCATGTTGTCGGTCCACAGCGTGCCGCCGGTCTCCGGCAGGGAGAAGCCATAGCCGTCGCCGAGGGCGAAGATGTCGCCGGACCAGCCGATGACCGCGATCACGTCGCCGTTCTCGAGAGCCGCGATGTAGTCGTTGCCGGTGACCTGGCGGATCTGGCCGCTGTCGACCTGCTTGGTGAGCTCGTCGATGGCCTGGTTGAACTGGTCCTCGGTGAAGTTCGACGGGTCGTTGCCCTGGGAGGCGATCATGACGCCCATCGTGTCGCGCATCTCGGACAGCACGGTGACGCGGCCGGCCAGGCGCGGGTCGAACAGCTGCTCGACCGTGGTGATCGAGTCGGAGCCGGTGGCCTGCTGGAGCAGCTCGACGTTGTAGCCGAGGCCACCGAAGCCGGACTGCCACGGCAGCGTGTAGTCGCGGTTGGGGTCGAAGGACACGCTCTGCAGCCGCGGGATGATGTTGCCGGAGTTCGGGATGTTGGCCTTGTCCAGCATCTGGGCGAAGCCGTTCTGGATCCACAGGGCGGCCATCCAGTCGGTGAGGACGACCAGGTCGCGGTCGATGGCCTGCCCGGCCTCGAGCTGCGAGCGGACCTTGGCGTAGAACTCGTTGTTGTCGTTGATGTCCTCGTTGTAGGTGACCTTGATCCCGGTCTCCTCCTCGAAGGCCTTCAGCGTGGGCCGCTCACCGGTGTCGTCGTTGACGTCGATGTACAGCGGCCAGTTCGACCACGCGAGCACCTTCTCGGTGTCGGACAGGTCCGGCTGGGTCGCCGCGGAGGGCGCGCCCGACGAGTCGCCGCCCGCGTCGTCCCCCCCGGTACCGCCGCAGGCGGCGGCCAGCATGGCCGCGCTGCTCAGGCCCGCGGCCTGCAGGACGCGCCGGCGCGACACCTGTCCACGCATGCGCGCGACCAGCGACGCGGTCATCGGGTCGATCGGGCGGTTCGCCATGGTTGGTGCGTCCTCTCGTTCTGGGTCAGGGCGGTGCTGCCGTGGGGCGATCATGCACCCCGGGGACCGCACCGGGAGCGACCCGATGCGGAACGGTGACCTGTCAGCGGTCTCCGAAGATCGTCCGGTGCCAGTCCTTGCGGGCCTCTCCGGTGATGTCCTGCGACACGTGCTTGACCTGGGTGTACTCCTCCAGCGAGTAGCGGGACATGTCCTTGCCGAAGCCGGACTGCTTGTAGCCCCCGTGGGGCATCTCGCTGATGATCGGGATGTGGTCGTTGATCCACACGCAGCCCGCCGCGATCTCCCGCTGCGCACGTAGCGAGCGGAACACGTCCCGGGTCCAGGCGCTGGCCGCCAGGCCGTAGACGCTGTCGTTCGCCAGCTCGAGCCCCTGGTCGTCGGAGTCGAAGGGCAGCGCGACCAGCACCGGGCCGAAGATCTCCTCGCGGGCGATCTCGGAGTCCTGCGTCACGTCCACGACCAGGGTGGGGGCGTAGAAGGAACCGGCCGCCAGCTCTCCCCCGGGGACCTCACCGCCGACCATGACCTTGGCCCCGTAGCCGCGGGCACGGTCGACGAACCCGGCGACGCTCTCCTGCTGCCGACGGGAGATCAGCGGGCCCTGGTCGGTGGTCGGGTCGGTCGGGTCCCCCATCCGGACCGTGGCCATCAGGTCGGCGACGCCCTGGACGAACGCGTCGTAGAGGGGCCGCTGCACGTAGGCCCGGGTCGCGGCCGTGCAGTCCTGGCCGGTGTTGATCAGCGCACCGGCGACGGCACCGTGCACCGCGGCCTCGAGGTCCGCGTCGTCGAAGACGACGAAGGGGGCCTTGCCGCCGAGCTCGAGGTGGACCCGCTTGATCGTCCCGGTCGCCAGCTCCATGACCCGGCGGCCGACGCCGGTCGAGCCGGTGAACGAGACCATCCGGACGGTCGGGTGCGAGATCAGGGCCTCGCCCGCCACCCGACCGGCCCCCACCAGCACGTTGACGACGCCGTCCGGGATCCCGGCAGCGACACAGTCCTCGGCCAGCATGAGGGAGGTGAGCGGGGTCAGCTCGGCGGGCTTGAGGACGATGGTGTTGCCCGCGGCGATGGCCGGCAGGACCTTCCACATCGCCATCTGCAGCGGGTAGTTCCACGGCGCGATCGAGCCGACGACCCCGACCGGCTCGCGCCGGATGGACGAGGTGTGCGCGCCGTCGTACTCGCCGCTGGCCAGGCCCTCGAGCATCCGGGCGGCGCCGGCGAAGAAGGACACGTTGTCGATGGACCCCGGGACGTCGAACTCCCGGGTGAGCTTGATCGGCTTGCCGGTCTGCGCGGTCTCGGCCTGCGCGTAGTCCTCCGCGCGCTCCTCCAGCCGAGCCGCCAGGCGGTTCAGGGCCGCGGCGCGCTCGCCCGGGGTGGCACCGGCCCAGCCGGGCAGCGCGGCGGCCGCGGCGGAGACGGCCGCCTCGACGTCCTGCGGTCCGGCCAGCTCCAGGGTGTCCAGCACCGCGCCGGTGGCGGGGTTGATGAGGTCGTGCTCGACGCCGGAGGTCCCCGGCCGCAGCCGGCCCCCGATGAACTGATGGCCCTCGCCCACGCTTCCTCCCAGACTCGGTGGCGGGGCACGGGGACCCACCGCCGGCGGTGTGACGGCCGATACTCACATGCGCGTACGATGATTGACAAGCGAATCCGTCGATTGCAGGCGCATTTTCTGCGGATTGCGACAGTTCTGTGACCGTCGGGGCGAGGAATCACGCGCGGACCACGTCGATCCATCCCGGCGAGTAGGCCTGGGTTCGAACACCCTGCTGGCGAGGACGCGGTCCGGTTTACGACCTGTCGGCGGTGCCGGTACGGTCGCCGCCGTGACCGAGTCGACGTCGGCGACCGCGGGTGCGGCGGCGATCCCCCCGCCGTCGATGCCGACCGTGGGCGACGTGCTCGCGCTGGACCCGCTGCGGGAGGGCCGTCCGCGAGTGGTCGCCGGTGCCGCCGGCCTGGACCGCCCGGTCCGGTGGACGCACGTCAGCGAGGTCCTGGACGTCGCCCGGCTGCTGTCCGGCGACGAGCTGCTCTTCACCACCGGGATCGCGTTGCCGGATGACGAGGACGCGCTGGTGCGCTGGGTCGACGAGCTGGCCGACGTCGGGGCCTCGGGCGTGTGCGTGGAGCTCGGCCGGCGCTACGACCGGCTGCCCCGGGCGATGGTCCGCACCGCCGAGCGGCGCGGCCTGCCGCTGGTGGAGTTGCAGCAGGAGTGCCGCTTCGTCGCGGTCACCGAGCAGGTGCACGCCCGGATCGTGGACGCCCAGCTGGCCCTGCTGCGGGCCAGCGAGGAGCTGCACCAGACCTTCACCGAGCTGTCGGTCGAGGGCGCCAGCCCGGCCGAGATCGTGCGGCAGACGGCCCGGATCGCAGGGCGGCCGGTCGTGCTGGAGAACCTCGCGCACCAAGTGCTGGCGTACGAGGCGGTGACGATGTCCCCGGAGGACCTGCTGGTCGGCTGGGAGGCCCGCTCCCGGGCCGTGCGGCCCGAGGGCCGCACCGGGCGCGACCCGCGCACGGGCTGGGTCGTCACCACGGTCGGGGCCCGAGGCCACGACTGGGGCCGGCTGGTCCTGCTGGCGGACGGCCCGCCGTCCAGCCGCGAGGTGATGCTGGTCGAGCGCAGTGCCGCGACGCTCGCCCTCAACCGGCTTGTGGAGCGGGACCGCGAGTCGTTGGAACGGCAGGGACACCGGACCCTGCTGGACGGGATCCTCACCCATTCGGTGCCGTCGTCGGACACCGCGCTGCGAGCCCGCGCCCTCGGGGTGCCGCTGGAGGGGCGCACGCTGGTCGCGGTCGTCGTCCGCCTCACCGAGGTTCCCGGCGAGGCGACGCTGGAGTCGCAGTCGCGGCTGCGCGACTTCGCCGAGCTGGTCGCTGCGGCCACCCGCGAGGCCAGCGCCACCGCGCTCGTCGGTGCGGTGGACGACTCGGCGGTCGGGGTCCTGCTGTCGCTGGCCCGCCCGCAGGACGTGGACCTGGTGCTGGACCGGCTGTCCACGGCGCTCGAGCGACGCGGGAGAGCGGCCGACGTCGCGCCGTTCGTGATGGCGGTCGGCTCGCCCGTCGACAGCGTGCGCGACGCCCGGCGGTCGTTCCAGGAGGCCGCCCAGGTGGCGGACGCCGCCGCGTACGAGCCGGGCCGGCCCTACTACCGGCTGCCCGACGTCCGCCTGCGCGGGCTGCTGCACCTGCTGCGCGACGACGAGCGGGTGCAGACGTACGTCGAGCGCGAGCTCGGCCCGCTGCTCGCGTACGACTCGCGGCACGGCACGGACCTGGTGGGGCTGCTGCGGACCTACCTCGACCACGGCCGCAACAAGTCCGCCGGGGCGGATGCCGCGCACCTGTCCCGCCCGTCGTTCTACGAGCGGCTGCACAAGGTGGAGCGGATCCTGTCGGTCGACCTCGACTCGGTGGAGTCCTGCCTGTCGCTGCACGTCGCCCTGCTCGCGCTGGACGCGCTGCGACGTCCGCCGCTCAGCGCCGGGGAGTCCCGCGCCGCTCGGCGGGCAGACCCGGGTTCCCGGCCAAGGGCCTGAGCCCCAGCCGCGGGGACACCTCGCGTGCCCGGGTCGGCGGTGCCGCCGCGCAGACTGACCCGGACAGCGGCGACCTCCGCTCGCCGCCCCGGTCTCACGTAGCCGCCGGCGCCGCCCGTTCGACCCGGACCGGCACGCCGCTGACGGCCGCGTTGCCGCTGAGCGGGTCGAAGCGCGTCGCGTCGGTGACGTCGTTGACGCTCACCCCCGGCGTGGCGGCCGCCCGGCTCCACCCCGTCCCCGGACGGTCGTGCCCCCAGCCGTGCGGCACCGACACCACGCCCGGCATCAGGTCGGCGGTCACCTCGGCGGGGACCTCGATGGCGCCGGTCCCCGACGAGACGCGGACGACGTCGCCGGTGGCGATGCCGAGGCGATGCGCGTCCACCTCGGACACCTGTGCCGTGCAGCGGTCCCGGCCCTTCACCAGCCGGTCCAGGTTGTGCATCCAGGAGTTGTTGCTGCGCAGGTGCCGCCTGCCGATCAGCAGCAGGGTGTCGGGGTCGCGAGTCCCTGCGTCGGCCTCGGCGGACCCAAGCGAGTCCAGGACGCGCGGCCAGTCCCCGACCACGACCGGGTGGTCCAGCCGGACCCGCCGGTCGGCCGTCATCAGCCGCTCCGGCAGGCACGGCTCCAGCGGTCCCAGGTCGAGGCCGTGCGGGTGGCGCTCTACCTCGGCCAGCGTCAGGCCCCCGCGCCGCGCGCGGCCCCGTCGCCTTCCGGGCCCCACCGGTAACGACCCGTACGGCCCGACACGCAGCGCGAGGTCGACGAAGCGACGGGGGAACGCGCGTGCGAACACCGCGCGCCGGGCGGCCGCCGCCGCCCGCAGCCGCGGGGTCCCCCGCTCCACCCGGTACAGCAGCTCCCGCAGGATGTCCGCGTCGCTGCGGGTCTCCGGATCCGGGTCGACCGCGCGCGGGTTCCACCGAACCCAGTTGCGCACGCTGACGGCGGGGAAGACGACGTCGAACTCGTCGCGCTCGAGCGGGGTCTGCGGCGGGAGGATCAGGTCGGCGTGCCGGCTCGACTCGGTGACGTAGTAATCGACCGCGACGAGGAAGTCGAGGGCGGCGAGGGCGGCGTCCATCCGCCGGCCGTCCGGCGCCGACAGCACCGGGTTGCCCGCGACCAGCAGCATCGCGCGGATGCGCCCGTCCCCGGGCTCGAGGATCTCGTCCGCGAGCGTGGCCACCGGGAACTCGGCCGCGAACTCGGGGATGCCCCGCACCCGCGACCGCCAGCGGTCGTACCCGACGAGGTCCGTGGTGCGCTCCCCCAGGAAGGGCAGGTCGAACGCGGGCGTGGCCAGCATCCAGCCGCCCACCTCGTCCAGCCGGCCGGTCAGGACGTTGAGCACGTGCACCAGCCAGTAGGCCGTCGTCCCGAACTCGCTCTGGCACAGACCCACGCGCGCGTAGACCGCGCCCCTCCGAGCCGCGGCCAGGTCGCGGGCCAGCCGCCGGATCGTGTCCGCCGGGACGCCGGTCACCGCCGCGGCACGCTCCGGGGTCACCGGGCGGACCAGCTCCAGCACGGCGTCGATCCCGTCGACGTACGCCGCCGCGCGGCCCGGACGGACCAGCCCCTCCGCGTCGAGGACGTGCACCATCGCCGCGAGGAGGAACACGTCGGTGCCCGGTCGCACGAAGACGTGCTCGTCACCCAGTCGCGCGGTCTCGGTGCGACGCGGGTCGACGACGACCACGCGACCGCCGCGCCGACGCAGGGCGGCCAGTCGGCGTCGGACGTCCGGCGCGGTCATGATGCTGCCGTTGGACACCGCGGGGTTCCCACCGACCACGAGCAGGTGGTCCGTCCGGTCCAGGTCGGGAACGGGCAGCAGGAGCGGGGAGCCGAAGAGTAGGTACGACAGCAGGTGCTGCGGCTGCTGGTCGACGCTGGCCGCGGAGTAGCGGTTGCGGGTGCCGAGCGCCTTCAGCAGGAGCGGGATGAGCGTGACCGGCGCCCAGCCGTGCGTGATCGGGTTGCCCAGGTAGAGGCCGACGGCGTCCGGGCCGCCACGGTCGCGGGCGGCGAGCAGGCCCTCGGCGGCCAGGTCGAGGGCCTCGTCCCAGCCGATCTCCTGCCAGGACCCGTCCGCGGTGCGTCGCACCGGACGGCGCAGCCGGTCGGGGTCGCGCTGCAGGTCCTGCAGGGCGATCCCCTTGGGGCAGACGTAGCCGCGGGAGAACGGGTCGTCCTCGTCACCGCGGACCGACAGCACCTCGTCGCCGCGGACCTCGATCGTCAGGCCGCAGCTGGCCTCGCACAGGTTGCACGACCGGTGCACGGTGCGCGTCCCCTCCACGGGACCGACCGTACGGCGGACCTCGTGCGTCCGCAGCCGGGGGGCCTCGCGCGAGTCCGGCGGAACCCCTCCGTTCGCACCGCCCGCGGGCCTACTGTGCGAAGACGGGGTCCCGGAGGGCAGGAGGCGGCCATGACGGTCGTGCGCGCGGCACTGGTCCAGACGTCGTGGACGGGCGACAAGGAGTCGATGATCGTCGCCCACGAGGGCTACGCGCGGCAGGCGGCCGCGCAGGGCGCGAAGGTCGTCTGCTTCCAAGAACTGTTCTACGGCCCGTACTTCTGCCAGGTGCAGGACGCGGAGTTCTACTCCTACGCGGAGAGCGTCCCCGGGCCGACGACCGAGCGGTTCCAGGCGCTGGCGCGAGAGCTCGGCATCGTGCTGGTGCTACCGATGTACGAGCAGGAGCAGCCCGGGGTCCTCTACAACACCGCGGCCGTCGTCGACGCCGACGGCTCGTACCTGGGGAAGTACCGCAAGCACCACATCCCGCACGTGAAGGGCTTCTGGGAGAAGTTCTACTTCCGTCCCGGCAACCTCGGCTTCCCGGTGTTCGACACGGCGGTCGGCCGGGTCGGCGTCTACATCTGCTACGACCGGCACTTCCCCGAGGGCTGGCGCGCACTCGGGCTCAACGGCGCCGAGATCGTGTTCAACCCGTCGGCGACCTCGCGCGGGCTGTCGGCGTACCTGTGGAAGCTGGAGCAGCCCGCGGCCGCCGTGGCGAACGAGTACTTCGTCGGCGCCATCAACCGGGTCGGCATCGAGGACCTCGGCGACGACGACTTCTACGGCACCAGCTACTTCGTCGACCCGGAGGGCAAGTTCGTCGGGAGCGAGGGTGACGCGTACCAGCCGGAGCTGCTGGTGCGCGACCTCGACATGGACCTGCTCACCGAGGTCCGCAACCGCTGGGCCTTCTACCGCGACCGTCGGCCCGACGCGTACGGCGACCTGACCCGGCCCTGACTCACCCCGTTCCAGGCCCCACGACCCACCCGCACCGCCGGGAGGAACCCGACATGACGATGCTCATCCGCAACGGAACCGTGGTCGGCCCGACCGGGTCGGCACCGATGGACGTCCTCATCGACGGCGAGACCGTCGTCGCGCTGCTCACGCCGGGAGATGCGTCCCTCGGCGCCGACCTGGCGTCGAGCGCCGACACCGTCATCGACGCCACCGGCAAGTACGTCATCCCCGGCGGGGTCGACTGCCACACCCACATGGAGCTGCCCTTCGGCGGCACGTACGCCTCCGACACCTTCGACACCGGCACGCGGGCGGCGGCGTGGGGCGGCACCACGACCATCGTCGACTTCGCGGTGCAGAACACCGGCGAGCGCGTGCAGGACGGGCTCGCGCTGTGGCACGCGAAGGCCGAAGGCAACTGCCACATCGACTACGGCTTCCACCAGATCATGGGCGGGGTCGACGACGACTCGCTCAAGGCGATGGACGAGCTGGTGGACGAGGGCATCACCAGCTTCAAGCTGTTCATGGCCTACCCCGGGGTGCTCTACAGCGACGACGGGCAGATCCTGCGGGCCATGCAGCAGGCGCACCACAACGGTGCGCTGGTCATGATGCACGCGGAGAACGGCATCGCGATCGACGTGCTGCGGGAGCAGGCCATCGCGCGCGGCGAGACGGACCCGCGCTACCACTCCATCACCCGGCCGTGGCAGACCGAGGAGGAGGCCACCCACCGGGCGATCATGCTGGCGCAGATCGCCAAAGCGCCCCTCTACGTCGTGCACATGTCCGCCCGTCAGGCCGTGGAGGCGGTCCAGGTCGGGCGCGACAAGGGCTGGAACGTGTTCGGGGAGACCTGCCCGCAGTACCTGTACCTCTCACTGGAGGAGCACCTCTCGCAGCCGGGCTTCGAAGGGGCCAAGTGGGTGTGCTCCACCCCGGTGCGCGCGCGCGCCGAGGGCCACCAGGACGCGCTGTGGACGTACCTGCGCACCAATGACCTGTCCATCGTCAGCACCGACCACTGCCCGTTCTGCTTCAAGGAGCAGAAGGAGCTCGGTCTGGGTGACTTCACCAAGATCCCCAACGGGATCGGCACGGTCGAGCACCGGATGGACCTGATCTACCAGGGCGTGGTCACCGGCGAGATCAGCCTGGAGCGCTGGGTCGAGATCTGCTGCACCACACCGGCTCGGATGTTCGGGCTCTACCCGCGCAAGGGCGCGCTGCAGCCGGGGGCCGACGCCGACGTCGTGGTCTACGACCCCAACGGCCACACCAGCATCGGTTACGGCAAGACCCACCACATGAACATGGACCACTCGGCCTACGAGGGGTTCGAGGTCGACGGCCACGTCGACACCGTGATCAGCCGCGGGCGCGTCGTCGTGGATGGCGGGGAGTACCTCGGCAGCAAGGGCCACGGCCGCTTCCTGCGGCGCGGGCTGTCGCAGTACCTCATCTGAACCCATCTGAACCCATCCGAACCCAGGAGGCCGGCGATGGACTTCGGCGTCGTTCTGCAGTGCAACCCGCCGGCCGCGCGCGTCGTGGAGTACGCCCGCCAGGCCGAGCTGCTCGGCTTCTCGCACGTGTGGACGTTCGACTCGCACCTGCTGTGGGAGGAGCCGTACGTCATCTACAGCGCGATCCTCGCCGCCACCCGCAAGGTGACGGTGGGCCCGATGGTCACCAACCCCGCGACGCGGGACTGGACGGTGACCGCGTCGGTGTTCGCGACGCTGAACGAGATGTACGGCAACCGCACGGTGTGCGGGATCGGGCGCGGTGACTCCGCGGTGCGGGTGACCAACGGCAAGCCGGTCACGCTGGCCGAGCTGCGCGAGGCGGTCGGCGTGATCCACGCGCTGGCCAACGGGGAGGCCGCGGAGTACAAGGGCTCGCACCTGCGGTTCACCTGGAACCCCGACAGCCGGCTGCCCATCTACGTCGCCGCCTACGGCCCCAAGGCGCTCGCGCTGGCCGGCGAGGTGGGCGACGGCTTCATCCTGCAGCTGGCCGACCCCGCCATCGCCGAGTGGAGCATCGCCGCCGTGCGGCGTGCCGCCGCGGAGGCCGGCCGGGACCCGGACTCGGTGCGGATCTGCGTGGCCGCACCCGCCTACGTCACCGACGGCTCGGCCGAGTCGCACGCGCACGCGGTCGACCAGTGCCGGTGGTTCGGTGGGATGGTGGGCAACCACGTCGCCGACATCGTCGCGCGCTACGGCGCGGACGGCGCCGCGGTGCCGCAGGCGCTCACCGACTACATCCAGGGGCGGCAGGGCTACGACTACAACGAGCACGGCCGGGCCGGCAACACCCACACCGACTTCGTGCCGGACTCCATCGTGGAACGCTTCTGCCTGATCGGCCCGGTCGAGACCCAGGTCGAGCGGCTCAAGGAGCTGCAGGCACTCGGGGCGGACCAGTTCGCGCTGTACCTGCAGCACGACGACAACGACGCGACCCTGCAGGCGTACGGCGACCGGGTGATGCCCGCCGTCCGCGAGCACCTGCTCGCCAAGTCCTAGCCCCTGGGGCCGGTCGCAGGGGACGATCGCACGTCGCAGACCCCCCACGCGTCCCTCCAACGCGCGAGTGGAGGATTGTGGTCGAAGTCGATCGATCGACTTCGACCACAACCCTCCACTCGCGGGAAGGGCCGGGGAACCCGGGGACGGGGGCCCCGGCCCGACCGGGGGTCAGCTGTCGAGGCTGGCCATGACGTGCTTGATCCGGGTGTAGTCCTCGAACCCGTACATCGACAGGTCCTTGCCGTAGCCGGAGTGCTTGAAGCCACCGTGCGGCATCTCGGCGACCAGCGGGATGTGGGTGTTGATCCACACGCATCCGAAGTCCAGCCGCTTGGCCATCCGCATCGCCCGGCCGAAGTCCTTCGTCCACACCGACGATGCCAGGCCGTAGTTGACGCCGTTGGCCCAGCGCACGGCCTCGTCCTCGTCGGAGAACTTCTGGATGGTGATGACCGGCCCGAAGATCTCGTTCTGGATCATCTCGTCGTCCTGCATCAGGTGCGCGACGACGGTCGGCTCGACGTAGAAGCCCCGGTCGCCCAGGCGCTTGCCGCCGACGACGATCTCGGAGTGCGCGGGGGCGCGGTCGAGGAAGCCCAGGACCCGCTCCATCTGGTGCACGTTGTTGACCGGGGGAACCAGGCCCTCGCCGGCCGGACCCTCCTCGAACGTGGTCGCGGTGCCCTTGGCGGCCTCGGACATCACGGTGACGAAGTCCTCGTACACGCCCGGGGCGACCAGCATGCGGGTGGCCGCGGTGCAGTCCTGGCCGGCGTTGAAGTAGCCGGCCACGGCGAGCCACTCGGCGGCGGCCTCGAGGTCGGCGTCGTCGAAGATGACGACCGGCGCCTTGCCGCCCAGCTCCAGGTGCACCCGCTTCACGTCGCGGGCGCCGGCCTCGGCGACGCTCATGCCCGCCCGCACGGAGCCGGTGATGGCCAGCATCTGCGGGATCTTGTGCGCCGTCATCGCGGCACCGGTGTCGCGGTCGCCGCACACCACGTTCATGACGCCGTCGGGCAGCGCGCCGGACTCGGCGATCAGCTCGGCCATCCGTACCGTCGACACCGGCGTGGTGTCGCTGGGCTTGAGCACCACCGTGTTGCCCGCGGCAATGGCGGGGGCGAACTTCCAGACCGCCATCATCATCGGGTAGTTCCACGGCGTCACCTGGCCGACGACGCCGATCGGCTCGCGCCGGATCATGGAGGTGAAGCCCTCCATGTACTCCCCGGCAGCCCGGCCCTCGAGCACCCGCGCCGCCCCCGCGAAGAAGCGGATCTGGTCGATCATCGGGGGGATCTCTTCGGACATGGTGACCGGGATCGGCTTGCCGGTGTTCTCGCTCTCCAGCGCGACCAGCTCGTCGGCGTGGGCCTCGAGCGTGTCGGCGATGGTGAGCAGCGCCTTCTGGCGCTCCGACGGGGTGGAGTCGCGCCAGCCCTTGGTCTCCCCGTCGCCCTCGAAGGCGCGCAGGGCGGTCTGGTACGCGCGGTCGATGTCCTCGGCGCTGGACAGCGCGGCGGACGCGAAGACCTCGCCGGTCGTGGGGTTGAACAGGTCGGTGGTGCGGCCGTCGACGGCGTCGACGCTCTGGCCGCCCACGAAGTTGCGTACGGCGCGCTTGTCGCTCACGCGGGACTCCCGGTCGGTGGTGTGGGGTCGAGGGCGCCGGTCGGCGCGGCCGTCACCCTATCCATTCAGGTGCCGTTCTCGACAGGTCTGACGGTAGATTGCCACCGAATCCGCGCAATATCCCCCTTCAACCTACGGATTCGCTTGCTTTCCGCCGATCGATCCCCCACGATGCCCGGGTGGCATCCCGCGAACGCATCGGCTCCGTGCCGCTGGACGACGTCTCCAAGGCGATCATCGAGCAGCTGCAGGAGGACGGCCGGCGCCCCTACGCCGCCATCGGCAAGGCGGTCGGCCTGTCCGAGGCCGCGGTGCGCCAGCGGGTGCAGCGCCTCCTCGACTCCGGCGTGATGCAGATCGTCGCGGTCACCGACCCGCTCCAGGTGGGCTTCCCGCGCGCCGCGATGATCGGCGTACGGGTGGAGGGCGACATCGAGATCGTCGCCGAGAAGCTGGAGTCGATGCCCGAGATCGACTACCTGGTGATCACTGCCGGCGGCTACGACATCCTCGCCGAGGTCGTCGCCGAGGACGACGAGCACCTGCTCGAGATCGTCAACCGCCGGATCCGCTCCATCCCGGGGGTCCGCGTCACTGAGACCTTCGTCTACCTCAAGCTCCGCAAGCAGATCTACACCTGGGGAACCCGATGACCGTCACTCCGCAGTACGTCACCGAGCCCGGCGACGACAACCTGGCCGACCGCGCCCGCGACCACCTGTGGATGCACTTCACCCGCCACTCGGTCTACGACGAGGGCCACCACGTCCCCGTCATCGTCCGCGGTGAGGGCGCGTACATCTGGGACGACCAGGGCAACCGCTACCTCGATGGCCTGGCGGGGTTGTTCGTCAACCAGGTGGGTCACGGCCGCACCGAGATCGCCGAGGCGATGGCCAAGCAGGCCAGCGAGCTGGCGTTCTTCCCGCTGTGGTCGTACGCCCATCCCAAGGCCATCGAGCTGGCCGAGAGGCTCGCCGACGTCGCGCCGGGCGGACTCAACCGGGTGTTCTTCACCACCGGTGGCGGCGAGGCCGTCGAGAGCGCGTGGAAGCTGGCCAAGCAGTACTTCAAGCTCACCGGCCAGCCCACCAAGCACAAGGTCATCAGCCGCTCGGTCGCCTACCACGGCACCCCGCAGGGAGCGCTGTCCATCACCGGGATCCCCGGGGCCAAGGCGCCGTTCGAGCCGCTGGTCCCGTCGGCGATCAAGGTGCCCAACACCAACTTCTACCGCGCCACCGAGCACGGCGACGACATCGAGGCGTTCGGCCGGTGGGCCGCGGACCGGATCGCGGAGGCGATCGAGTTCGAGGGCCCCGACACGGTGGCCGCGGTGTTCCTCGAGCCGGTGCAGAACTCCGGCGGCTGCTTCCCGCCGCCGCCCGGCTACCTGGAGCGGGTGCGCGAGATCTGCGACCGCTACGACGTGCTGTTCGTCGCGGACGAGACCATCACCGCGTTCGGCCGGATCGGCGACTACTTCGCCACCCGCCGCTTCGGCGTCGAGCCCGACATCATCACCTTCGCCAAGGGCCTCACCTCCGGCTACGCGCCGATGGGCGCGATGGTGGTGGGCGACAAGCTGTTCGAGCCGTTCCGCACGGGGACGACCGCGTTCCTGCACGGATACACCTGGGCCGGGCACCCGGTCTCGGCTGCGGCGGCGCTGGCCAACATGGACATCTTCGAGCGCGAGGGCATCAACCAGCACGTCCGGGACAACGAGGGCGCGTTCCGCTCGACGCTGGAGCGCCTGCTGGACCTCCCGATCGTCGGGGACGTACGCGGGGCCGGGTTCTTCTACGGCATCGAGCTGGTGAAGGACAAGGCGACCAAGGAGACGTTCGACGACGACGAGTCCGAGCGCCTGCTGCGGGGCTACCTGTCCAAGGCGCTGTTCGACCACGGTCTGTACTGCCGGGCCGACGACCGCGGCGACCCGGTCATCCAGCTGGCCCCGCCGCTGATCATCGGCCAGCGGGAGTTCGACGAGATCGAGCAGATCCTGCGGAGCGTCCTCGAGGGCGCCCTCAAGATCCTCTAGCCGGACGCCGGGCTCCCCGCGCGTGACCGCCCCCACCCCCGACGCGTCGACGGCGTCCGTCGACGCCGTCGTACCCGGCTCCACGGCCCGGACGCGGGTACGACGGCTTCCGGAGAAGGCCGTCCACGACCGGCAGGCGCTCTACGACGTGCTCGACGCCGGTCTCGTCGCCCACGTCGCGCTCGCCGACGACGGTCAGCCGTACGCGCTGCCGTGCGCCTACGCGCGCGACGGCGACACGCTGCTGCTGCACGGGTCCACCGGCAGCCGGCTGTTCCGCCGGCTGGCGGACGGTGACCCCGTGTGCGTGACCGTGACCCTGCTGGACGGGCTGGTCTACGCCCGCAGCCTGTTCGAGTCCTCGATGCAGTACCGCAGCGCGATGGTGCTGGGGCGAGCCGTCCCCGTGCCCGAGGAGGAGAAGGTCGCGGCCCTGCTGACGCTGTCGGCCCGTCTCCTGCCCGGCCGGGTCGACGAGGCCCGCGGGCCCAGCCGCAAGGAGCTCGCGGCCACCCTGGTCGTGCGCCTCCCGCTCACCGAGACGTCGGTGAAGGCCGCGGCCGGTCCGCCCGACGACGCGGCGGAGGACCTCGGCCGGCCGGTGTGGGCGGGCGTGCTGCCCTTGCGCACCGTCGCGGGCGATCCGGTCGACGCCCCCGACCTGGACCCGGTCCGGCCGGTGCCGGACTACGTGCTGGACCACCCGCTGCGACGAGCGGAGGCGACGTGACCGAGGAGACCCGGCTGCGACGGCTGTCGCTGTGGTGGGACACCCTGCCCGGCCCGGTCCGGACCCGCGCCGCGCTGCCGGGCGACCGGGACGCGGACGTGGCCATCGTGGGCGCCGGCTACACCGGGCTGTGGACCGCGTACTACCTGCTCGGACTCGACCCGACCCTGCGCGTCGTGGTCCTGGAGGCGGAGACCGCGGGCTTCGGGGCCAGCGGCCGCAACGGCGGGTGGTGCTCGGCGCTGTTCCCGGCCAGCCTGGCCAAGATCGCCCGTGGCTCCTCGCGCGACGCGGCCGTCCGCATGCAGCGCGCCATGCACGACACGGTCGACGAGGTCGGCCGGGTCGCGCACGCGGAGGGCCTCGACGTGCAGTGGGCCAAGGCGGGCACCGTGGTGCTGGCCCGGACCGGCCTGCAGCGCGAGCAGGCCCGCGCCGAGGTCGAGGAGTGGCGCTCGTGGGGGTTCGGCCCGCAGGACTACGCGCTGCTGGGCCCGGAGGAGGCCCAGGAGCGGGTCGGCGCCACCGACGTCCTGGGCGCGGTCTTCACGCCGCACTGTGCAGCGATCCACCCGGCCCGGCTGGTCCGCGGGATCGCCGACGCGGTCGAGCGGCGCGGGGGCGTGATCCACGAGTCCACCCGGGTGACGTCCCTGGAGCCCGGCATCGTGCGGACCGAGCACGGCGACGTCCGCGCCCCGGTGGTGGTGCGCGCCACCGAGGGCTACACCGCCACGCTGCCCGGCTACCAGCGCGACCTGCTCCCGGTGTACTCGCTGATGCTGGCGACCGAGCCGCTGCCGGCGGAGGTGTGGGACCGGATCCACCTCTCCGACCGGCCGACGTTCAGCGACGGCCGCCGTCTGATCATCTACGGCCAGCGGACCGCCGACGACCGACTGGCGTTCGGCGGCCGCGGCGCCCCGTACCACTTCGCCTCGTCGATCCGACCCGAGCACGACCGCGACGCCGCGGTCTACGCCGGCCTGTGGCAGGTCCTGTGCGACCTGTTCCCGGTGCTGCGGCCGCACGCCGTCACGCATACCTGGGGAGGACCGCTGGGCGTGCCCCGGGACTGGTACTCCTCCTGCAGCTTCGACCCGGTCACCGGGGTGGCGCAGGCCGGTGGCTACGTCGGGGACGGGGTGGGGACGTCGAACCTGGCAGGCCGCACCCTGGCGGACCTGATCCTGCGCCGCGACACCGACCTGACGACGCTGCCGTGGGTGGGGCACCGGTCGCGGCGCTGGGAGCCCGAGCCGCTGCGGTGGATGGGGGCCAACGCCGGGCTGTGGGCGATGGGCACCGCGGACGACGTGGAGGGCAGGACCGGCCGGCCGAGCCTGCGGGCCCGCGCGTTCGGCCGGTTCCTGGGCCAGTAGCAGGTCCTTGGCCAGCGGCGTGTCCCTGGCCAGGAGCGGGGTCCACGGGACGACTGCTGTTACCGGTCGGTAACATCCCCTGCACACCGACGCGAGGGAGCCCGGAATGCTGCTGTTCGACCCGGCCACGTACGACCCGACGCACCTCGACCCCGAGTCGCGCCGCCAGCTGCGCGCGCTGGTCGACTTCTTCGAGGCCAAGGGCCTGGCCGAGGTCAAGGACGAGTACCACGCCGCGTCCTGGTACACCGACTTCCTGGACTTCCTCGCGAAGGAGGGCCTGTTCGCCCGCTTCGGCACCCCAGCGTCGGTGGGCGCGGCCATCGGCGCGGAGGACGCCGCGTGGGACACCGCGCGCATCAACGAGCTGAACGAGATCCTCGGCTTCTACTCGCTGTCGCACTGGTACGCCTGGCAGGTGACAGTCCTCGGCCTCGGGCCGGTCTGGATCAGCGACAACGCCGAGGCCCGCGCCGAGGTGGGCCGGCTGCTCGCCGACGGGGCGATCTTCGGCTTCGGGCTGTCCGAGCGGACCCACGGCGCCGACATCTACTCCACCGACATGGTGCTCACCCGCAGCGAGGACGGGGGCTGGACCGCCACCGGGGAGAAGTACTACATCGGCAACGGCAACGCCGCCGGCCGCCTGTCGGTCTTCGGCCGGTTCGCCGACGACGACCCCGAGCACCCCGGCGAGTACGTGTTCTTCCTCGTTGACCCGTCACGGGACGAGTACCGCCTCATCAAGAACGTCGTGCACTCGCAGATGTTCGTCGCCCAGTTCGCCCTCGACGCCTACCCCGTCGCTCCGGATGCGTTGCTGCACATCGGGAAGCCGGCCTGGGACGCGGCGCTCGGCACCGTCAACGTCGGCAAGGTCAACCTCGGCTGGGCCAGCATCGGCATCAGCGAGCACGCCTTCTACGAGGCCGTCGCGCACGCGCACAACCGGATCCTCTACGGCACTCGGGTCACCGACTTCCCGCACGTGCGCCGCATGATCGGCGACGCGTACGCCCGCCTGCTGGCGATGAAGATGTACGCCGCCCGCAGCGCGGACTACCTGCGCTCGGCGTCCCCGGAGGACCGTCGCTTCCTGCTGTTCAACCCGATCACGAAGATGAAGGTGACCAGCGAGGGCGAGCGCGTGATCGACCTGCTCTGGGAGGTCATCGCGGCGCGCGGCTTCGAGAAGGACATGTACTTCGAGCAGGCGGTCGCGCACATCCGCGCGCTGCCCAAGCTCGAGGGGACCGTGCACGTGAACCTCGCGCTGGTGCTGAAGTTCCTGCCGGCCTACTTCGGCGCCACCATGGGTCTGGCCGGTTCGTACGAGCCGGTGCCGGTCCGTCGCGACCCCGCGGACGACGCATACCTGTTCGCCCAGGGCCCTGCATCCGGGCTCGGCAGTATTCGGTTCGAGGACTTCCGTCCCGCGTTCGCACGGTTCTCGCACCTGGCGAACGTCGCCGTGTTCCTCGACCAGATCGAGGCCTTCGCCGGCCTGGTGACCTCGGCTCCCCCGTCGAAGGAGCAGCAGTCCGACCTGGACCTGATGCTGTCGCTGGGCGAGATCTTCACCCAGGTCGTCTACGCCCAGCTGGTCTGCGAGGCCGCCGCGCTGGCGCTCGACGGCGCTCCCGACGGCGCTCGCACCGGCGGGGTCAGCGACCTGTCCGACCTCACCGAGGACCACGTCGACCGGATCTTCGCGGTCTTCGTCCAGGACGTGTCGGACGCCGCGGTGCGCCTGCACGGTCGCGCCTCCGCGACTCCCGAGCAGCAGAAGGGGGCGCTGGCCCTGGTCGCGCGCCCGGTGGTGGAGCCGTCGCTCGAGCACGCGTTCGTCGGGGAGGCGCTGTCGTACGACGGCGTCTACACGATGAACCCGTGACCCGGGGCTGAGCGGACGACGGGATGCGCGCCGTCGTCGTCGCGCACACCTGGATCGCGCACGAGCTCGGGCACCTCGGGGACTGGCTGGGCGCGCGGGGCTCGGCGGTGCAACGGCTGGACCGCGAGTCGTTGCCGACCCCGGAGTCGCTCGACGGCGCAGACCTGCTGGTGCTCATGGGGTCTCCGTGGTCGGTCGCGCTTCCCGCGGATGCCGACGTGGTCGAGTCGCAGCGGCGCGAGCGGGACCTGGTCGCGCGAGCCCTGAGCGACGGCACGCCGCTGCTGGGCATCTGCTACGGCGCGCAGCTGCTCGCCTCGTGCGTCGGCGGGGAGGTACGCCGGCTGGACGTGACCGAGCGCGGCTGGCTCGACGTGGACGCGGTCGACCCGGTGCCAACGGGGCCGTGGATGGTCTGGCACGAGGACGAGTTCACCGTGCCCCCCGCGGTCGAGGTGCTCGCGAGCAGCCCGCGGTGCACGCTGGCGTTCCGCACCGGGACGGCCTGGGGCGTGCAGTTCCATCCCGAGGTCGACGAACCGGTCCTGCGCCGGATGGCCGAGGGCCTCGGCGCGGCGCCCGACGTCGTCGCGGAGATGACCTCCGGCGCACGGCTGCACGACGCTGGGCACCGGCAGGCTGCGCACCACCTGCTCGACGCGTTCTGGTCCGACGTGCGCGCGTAGCGCGCGGTGCTCACGAGGTCACGTGCGCGCGTAGCGCGCGATGTCCTCCTGGAAGTCCCGCCGGATCTCCGCCGTCACCGTCGGCCGGACCTGCCGGATCGCCACCAGGTAGTCGTCCGTGGTCGCCCCGGGCCGGCCAGCGGCTTCACCGTGCACGACCTCTCGCTCGAACGCGGACTGCGCCGCCGACCGGGCGGCGAACTCCACGTCCGCCGGGGTGAACCCCTCGGTCGCGCGCACCAGCACGTCGAGGTCCACGTCCTCCCGGCCGGCGGTGAACCGCGCCCACAGCGCGCGCCGGGCGTCGGCGTCCGGCGGTCCGACCGGGATCAGATAGTCGAACCGTCCCGGTCGCAGGAAGGCCGAGTCCAGCGAGCGGACGCTGTTCGTCGCGCACACCAGCAACCGGGTGTCGCGCTCGCGGAACGCCGGGATCAGCTTGAGCAGCTCGTTGGTGACCCCGTGCGCCGGCGACGTCGCCACCCCGTCGCGCATCGGTGCGATCTCCTCGACCTCGTCGATGAACAGCACCACCCGCTCGAGGTCGGCAACCTGCGCGAACACCTGGCGCAGCGCGTTGGCCAGACCGCCCTCGTCGGCCGCCAGCCGCGAGGGGAAGATCTCCACGAACGGCCACTGCAGCCGCGATGCCATGCCACGGGCGAACGTGGTCTTCCCGGTGCCGGGCGGCCCGAACAGCACGATCGCGCGAGGCGGCAGGACTCCGTGCGCGGCGGCCCGCTCCGGCTCCCGCAGCGGCAGCACGACCCGGCGGTCGATGAGGGTCTTCTCCTCCTCCATGCCGGCGATCCGGTCCCACGCGCCGGTCGGGATGACCCGGCCGCCGAGGGACTCCAGCAGGCCCTGCTCGCCCGGGCCGAGCCCGCCTACCTTCTCGAAGTACGCGGCCGCCGGCCGGCGCTTCCAGCCCGCGTTGAGCAGGCCGTCGGCGAGCTGCTCCTCGGCGGGGAGCACGTACGCCATCCGGCGCGCGCCCTGGTCCACGCTCAGCCGCTCGAGCTCCACCAGCAGACCGGACACGATCCCCTCGCCGCGGTGGTCGGGGTGCACGGCGATGCGGAGCACCCAGGCGCGCTCGTTGTCCAGCGACGCCAGCGCCGCACCGACGATCCGGCCGTCCCTGACCGCGACCACCGCCGGCTCGTCGGCGCGTACGGCCGCGATGCACTCGGCCACGCTGAACACCGAGCCCTGCTCGGCGGAGGTCACGTCCCACAGGTGGACGACCGCCTCGAGGTCGTCGTCGTGGTACTCCCGCACCAGCACTCCCATACCGCGGAGGCTAGCCGTACCCGTCCACGTCTTGTGGTGCCGGTTGCGCGAGCTGTAGCTCGCGCAACCGGCACCACACGGGTTCAGCCGCGGTCGGCGAGGACCGCGGCGAGGGCGGCCACCGAGTGCTCGCGGTGCGCCGACTGCGCGGCCACCACGGCGTCGGCGTCACGGGCCCGGATGGCGCGCAGCAGGGCCCGGTGCTCCCGGTCCACCCGACGGCGCGCGGCCGGCTGGGCGAAGTAGACCGCGCGGTAGGCGTCGGTGGCGTCCCACAGCTGGTGCAGCAGCCGGACCAGCCGCGGCCGGTCGCTGGCCTCGAACAGCGCGAAGTGGAAGCGCCGATTCGCCTCGGCCAGGTCGCGCAGGTCGTCGGCCGACTCGACCTCCGCCAGCACGCCGGCCAGGGCCCCCACATCCGCATCGGTGAGTCGCGGTACGGCCGACCGCAGCGCCTCGGCCTCCAGCAGCTCGCGCAGCCGGTAGACCTCGCGCAGGTCGTCCAGCGACAGCGCCGCCACCACGTACCCGCGGTGCGGGTGGTAGACCACCCGGCCCTCGCCCTCCAGGATCCGCAGCGCCTCGCGCAGCGGCACCCGGGACACGCCGTACCGCTCGGCCAGCGCGTCCTGGACGATCCGCTCCCCCGGGGCCAGCACGCCGGTGGCGATCTCGTCCCGCAGTGCACCCAGTACGGCCTCCTGCGCGGTCGGAGGCCGGCGGAACGCCTTCGCCCGCGGAGCGGCGGCGCGGGCCGGGCTGCTCACCCGTCCTCCCCCACCCGGGGCGGCGCCGTTCGGTAGGTCGCCGGGGTGCGCGACAGCCGGACGGGGTGCGCCACCGTGGGCACCGGCTCGTCCCGCCGCGGGTCCGCGATCGACGCCACCGGCTGCAGACCCAGTCGCTCCGCCAGCGCGAACGCCGACGCCAGGTCGTTGATGGGACCGCACGGCACCCCCGCCGCCGTCAGCGCCGCCTGCCACTCGTCCGCGGTCCGCGTCGCCAGCACCGCGTCGAGCTCGGCCTTCAGCGCCGCGCGGTGCGTCACCCGGGCCGGGTTGGTCGCGAACCGCTCGTCGTCCGCCAGCCCCGGGACCCCGAGGACCCCCGCGAGGGCGCGGAACTGCCCGTCGTTGCCCACGGCCACGACCAGTGGTCGGTCCGACGCGGGGTAGACCTCGTACGGCGAGATCGACGGGTGCGCGTTGCCCAGGATGCCCGGCACCACACCGGCGCCGACGTACGCGGACGCCTGGTTGACCAGCGCGGACAGCAGGGACGTGAGCAGGGTGACCTCGACCCGCTGGCCGAGCCCGGTCCGGTCGCGCTCTCGCAGCGCGGCCAGGATGCCCACAGTGGCGTGCAGCCCGGTGAGCACGTCCACCACCGCCACCCCGGCCTTGGTGGGCTCTCCCGGCCCGGGGCCGGTGATCGACATCAGCCCGCCCATGGCCTGCACCAGAAGGTCGTAACCGGGCAGGTCCGCCCCGGCGCCGCGCCCGAACCCGCTGATCGAGCAGTAGACGAGGCGCGGGTTCTCCGCCGCGAGCGCCTCGTAGCCCAGCCCCATCCGGTCCAGCGCGCCGGGACGGAAGTTCTCGACGAGGACGTCCGCCGCCAGGGCGAGCTCGCGGGCGCGGGCCAGGTCGTCCCCGTCGCGCAGGTCGAGGGCCACCGACCGCTTGTTGCGGTTGACGGACTGGAAGTAGGTGGACTGCCCGTCGGCCCCGTACGGAGGGCCCCAGGCACGGGTGTCGTCCCCGGCCCCGGGGCGCTCGACCTTGACCACCTCGGCGCCGAGGTCGGCGAGCAGCATGGTGGCGTAGGGACCGGCCAGTACGCGGGACAGGTCGGCGACCAGGAGGCCGGACAGCGGGCCGGCGGTGGCTTCCTCGTGCGGGACGGAGGCGTCGGGATCAGCGGCGTCGACGGTCACGGGCGTAACTGTACATTGGATCCAATCCGCTGGTAGCGTTCCCCGCGGCACCCACCCGCACCGGTCCCCCGGAGGTCATCCGTGTCCCGCCCGCAGCACCCCTTCGCCCTGCTCGACATCGACGGCCTGCTGTCGGAGGAGGAGCGCGCGATGCGGGATGTCGTCCGCGCGTACGTCGACGACCGGATCCGCCCGGCCGTGGCCGACTGGTTCGAGTCCGGCAGCATCCCGGCCCGCGAGCTGGCCCGCGAGATGGGCGAGCTCGGACTCCTGGGCATGCACCTGGAGGGGTACGGCTGCGCCGGCACCTCCGCCACCGCGTACGGCCTGGCCTGCCTGGAGCTCGAGGCCGGCGACTCCGGCATCCGGTCGCTGGTCAGCGTCCAGGGTTCGCTGGCGATGTACGCGATCCACGCGTTCGGGTCGGAGGATCAGAAGCAGGAGTGGTTGCCCCGCATGGCATCCGGCGAGGCCATCGGATGCTTCGGGCTGACCGAGCCCGACTTCGGCTCCAACCCGGGCGGGATGCGCACGGCGGCCAAGCGCGACGGTGACGACTGGGTCCTGGACGGGACCAAGATGTGGATCACCAACGGCAACGTCGCCGACGTGGCTGTGGTCTGGGCGCAAACCGACGAGGGCATCCGCGGGTTCGTGGTGCCGACCGACACCCCCGGGTTCACGGCGAACGAGATCCACAAGAAGCTGTCGTTGCGTGCCTCCGTGACGTCGGAACTGGTGCTGGAGGGCGTACGGCTGCCGGGTGATGCGGTGCTGCCGGAGGTGGTCGGTCTGCGCGGCCCGCTGTCCTGCCTGAACGAGGCCCGCTTCGGGATCGTCTTCGGCACCCTCGGTGCCGCACGCGACTGCCTGGAGACCGCGATCGCGTACGCCATCGACCGCGAGCAGTTCGACAAGCCGATCGCCGGCTTCCAGCTGACCCAGAAGAAGCTGGCGGACATGGCGCTCGAGCTCGACAAGGGGATGCTGCTCGCGCTCCACCTCGGCCGGCTCAAGGACGAGCACCGGATCCGCCCGGAGCAGGTCAGCGTGGGCAAGCTCAACAACGCCCGGGAAGCGCTCGCCATCGCCCGCGAGTGCCGCTCGATCCTCGGCGGCAACGGAATCACGTTGGAGTACCCCGTGATCCGGCACATGAACAACCTCGAGTCGGTGTTCACGTACGAGGGCACCAACGAGATGCACACTCTCGTCGTCGGCCAGGCGCTGACCGGGATCCCCGCCTACCGCTGACGCACTGCGCTGACGACCCGTGGAGGCGCTGCTGGCGGGGCTGGCACTGGGACTCGGGTCCGGCGTCGCTCCCGGGCCGCTCCTGGTGCTGGTCGTGTCGGCAACCCTGCGCGGCGGTTTCCCCGCCGGGCTGCGGGTCGCGTTGGCACCCCTGCTCACCGACGTCCCGATCATCCTGCTCTCCCTCACCGTCCTGTCGGCGCTGCCGGACCGGGCCCTGGCGGCACTCGGTGTCGTGGGCGGCGTGGTCGTCGGGTGGTTCGGGGTCGACTCCCTGCGAGCGGCGCGCGGCGCGGACCCGGCGACGGAGGCTGCCGCTGCGGCACCCCTGTCGACGTCGTCCGCGCTGCGGCAGGGAGCGCTGGCCAACGTCACCAACCCCGCCCCCTGGCTGTTCTGGCTCACCGCAGGGGGCACCGTCCTGGTCGCGGCCTGGCGGGAGTCCCCCGGCGACGCGGTGGCCTTCCTGGTCGGCTTCTACCTCATGCTCGTCGGCGTCAAGGTGCTGCTGGCCTGGGGGGTGGCGGCCGGCCGGCACCGGCTGTCGGCGCGGCACTACCGGGTGATCCTCGCCGGCTCCGGCGTGCTGCTGCTGGTGTTCGGCGCCGTGCTCGCCGTACGGGGTGCCCTGGCCTGGTAGGCCACGGGCCCGCGGCGTCAGCCGCCGGGGCGCAGCAGCGGGGTCAGCGTGTCCAGCACCCGAGGGTCCTCGATGGTGGACGGCACCGGCTCGTCCCGCCCGTCGGCGATCCCGCGCATCGTGCGGCGCAGGATCTTCCCCGACCGGGTCTTCGGGAGGGCGGGCACGACGACGACCTCCTTCAGTGCGGCGACCGGGCCGATCTCGCGCCGTACGGCCGCCACCACCTCGGCCTGCAGCGCCGCCGGCTCCGCGGTGCTGCCCGCCTTCAGCACCACGAACGCGCGCGGCACCTGGCCCTTCATCGTGTCGTGCACGCCGATCACGGCGCACTCGGCGACATCCGGGTGCGCGGCCACGACCGCTTCCATCGAGCCGGTGGACAGGCGGTGCCCGGCGACGTTGATGACGTCGTCGGTGCGCCCCATCACGTAGACGTACCCGTCCTCGTCGACGAAGCCGCCGTCCCCGGTGGTGTAGGACCCGGGGAAGGCCGACAGGTACGACGACACGTACCGGTCGTCGTCCCCCCATAGCGTGGGCAGAGTCCCGGGCGGCAGCGGAAGCCGGATCACGATGTTGCCCTCGGCCCCGGCCGGGACCTCCTCGCCGCGCTCGTCGACGACCGCGACCGCATAGCCGGGCACCGGCACAGTCGGGGAGCCCGGCTTCACCGGCATCGGCTCCAGGCCGCGCAGGTTCGCCGCGATCGGCCAGCCGGTCTCGGTCTGCCACCAGTTGTCGACGACGGGCACGCCGAGGGTGTCGTGCGCCCAGTGGTAGGTGTCCGGGTCGAGCCGCTCACCCGCGAGGAACAGCGTGCGCAGCGACGATAGGTCGTAGTTGCGGACGTGCTCGCCGTCCGGGTCCTCCTTCTTGATGGCCCGGATCGCGGTGGGAGCCGTGAAAAGCGCGTTCACGCCGTACTTCTCGACGACGCGCCAGAACGCACCGGCGTCCGGGGTGCCGACCGGCTTGCCCTCGTACAGCACGGTCGTGGCACCGACGATCAGCGGGGCGTACACGATGTAGGAGTGGCCGACGACCCAGCCGACGTCGGAGGCGGCCCACCAGGTGTCACCCGGACCGATGCCGTACACGTTCGGCAGGCTCCACGCCATCGCCACCGCATGGCCGCCGTTGTCACGGACCACGCCCTTGGGCTTTCCGGTGGTGCCGGAGGTGTAGAGCACATAGAGCGGGTCGGTGGCCGCCACCGGCACGGGGTCCACCGGGGTAGCGGTGGCCATCGCCTCGGCCCAGTCGACGTCGCGCTCCCCCATCGCCGCGGTCTCCTGCGGCCGCTGCAGGACCACGCAGCGCTCCGGGACGTGGGTCGCCTCCTCGATGGCCTCGTCCAGCATCGGCTTGTACGCGACCACCCGGTTCGGCTCGATGCCGCACGACGCGGACACCACGACCTTCGGCTCGGCGTCGTCGATGCGCAGGGCCAGCTCGTGCGGGGCGAACCCGCCGAACACCACGGAGTGCACCGCGCCCAGCCGCGCGGTCGCGAGCATGGCGACGACCGCCTCGGGGACCATCGGCATGTACACCAGCACCCGGTCACCCGTGCCCACGCCGAGGCCGGCGAGGACACCGGCGAACCGCGCCACCTCCTCACGCAGCTCCCGGTAGGTGTAGGTGCGCGAGGTGCCGGTGACCGGGCTCTCGTAGTGCAGGGCCGGCCGGTCGCCGTGTCCACCGTCGACGTGGCGGTCCAGGGCGTTCGCGCAGGTGTTGAGCATCGCGTCGGGGTACCAGCGGTACAACGGCGCCGCGGACCGGTCCAGCACCGCCTCCGGCGGCGAGTCCCAGGTCACCAGTGACGCGGCGTCCCCCCAGAACCCGTCCGGGTCGTCGATGCTGCGGCGGTAGGCCTCGGCGTACGCTCCCACGTCCGTCCTCCCGGTCTCGTCCGTCCGGCCATCGTGGCAGGGGACCCGGCCGGTCCGGGCGGATCCGGGTGGACCCATCGGCGAACGGACGCGCGGGCGCGACGAGCGGCGGCGCCGGTGCTAGTCGGGCCGCACCTGCCGGTCGGCCTGCTGGTTCGCGCGGTGGGAGCGGGCCACCTTCGCGACCCGGGTGAGCAGCCGGACGGCGACGCCGATGATCAGGACGTCGATGGCCATCTGCATGGTGACGACGATCCGGGCCCCGTCCGTGACGGGCGTGATGTCACCGAAGCCGACGGTGGACAGCACGGTCATCGAGAAGTACGCGCCCGCGACCTTGCCGACCGGCTCGGTGAACGAGGCGGGATCGGTGGCGGAGAGGAAGACGTAGTAGTAGGAGCACATCAGGACGAAGAAGGTGACGATGATGACCAGCGACTCGAGTGCGCGGATCTCGGGGTTGTCCGCGACGAAGATCCGCCGGATCTGCCGCACCACGACGTAGACGAAGACGGCCAGCCCCAGGACCGGCAGCAGCACCTGGGCCAGGTTCAGGTCGTCGGAGGTCACGGGGACGACGGCGTAGGCCGCGACCAGCACGACGAGGATGAGCAGGATCCGCAGGGCGGAGCGCAGCAGCAGCCTCCGCCGGTCGTGCCGGCTGGCCGCGAGGAACTGCTGCTCCGGGTCTGCGTGGACGTCCACGGACCCACTGTGGCAAGGCACGGGTCGCGCGGTCGCGCGACCCGCCGGGGCCGACGCGAACGTGCCAGGACCGCGCGGACCGGTCAGGTCGGGGCCGCGGCCAGCTGCCCGCAGGCTCCGTCGATCTCCCGGCCGCGCGTGTCGCGCACCGTCACCGCGACGCCCTTCGCCTCCAGGCGGCGCACGAACGTGCGCTCGTCCTCGCGCCGGGACGCGGTCCACTGCGATCCCGGTGTGGGGTTCAGCGGGATCAGGTTCACGTGCACCAGGTGTCCGCGGAGCAGGTCGCCGAGCAGGTCCGCACGCCAGGCCTGGTCGTTGACGTCGCGGATCAGCGCGTACTCGATGCTGACCCGGCGGTGGGTGCGCTCGGCGTAGTCCCAGGCCGCGTCGAGCACCTCGGCAACCTTCCAGCGGGTGTTGATGGGGACCAGGGTGTCCCTGAGCTCGTCGTCCGGTGCGTGCAGAGACACTGCCAGGGTCACCGGCAGGCCCTCCCCGGCCAGGTCGCGGATCCTCGGCACCAGCCCGACCGTGGACACCGTGATGCCGCGGGCAGACATTCCGAAGCCGGCCGGGGCCTTGTCGGTCAGCCGCCGCAGCGCGCGCACCAGCGCCCCGTAGTTGGCCAGCGGCTCGCCCATGCCCATGAACACGACGTTGCCGACGCGGCCCGGTCCCCCGGGGATCTCCCCGGCCGCCAGCGCACGGGCACCTGCCAGGACCTGCTCCACGATCTCGGCGGTCGACAGGTTGCGCGTGAGCCCCGCCTGGCCGGTCGCGCAGAACGGGCAGTTCATCCCGCAGCCGGCCTGCGAGGACACGCACATCGTGACCCGGTCGGGATAGCGCATCAGCACGCTCTCCACCAGGGCCCCGTCGAACAGCCGCCACAGCGTCTTGACGGTGGTGCCCCCGTCGCACGTGAGGTCGCGCACCGGGTCCAGCAGCGGCGGGAACAGCTCCTCGGCGACCCGACCACGCAGGTCGGCGGGCAGGTCGGTCCAGGTCGACGGTCGGTCCGACAGCCGGCCGAACCACTGCCGCGACAGCTGGTCGGCCCGGAAGCCCGGCAACCCCAGCGCCTCCACCGCCGAGCGGCGCTCTCCCGGGTCGAGGTCGACCCAGTGCCGCGGGGGCTTGGCCCGACGCGGCGCGACGAACGTCAGCTCACCGGGTTCGGGCACCCGGTCAGTGTCGCACGAGGTCAGGCCGTCCCCGGTCCGAGGAACAGCGTGAACAGCGCCCACGCCGCGAACGCGTTGGGCACCAGCGAGTCCAGCCGGTCCATCAGGCCGCCGTGGCCGGGAAGGAACGTACCCATGTCCTTCACGCCCAGGTCGCGCTTGATGGCGCTCTCGGCGAAGTCCCCGGCGGTCGCGACGACGGTCATGACCACCGCGGTCACGACGCCCTGCCACCACGGGGCGTCGAACAGGTAGACGAACACCAGGACGCCGGCGATGCACTGCGTGACGAGGGACCCGGCGAAACCCTCCCAGGACTTCTTCGGGCTCACCTGCGGGGCGATCGGGTGCTTCCCGAACAGCACGCCGGTGGCGTAGCCGCCGATGTCGTTGCAGATGGTCAGCAGGATGAAGCCGACGATCCGCTGCGGCCCGTTGTCGGCCGCCAGCATCAGCATCACGAAGCCGACCATGAACGGCAGGTAGGCCGCGACGAACACGCTGGCCGACGCGTCCCGGACGTAGTCCTGCGTCCCGCGCCGGATCCGCCAGATCAGGATCGCGACCACGGTGGCGCCGAAGACCGCCAGCTGCGCCTCGACCCCCCACAGGTATGCCGCGGCGGACCCGATGACCGCGGAGGCGTACAGCGGCGTGCGTGCCAGCCGGATCCCGCGACCGGCGAACGCACCGGTGAGCTCGGCGATGCCGATGACGATCGCCGCCGCCGCGACCACGGCGAACAGCCACTTGACCGTGAACAGGCTGACCAGGACGACCGCTCCCAGGGCGACGCCGGAGGCGATCGCGGCGGGCAGGTTGCGGCCGGCCCGCGAGGTCGCGGGCGCGGCCGTCCCGGCGTCCCCGCCGGTACGGCCCGCTGCGTCGTCGCCGTCTCCCATGGGTCGCCGTCAGACCTCGAGGAGCTCGGCTTCCTTGTGCTTCAGCATCTCGTCCACGTGGGTCACGTACGTGTGCGTGACCTCCTCGAGGTGCTTCTCCGCGCGGCGCACGTCGTCCTCGCCGGCCTCCCCGTCCTTCGCCAGCTTGTCCAGGGTGTCCTTGGCGTGGCGGCGGATGTTGCGGATCGCGACGCGGGCCTCCTCAGCCTTGTGTCGCGCCATCTTGATGTACTCCTTGCGCCGCTCCTCGGTGAGCTGCGGGAGCACGATGCGGATGATCTGGCCGTCCGTGTTGGGGTTCACCCCGAGGTCGCTGTCACGGATGGCCTTCTCGATCGCGTGCATCGACCCCTTGTCGTACGGGGTGATGATGACCATCCGGGCCTCGGGCGTCTGGAACGACGCGAGCTGGTTGATCGGCGTCTGCGTCCCGTAGTAGTCCACCGTGATCTTGTTGAACATCGCCGGCGTCGCCCGGCCGGTGCGGATCGTCGAGAAGTCCTCGCGCGCGAACGCGAGCGCCTTGTCCATCTTGTCCTCGGTCTCGAGGAGGGTCTCGTCGATCACTGCCGCTCCGATCCACCGTCGTCCGTCGTCACGATCGTCCCGATCCTCTCACCCCGCACGGCGCGGGCGATGTTGCCTTCGACGAGCAGGTTGAACACCACGATCGGCAGGTGGTTGTCCTGGCACAGCGAGATCGCCGTGGCGTCAGCGACCTTCAGCCCGCGGGCGAGGACCTCGGCGTGCGTCAGACGTTCGAACCGGTTCGCGTCGGGCACCTGTCGCGGATCCGCGTCGTAGACGCCGTCGACCCCCTTGGCCATCAGCACGACCTGGGCGCCGACCTCGAGGGCACGCTGTGCCGCGGTGGTGTCGGTGGAGAAGTAGGGGGCCCCCAAGCCGGCGCCGAAGATGACCACCCGCCCCTTCTCCAGGTGCCGGATCGCTCGGCGGGGCACGTACGGCTCGGCGACCTGGCCCATCGCGATGGCCGTCTGCACGCGGGTGTCGACGCCCTGCTTCTCCAGGAAGTCCTGCAGCGCCAGGCAGTTCATCACCGTGCCGAGCATGCCCATGTAGTCAGCCCGGGCCCGGTCCATGCCGTGCTCGGACAGCTGGGCACCGCGGAAGTAGTTGCCCCCGCCGATCACGACCGCGACCTGGGTGCCGGAGCGGACCACCTCGGCGATCTGGCGCGCGATCGAGTTCACCACGTCGGGGTCGACGCCGAGCCCACCGCCACCGGCGAACGCCTCGCCGGACAGCTTCAGCAGCACCCGGGGCCAACCCGAGTCGGGAGCCTCCTCCCAGGTCTGCCAGGTGCCCTCCAGCGCCGGCTGCACCACGGCGGAGCGGGTGGGGGTCACGCCTGAGGTCACCAGCGTCTCCACGACTCGGCAGTCTGCCCTAAGGGACGGGCCGGTGTCCGTCGACCCCCGACGTCCACCGCCCGTCCACCCCCCTGCGCTAAGGGACGGGCCGGTGTCCGTCGACCCCCGACGTCCACCGCCCGTCCACCCCCCTGCGCTAAGGGACGGGCCGGTGTCCGTCGACCCCCGACGTCCACCGGCCCGTTGTGTTGACCGTGTCCCAGGCCGAGCTACTGGCCGACCTCGAAGCGGACGAACCGGCTCACGGAGGTGCCCGCCTCGTCCAGCACGCCCTGGACCGACTTCTTCGAGTCGGTGACCGACGGCTGGTCGACCAGCACGGAGTCCTTGAAGAACCCGTTCAGGCGCCCCTCGACAATCCTCGGCAGGGCAGCCTCGGGCTTGCCCTCTTCGCGGGCCGTCGCCTCGGCGATCCGGCGCTCGTTCTCCACGACGTCGGCGGGGACCTCGTCGCGGGTCACGTACACCGGGCGCATGGCCGCCACCTGCATGGCGACGCCGCGGGCGGCGTCCTCGGAGCCCTGGTACGACACCAGCACGCCCACCTGCGGGGGCAGGTCGGAGGCGCGGCGGTGCAGGTAGACCGCGACCGGCGCATCGAGGACGGCCACCCGGCCGAGCTCGAGCTTCTCGCCGATGACGCCGGCCAGCCCCTCGATCTCCTCCTGCACGGTCTTGCCAGAGGCCAGCGACACCGACTTCAGCGCCTCGGCGTCGGCCACGCCCGCCGCCGCGGCGGCGGTGACGATCTGGTCGGCCAGGGCCTGGAAGTCGGCGTTCTTGGCGACGAAGTCGGTCTCGCAGTTCAGCTCGACCAGCGCACCGTCGTGAGCGGCCACCAGGCCGTTGGAGGCGGTGCGCTCGGCGCCCCGCTTGGCGGCCTTGGCGGCACCGGAGATGCGCAGGATCTCCACGGCCTTGTCGAAGTCGCCGTCGGCCTCCTCCAGCGCCTTCTTGCACTCCATCATCCCGGCGGCCGTGAGGTCGCGGAGCTTCTTGACGTCGGCGGCAGTGATGTTCGCCATCGGGTGTTCTCGTTTCCTTCGCTGGTCTGGCGGATCGGTTCGGGGGCCCGGGTCGGGCCGACCCGCAGCCGGTGTCGGCGTGGGACGGACGGGACGTCGGGCAGGGGGACGCGCACGGGCCGGCCCAGGGGCGGCCCGTGCGGCGGCCGGGTCAGGCCTGCGGGGTCTCCGGCGCGGCCTCGGCCACGACCTCGACGACCGCCTCGGCGACCGGCTCGGAGGCCGGGGCCTCGGCGGAGACGTCGGCGACGGCCTCCGCAGCGACGGCCTCGGTCGCGGCGACGGCGGCGTCCGCAGCCTCCGCGGCCTCGGCGCCGGCGAGCAGCTCCTTCTCCCACTCGGCCAGCGGCTCGTCCACCGCGACGCCAGCGGACTCGCCCTCGCCGTGGCCGCGGCCGGCGCGGGCCATCAGGCCCTCGGCGGCGGCGTCGGCGACCACGCGGGTCAGCAGGGCGACGGAGCGGATCGCGTCGTCGTTGCCCGGGATGGGGAAGTCGACCTCGTCCGGGTCGCAGTTGGTGTCGAGGATGGCGACGACCGGGATGCCGAGCTTGCGCGCCTCGCCGATGGCGATGTGCTCCTTCTTGGTGTCCACGATCCAGACCGCGCTCGGGACGCGGCTCATGTCACGGATACCGCCGAGGGTGCGCTCGAGCTTGTCCTTCTCGCGCTTGAGGACGAGCAGCTCCTTCTTGGTCATGCCGGAGCCGGCCACGTCGTCGAAGTCGATCTCCTCGAGCTCCTTGAGCCGCTGCAGCCGCTTGTGGACCGTCGAGAAGTTGGTGAGCATGCCGCCGAGCCAGCGCTGGTTGACGTACGGCATGCCGACGCGGGTGGCCTGCTGCGCCACAGCCTCCTGCGCCTGCTTCTTGGTGCCCACGAACAGGATCGAGCCGCCGTGCGCGACGGTCTCCTTGATGAACTCGTAGGCGCGGTCGATGTACGACAGCGACTGCTGCAGATCGATGATGTAGATGCCGTTGCGCTCGGTGAAGATGAACCGCTTCATCTTGGGGTTCCACCGGCGGGTCTGGTGACCGAAGTGGACGCCGCTCTCGAGCAGCTGCCTCATGGTGACGACGGCCATGGCCGCAGCACTCCTTCTCGTGCGACGGCGGATCGGCCGGCGCGCGTACTCGGTTCCTCGCGACGCCCGGTCGGGTCGCCGCGCCTGACGCCCGCCGGTCGCGCCCACCACCCCGGCGGACCGGGGACCGAGGGACGTGCCGCCGGGGCCGGGCCCCGGGAAGCGAGCGTGCGAAATGGGTGCACCCGAGGGCGCACCGGGGAGAAGTCTACGTCAGCGGGGGGCCCGGTCCGAAACGCGCGGTATGTCCGGTATCAGCGAGCCGGCGCTCTCGGGTCCTCGGCTATCCGTGATCGTGCGTCGGCGTCGTGCCCGGTCCGGGTGGTCGAGACGGTGCCCCCGGTCGTCCCCAGGCGGCGCCGATGCGTGCGGGCCGTCCACAGGCGCGACCGTGAGGGCTACCGCCGGCGTCGCTGCGGGAGACGGTGGCGCCGTGACGACTTTCCCGCACCGGCTCGGCCGGCCCCGGCCGCGTTTCCCGCACCGGCTCGGCCGGCCCCGGCCGCGTTACCCGCACCGGCTCGGCCGGCCCCGGCCGCGCGGATGCTCCCTCGCCGCGGTCGACCCGCGGGTCGTGATCGCCGCCGTGGCCGCCATCATCGCCGCCACGACCCTCGTCCTGGCCCCCGTGCCCTCCGCGGCAGCGCTGCCCGGACCCGCGCTGCCCGGACCCGCGCACGTCGTGGGCCCGCTTCCCGGGACACCGGATCCGGGTGGCCGTGACCTGCGCGGCCGGGCGTGGGGGTGGCCGGTCGCCGGACGGCCCCGGCTGCAGCGGCGGTTCGACCCGCCGGCTCGACCGTGGCTGTCCGGGCATCGGGGCGTCGACCTCGCGGCGGCCGTCGGCGACCCCGTCCTGTCGGCCGGGCCGGGCGTGGTCACCGTCGCCGGGGACCTGGCCGGTCGAGGGGTGGTCGTCGTGTCGCACGGGGCGCTGCGGACCACGTACGAGCCGGTGAGCCCGCAGGTCCGGGTGGGCGACACCGTGCGCCGGGGTGAGTTGCTCGGGACGATCGCCCTCGGCGCCTCGCACTGCGGGCAGTGGCCGACCTGCCTGCACTGGGGGCTGCGTCGGGGTCGGGACTACCTCGATCCGCTGCTGCTCGTGGGCGGAGGAACGGTGGTGCTGCTGCCCGGCCGAGGGGCGGTCAGACAGCCTCGGCATCCGCCAGCCGGGACCGCAGCTGCAGCACCGCCTTCGTGTGCAGCTGGCAGATGCGACTCTCGGTCACGCCCAGGACCTGCCCGATCTCCGCCAGGGTGAGGCCCTCGTAGTAGTACAGGGTCACCACGATCTTCTCCCGCTCGCCCAGACCGTTGATCGCGCGGGCGAGCATGAACTTGGTCTCCTCGGTCTCGAACGCGGCGACCGGGTCCTCGGCCCGCCGGTCCTCCAGCGTGTCCCCCAGCGTGGCGCCGTCGCCGGACTCGGACCCGTGCACGAGCTCGTCGAGCGCGACGACGTTGACGAACGACACCTGGCTGAAGATCGCCTGCAGCTCGGTCTGGCTGATCCCGAGCTCGTCGGCGACCTCGGCCTCGGTCGGGGTCCGCTGCAGCCGCCCCTCCAGGGTGGCGTACGCCTTCTCGACGTCGCGGGCCTTGGACCGCACCGACCGCGGGATCCAGTCCAGCGAGCGCAACTCGTCGATGATGGCGCCGCGGATCCTGCTGATGGCATACGTCTCGAACTTGTTGCCTCGTTCGAGGTCGTACTTCTCGATCGCGTCGATGAGGCCGAAGATGCCGTACGACACCAGGTCGGCCTGCTCCACGTTGGGCGGCAGGCCGACGCCCACGCGACCGGCGACGTACTTCACCAGCGGTGAGTAGTGCAGGATGAGCCGCTCGCGCAGGTCGGAGTCCGCGGTGTCCTTGTAGTCGCCCCACAGCCGGCGCAGTGCCTCTTCGGCACGACGGGTGTCCGCCTCGGCCTCCTCCGCCTCGGGCGTGGGGGCCACCTGCTCTGGGACGACATCGTCCCGGGCGGCGCTCACGCTCGCGTCGGCGACGCGGGCACCGCCGACGGCACCCTCGGCGGCTCCGCCGGACCCGACCTCCAGGCGAGGTCGCTCCACCGCCGCGGCGACGGCGTCGTCAGGCCCGCGGGTGCGCCTGCTCATAGGTGGACCTCAGTCGTTCGACGGACACGTGGGTATAGATCTGGGTCGTGGCGAGCGTAGCGTGCCCCAGCAGCTCCTGAACCGAGCGCAGGTCCGCGCCGCCCTCCAGCACGTGGGTGGCCGCGGAGTGCCGCAGGCCGTGCGGGCCGATGTCCGCGGCCCCGTCGACGTGCGAGACCAAGCGGTGCACGACGGCGCGGGCGGTCCGCGGGTCCAGCCGGCCGCCGCGTGCTCCCAGCAGCAGCGCCGTCCCGCTGCGCGGACCCGCCAGCGCGGGGCGCCCGGACCCCAGCCAGTCGTCGAGGGCGCGCTGCGCGGGGACGCCGTACGGCACCACCCGCTCCTTGGCGCCCTTGCCGAGGACGCGCACGGTACGGCGCGCGGGGTCCACGTCGCCGAGGTCGAGCCCGCAGAGCTCCGACACCCGGATTCCAGTCGCGTAGAGCAGCTCCACCACCGCCCGGTCGCGAAGCCCGAGCGGAGACCCGTCGTCGGCGGCCACCGCGGCCAGGTCCATCAGGCGGGTGGCCTCGTCGGCACTGAGCACCGACGGCAGCACCCGGCGGACGCGGGGACTGGCCAGCCGTTCCCCCGGGTCGGTGGTGATCAGGCCCGTGCGCCGCGCCCAGGCCGTGAACGATCGAGCGGCCGCAGCCCGGCGGGCCATCGTCGCCCGGGACATCCCCGCGGCGTCCTGACGTGCCAGCCACGAGCGCAGCACTGCGAGGTCGAGGTCGACCGGGTCCTCGCAGCCCACCTCGGCCGCGTGCGCCAGCAGCGAGTCGACGTCCCCGAGGTAGGCACGCACGGTGTGGGCGCTGCGCGCCCGCTGGTCCCGCAGGTAGGACCCGAACCCCGACCGGGCTGCGGTCAGGGCGCCCGGGAGGACCGGTACCTCCTCATCGGCTGCCGCGGCTCCGTCCGCCCGACGAGCCGCCGGCGCCACGGTCCCTCGTACCGCGGCCCCGCGGGCCCCGTTCGCCCGGGCCCTGTCGGCGTCGTCCACGTCGGCCACCGGTCCATCGTGCGCGAGGGACCGGCCGGGGTCACGCAGCGCGGCCCTCGGCGCGTCCCCGTCACGCCGCCGCGCTCCCCGACGCCCCTGACCGACGGGGCCACCTCTCCGGGACGGAATGAGTGGTGGCGTCGCTTGCGAGGCCTGAATCGGCCGCGAAGCAACGTGGGGACTCATTCCGTCGGCGAGGCAGGGCCCGCGTGGCGGGCCACTCGGGCCGCCACTGACCTCAGGGCGCCGGGGCTTCCGACGCCGAGGTCGAGGTCCGCGCCAGCGGCGTGAGGGTCCAACCGTCGTCGGCGCGGACCACCAGGCCCAAGGCCTCCAGCAGCCCGAGCGAGGCCACCACCTCACCCACCGGGCAGCCGCTGTCCGTGGCCAGCGGCTCCACCCCGACCGGGGCGCGGGCGGGGAAGGCGTCGAGTACCCGGCACTCCCGGCGTGCCAGGCCGTCCCGGGGGTGAGTCGCTCCGCGCCGCACCGGGCCGCCCCACGTCAACGGCCCCATCGACGTCAGTACGTCGTCGCTGTCACCCACCAGCACCGCACCCTCACGGATCAGCTCGTGCACGCCGGCCGACATCGCCGAGGTCACCGGCCCGGGAACGCCCATCACCACCCGGCCGAGGTCGCGTGCCGTCCCCGCGGTGTTGCGGGCCCCGGACCGCAGGGCCGCCTCCACGACGACGGTCCCCCGGGCCAGCGCGGCGATGATCCGGTTGCGGCTGAGGAACCGGTGCCGCAGCGGCCCGACGCCCGGCGGCACCTCGCTGACCAGCGCGCCGTCGTCGGCGATCCGCGCGAGCAGCGCCTCGTGCGCGCGGGGGTAGGCCACGTCGATCCCGCAGGCGAGGACGCAGACCGTGGGACCGTCCACCGCCAGCGCGCCGCGGTGCGCGGCCGCGTCGACCCCGAACGCGCCGCCGGAGACGACCGCGACCCCGCGCGACGCCAGACCGGACCCGAGGTCCTGGGCCACCCGCACGCCGTACGGGGTCGCGGCGCGAGCCCCCACGACCGCCACGGACCCGAGCGCAGACAGCCGCAGCGAGGCCGCGCCCAACTGGTACAGCAGCAGCGGCGTCGCGGCGCCGAGGTCGTCGAGCTGGGTCGGCCACTCCGTCGACCCGGGGACCACGACCCGCGCTCCCAGGACGGACACCCGAGCGAGATCGGCCTCGGCTGCGTCCCGCACCCGATCCCGGGCGCGTAGCTGCCCTCGGCGCCGCAGCACGCGGTCCAGCGCCGCGACCGAACCGTGCTCACGGACCAGCGCCCCGACCCCCGGGTCGCCCGGCTCGGCCAGCCTCCCGAGGGCCACCCGTGCCAGCAGGTCCTCCCGGTCTGCGCCGGGCATGCCGACGGTCATGGCCGCGCCGGTCACGCCGCCACTGACCCCGCCGGTCACGCCGCGGCCCCGGACGCGTCCGGACCACGCAGCCCGAGCGCCGTGGCCACATCGTCCGGCCCCGGGCGGCCTCGTCCGGCCAGGTCCGCCAGCGTCCAGGCCACCCGCAGCGCGCGGTCGGCCCCGCGCAGCGAGAGCGTCCCCCGCGCCAGCGCCCGCTCCAGCACCCGGTGCGCCGTCGGCTCCGGCGTCCACCGGGTCCGCAGCGCCCGGGCGGGCACCTCGGCATTGGTCCGCCACGGCGTCCCGACCAGCCGACGCACGGCCCGCTCGCGCGCCGCGCACACCCGGTCGCGGACAGCGGCGGAGCCCTCCGGCTGCCGGTCGGCGTCCAGGTCCACCGGCCCCGGGCGGCGCACGACCACCCGCAGGTCGATCCGGTCCAACAGGGGGCCGGACAGCTTGGCGGCATACCTGCGGCGCGCCATCGCCGTACAACTGCAGTCGTCGCCGCGCTCGCTGCGCGCGCCGCACGGGCACGGGTTGGCGGCGAGCACCAGTTGGAAGCGCGCGGGGAACCGGACGACGTGGCCGGACCGGGCCACCGTGATGGTCCCGGACTCCAGCGGCTGGCGTAGCGCCTCCAGCACCGCCCGGTCGAACTCGGGCGCCTCGTCCAGGAACAGCACCCCCCGGTGAGCCAGGGACACCAGGCCGGCCCGGATCGCCGACCCGGAGCCACCCCCGATCAGCGCGACCGGTGACGCCGTGTGGTGCGGCGCCTCGAACGGCGGCCGGCGGACCAACCCGGCGCCGGGGTCCAGCCGCCCGGCGACCGAGCGCAACGCCGTCACCTCCAGCGCCGCCGCGTCGTCGAGATCGGGCAGCAACCCGGGCAAGCGCTCTGCGAGCAGTGTCTTGCCGACCCCCGGCGGCCCGGCCAGGGACAGGTGGTGACCCCCTGCGGCTGCGATCTCCAGCGCGCGGCGGGCGGCGCCCTGGCCTCGCACGTCCGCCAGGTCCGGGCCGCGCCCGTCGGCCAGCTCCGGATCGTCACCGCGGCCGGGGTCAGCCGCCCCGCCCCGGTCCGGCCCGGGTCCGTCGTCACTCTCCCCGAGCGCGGCCCCGACGGCCTCCCCCCGCAGCACGGCGCACAGGTGGCGCAGCGTCCGGACGCCGACCACCTCCACCCCGGGCACCAGCCCCGCCTCCGCCAGGTTCCCGGCCGGCACCACCAGCCGGTCCCGGCCGGCCCGGTGCGCCGCGACCGCGGCCACCACGGCACCGCGCACCGGGCGGACCCGCCCGTCCAGGCCGAGCTCGCCCACCATCACGCACCGCTCGGCGGCGGCAGCCGGGACCTGCCCCGTCGCGGCCAGCACCGCCACCGCGATCCCGAGGTCCAGCCCGCTCCCCCGCTTGTGCAGGGCCGCGGGCGACAGGCCCACGGTGATCCGGGTTCCCGGCCACTCCGCCCCGCTGCTGAGCACGGCCGTGCGGGCCCGGTCACGCGCTTCTCCGACCGCGGTATCCGGGAGTCCGACGATCGTCATGCCCGGCAGTCCCTGGCCGACGTGCGCCTCGATCTCGACCAGGTGCCCCTCGACCCCGAGCACCACCACGCCGGTGGTGCGGGCCAGCTTCACCTCAGGCCACCCCGCGCAGGTGCTCCACGACCGCACCCCCGCGGTGCGGCTGCAGGATCCCGACCACGTCGAACCGGATCTCACGCGGGTGGACCCCGCGCTCCTCGATCCACCGCAGCGCCAGGCGGCGCAGCCTGCGCACCTTCCGCGCGGTGACCGCGGCGGTGGGGCCGCCGTACTCGGTGCCCCGGCGCGTCTTCACCTCGCACACGACGAGCACGTCGCCGTCGCGCGCGACGATGTCGATCTCCCCGGCCTCACAGCGCCAGTTGCGCTCGAGCACCACCAGCCCGCACTCCTGCAGGTGCCGGGCGGCGACGTCCTCGCCGTAGCGGCCCAGTGCGTCCGTCCCCCTCATGGCGACCACCTCCGCGGAGGAGCGTCGTCGCCGACATGGGGCCCGCGCCAGAGGCCCGGGAGGGACTGTGGATGACCCCGGCACGAGCGCAGGCAGCTGTGGACAGCCGTCGCGCTCGGGCGTTCGCGGAGCCGCCCTCTGCCGGAGCTACTCGGGGACCTGCAGGTCGGACTTCGCGAGCTCCTCCACGTTGACGTCCTTGAACGTGAGCACTCGCACCCGCTTGACGAAGCGCGCCGGCCGGTACATGTCCCACACCCAGGCGTCGCTCATCCGGACCTCGACGTACAGCTCGCCGTTGTCGGCGGTGCGCGGGTGGACCTCGACGGAGTTCGCCAGGTAGAAGCGCCGCTCGGTCTCGACGACGTACGAGAACAGGCCCACCACGTCGCGGTACTCCCGGTAGAGCTGCAGCTCCATCTCGGTCTCGTACCGCTCGAGGTCCTCCGCACTCATCGGTGCGCACCTCCGCAGGTCGTCGGACTCACGCGCTCACCCGCTCCCGGTCGCCGGACCGGCCGGTCGTCGGATCGCCCAGCCCCGGCAGGCTCCAGGACCGGCGGTGCTCCTCGCACGGACCGTGCCGCCGCAGCGCCTCGAGGTGCTCCGGGGCGGCGTACGCCTTGTTGTCGTCCCAGCGGTACTGCGGGTAGCGCCGGGCCAGGTCGCGCACCGCGGCGTCCCGCTCGGTCTTCGCCAGGACGCTCGCCGCCGCCACCGACGAGCAGACCAGGTCGGCCTTGACCCGGGTGACCACCGGCGGGGCGACGAGCACGCCCGGCCAGGGAGCCCCGTCGCCCTCGTCGTCCGCGGGCCCGAACAGCGCCTCCTGCTCCGGGTGCGGGGCGGGGCGGGTCAGCCAGTCGTGGCTGCCGTCGAGCAGCACGACCGTCGGCAGCACCGGAAGTGCCGCCAGCGCGCGCTCCCCCGCCAGCCGCAGCGCCCGGATGATCCCCCAGGCGTCGATCTCCGCCGCGGACGCGTGACCCACCGCCGAGGCCACCGCCCAGCGCCGGACCCGCGGCGCGAGGGCCTCCCGGGCCGCCGGGGTCAGCAGCTTGCTGTCGCGCAGGCCCGCGGGCGCGGTGCGCGAGCCGGGGTCGACCAGGACCACGCCCACCGAGACCGGTCCGCCGAGGGCGCCGCGACCCACCTCGTCCATGCCGGCCACCAGCGCCGCGCCCTCCCGCATCAGCGTCCGCTCGACGCGCAGCGTGGGGGCGGTGCTCACGGACGACAGCCTAGGACGCGAGGTGCCTAGGACGGCGCTGCCGGCGACGGCTCCTGGCTCGTGTCCGACCCGACGCCCTGACGGTCCAGCGCCGGGTTGCCGTAGATGTCCGGGATCGTGACGGTGGAGAACCGGCTGAACGGCCACACGACCAGGAACACCCGGCCGACGACCTGGTCGGTGGGGACCGCCCCGTTGTCCACCTCGAGGTGGTAGCGGGAGTCGCGCGAGTCGCCTCGGTTGTCCCCCATCACGAACATCGAGTCCGCGGGCACGACCACGTCGAAGCGGACCTGGTCGGTGCCGCCGCCGGGCTTGAGGTACGTCTCGTCCAGCGGTACTCCGTTGAGCACGATGCGCCCCTGGGCGTCACAGCACTGGACCCGGTCGCCGCCGATCCCGATGACACGCTTGACCAGGTCCTGGCCGGTGTCGGTGGGCAGCAGCCCGACGAACTCCAGTGCGGAGCGGATCGCCCCCGACACCCCGCCGGGCTTCGGCGGCGGGGGCGGCAGCCAGCCGCCGGGGTCGCGGAACACGACCACCTCCCCGCGGTGCACGCCGGTGAACCGGGTTGTGATCTTGCTGGCGAGGATCCGGTCGTCGGGCAGGAGGGTGTTCTCCATGGACGCGGACGGCACGAAGAACGCCTGCACCAGGAACAGCCGGACGACCACCGACAGCACCAGCGCGGCGACGACCACGATGCCGAGCTCGCGCAGCGCCGCACCCCAGCCGGAGCGCTCACGCTCCGCGCGGTGCCGGCCGTGGGCGGCATCGTCGGTTGTGGCGGTGGACGCGGTCACGTCGGACGACTCCCCCGGGACGGGGCGGGCGGGTCGGTCGGCCGCCTCCTCGTCGGGGCGTACCGGCTCGGCCACGTCAGCCCGTCCCGGCCAGCGCGGGCTGCTCGAACGTCGCGGGGATCTCCAGGACCTGCGCGTGGTCGAACGGCCAGACCACCACGAAGGCCCGGCCGAGGACCCGGTCGACCGGGACGAACCCGCCGCCCGGGTCGCCCTGGTGGGCCCGGGAGTCCGAGGACGCCGAGCGGTGGTCACCCATGACCCACAGTTTGCCCTCCGGCACCACCACGTCGAACGCTTCGTCGCTGGGCGAGTCGCCGGGGTACAGGTAGCCGCCCTCGTCGAGCGGCACGCCGTTGACGGTGATGCGGCCCTCGGCGTCGCAGCAGGTGACACGGTCGCCGGCCACCCCGATGACCCGCTTGATGAAGTCGCGCTCGTCCGGCGGAGCGACCCCGATCGCGCGACCGAGCTCCTGCAGGACCGCGCTCACCGGGTTGCTCGGCTCCGCCACCGTGATCTCCGGGGTGAACGAGTCCACCCCGTTGAACACCACGATGTCGCCGCGCTCGATCGGCCGGAACCGGTAGACGAGCTTGTTGACGAAGACCCGGTCCCCGATCTGGAGGGTGTCCTCCATGGACCCGGACGGGATGTAGAACGCCTGGACCAGGAACGCCTTCACCAGGAACGCCAGGCCGAAGGCGACGAGCAGCAGTAGCGGCAGCTCGAGCCAGAACGGCATGCGCGAACGCGCTCGCCGACCAGCCTGGGGCACGACCTCGTCGTCCACCGGCGGCGTGTCCACGGGCGAATCGGTGCGTCTGCGGGCGGCGGAGCGCCGACCCGATCAGGCCTCGGCGGTCTCGGCCTTCGGGGTCTCGCGCTTCTCCTTGATCTTGGCGGCCTTGCCGCGCAGGTCGCGCAGGTAGTACAGCTTCGCGCGGCGCACGTCGCCGCGGCTGACCAGCTCGACCTTCTCGATGATCGGCGAGTGCACCGGGAAGGTGCGCTCGACGCCGACGCCGAAGCTGACCTTGCGGACGGTGAACGTCTCGCGCACGCCGCCACCGGACCGGCGGATCACGACGCCCTGGAAGACCTGGATGCGGGAGCGGTTGCCCTCCACCACCTTGACGTGCACCTTCACGGTGTCACCGGGGCGGAAGTCGGGGATGTCGGAGCGCAGGGAGGCTGCGTCGACGGAGTCGAGGGTGTGCATGTCCAGGTCGCTTCCTGCAGGCGCCACAGGTCGCCCACGGTCGGGTCGGTGTCGTGCGTACGTGGTGCGGGGCCGGGCGGGCGGGCGCTTCCCCCTGTGGCAGGGGCGCCGGCGGTGTTCGCCGCAGCCGAGTCAGTGTGCCACAGCGGGCCGGTACGGACGAAACCGCGCGGGGCGGCGCGCGGCACTGGTGGAGCCGGGTCAGCCGTCGCCGGCCAGGTCCGGGCGGTGCCGGGCCGTGCGGTCCAGGGCCCGCTCGCGACGCCACTGCGCGATGCGGCCGTGGTGGCCGGACATGAGCACGTCGGGGACCTCGTACCCGCGCCAGACCGGCGGCTTGGTGTAGACCGGCCCCTCGACCAGCGCAGCCATCTCACCCTCGGCGAAGGAGTCGTCCGCGACGCTCTCGGCGTTGCCGAGCACGCCCGGCACCAGCCGCGCCACCGCCTCGACGACGACCAGCGCCGCGGCCTCGCCCCCGGCGAGCACGTAGTCGCCGATCGAGACCTCGTCGACGCGGACACGGGTGCGGTAGTGGTCAACCACCCGTTGGTCGATGCCCTCGTACCGGCCGCAGGCGAGCACCAGCCAGGGGATCGCGGCGTACGCGGTGGCGGTGCGCTGGGTGAACGGGACGCCGGACGGGGTGGGGACGATGAGGACCGGCTCGCGCCCCGGCTGCGCCTCGGCGAGGAGCTGGTCCAGCACCTCGCCCCACGGCTCGGGCCGCATGACCATGCCCGGGCCGCCGCCGTAGGGAGTGTCGTCGACGGTGCGGTGGCGGTCGTGGGTGTGGTCGCGCAGGTCGTGCACCCGGATGTCGAGCAGTCCGTCGGCGCGGGCCTTGCCGACCAGCGACAGGTCCAGCGGGCGCAGGTAGTCGGGGAAGATCGTGACGACGTCGATGCGCACGTCAGGCCTCCCCGGCGTCCTGGGGGCCGGAGTCCGCCGGTGACAGCAGTCCGCCGGGCGGGTCGACCAGCAGGGTGCGGGCCGCCAGGTCGACCTCGGGGACGATCGCCGACACGAACGGCACCAGGGCCTCACCGCCGCCATCGAGTCGTACGGCCAGCAGGTCCTGAGCGGGTAGGTGGACGACTTCGGTGACCTCGCCGACCCGGGCGCGGTCGGGCAGCGCGTGGACGGAGAGGCCCACCAGTTGGTGGTCGTAGAACTCGTCGGGGTCGTCCGGGCGCTCGGCCGGGTCGCGCTCGGCCTCGAGCAGGACCCCGCGCAGCCCCTCGGCCGCGGTGCGGTCACCGACCCCGGCGAACGTCAGCAGCGGGCGGCCGGCGTGCCAGCGGACGGCCGCGACGGTGAGGGGACCGGCGGCCGCGGGGTCGGTGTGGAGCACCGACCCCGCGGCGAAGTGCACGTCCGGGTCGTCCGTACGCGGCTCGACCGTCACCTCGCCGCGCAGGCCGTGGGCCCGCCCGACGCGGCCGACGACGACCCGCATCGCGGGTCCGTCAGCGCTCGTTCAGGTCGAGGAAGTCGATCCGGACCGCGCGGCCCTGGGCCAGCGCGCCGAGCACGGTGCGCAGGGCCGTGGCAGTACGGCCGGACCGACCGATGACCCGGCCCATGTCGTCGGGGTTGACCCGGACCTCGAGCGTGCGGCCCCGACGGTTGTGCTGCGGACGGGTGCGCACCCGGACGTCGTCCGGGTGCTCCACGATCCCGCGCACGAGGTGCTCGAGCGCCTCCTCGAGCACCGTCAGGCCTCGGAGGACTCGGCGGACTCGGCGGCGGCCTCGTCAGCGGCGGCCTCGGCGACCGCCGCCTCGGCGACGACCTCCTCGGCGGCCTGCTCGACGACGGCCTCGGCCTCGGTCATGGCCTCGACGCCGGCGGTCTCCTCGGCCTGCTGGGTCGCGGCGGCCTCGAGGTCGGCCTCCTCGGCCTTGGCGACGCGCTTGGCCTTCGGGGTGGTCGCCTCGGTGGCCGGCTCGTCCGCGGCCTCCTTGGCGGCGGCCTCGTACAGGGCCTTGCGGTCCGGCTTGGCGGCGGGCATCTGCAGGGTGCCCTCGGCGCCCGGGAGGCCCTTGAACTTCTGCCAGTCGCCGGTCACCTTGAGGATCGCGGTCACCGACTCGGTCGGCTGGGCGCCGACGCCGAGCCAGTACTGCACCCGCTCGGAGTCCACCTGGATGAGGCTGGGCTGCTCCATCGGGTGGTACAGGCCGATCTCCTCGATCGCGCGACCGTCCCGCTTGGTGCGGGAGTCGGCGACGACGATGCGGTACTGGGGCTGGCGGATCTTGCCGAGCCGCTTGAGCTTGATCTTGACTGCCACGGGTGGTGCTTCTCCTACCGGTCAGGGGGGTGGGCGCACGGCAGCCGCGTGGGGGTGCGGTGCCAGGTGCCCGGCGGACTCGGTTCCGGGGGGTGAGAGGGCCCCGTCGGCGCCGGTTCGACCGCGTCATTGTGCCAGAGCCCACGCTCACCCCGGAAACCCGCGCTCCACCGCGCTCCCACGCCCCCCTGGTGGAACGTACGACCAGCCTCTCGGCCGCTGGAGCTGGCCGGGCGTTCCACCGGCGGGGACGTACGAGGAGGACGGGGTTGGTGGGGCGGGAGGTGCCGGCGAGCGACCGCAGACCGGAGCCCCGGGGCGGGCCGCAGACCGGAGCCCCGGGGCGGGCCGCAGACCGGAGCCCGGGGCGGGCCGCAGACCGGAGCCCCGGGGCGGGCCGCAGACCGGAGCCCCGGGGCGGGCCGCAGACCGGAGCCCCGGGGCGGGCCGCAGACCGGAGCCCCGGGGCGGGCCGCAGGGCCGGACGGAGTGGGCCGCGGCGCCGTCCGTCGCTCCAGCACCACCCGTCACGGCGCCGGGTCCGTATGGCCTCATTCGGGGGCGACACGCCGCGCGAGTTGGGCACACGATCCGCTTAGCGGATCGTGTGCCCACACAGCAGAGCGGGCGTGGGGTGGGGCTGAGGGGGGTCAGCGGCCGCCGAGGAGGTCGCGGAACTCCGGCGGCAGCTCGCCGAGGGCCTTCTCGGCGTCGGCCTCGCTCAGCCCGCCCACCGGCGCGTCCAGCTTCGCCTGCGTAACCGACTTCTCCTGCGCCGCCCGCTTGGCCGGGTTGCCGGAGCGCCCCTTCTTGGACTTCGGCGCCGACCCGGAGCGGCCGCGGGCCTTCTTGCCCCCGCCGCCACCCATCCCCGGCATCCCCGGCATCCCGGGCATCCCCGGCATCCCCCGGCCGCCGCGCATCTGGCGCATCATCTTCTGCGCCTCGCCGAACCGCTCGATCAGGTTGTTGACGTCGCTGACCTGGCTGCCCGAGCCGCGCGCGATGCGGGCCCGCCGCGAGCCGTTGAGGATCTTCGGGTCCGACCGCTCGGCCGGCGTCATCGACTGGATGATCGCGGACACCCGGTCCAGGTCGCGGTCGTCGATCTGGTCCAGCTGGGCCTTGACGTCGCCCATGCCGGGCAGCATCCCGAGCAGCTTGCCCAGGCTGCCCATCTTCTTCACGGCCTGCATCTGCTGGAGGAAGTCCTCCAGGGTGAAGTCCTCGCCGGTGGCGACCTTCTGCGCCATCGCCGCCGCCTGCTCGGCGTCGAACGCCTTCTCCGCCTGCTCGATGAGCGTGAGCACGTCGCCCATGTCGAGGATGCGCGAGGCCATCCGGTCGGGGTGGAAGGTCTCGAAGTCCTCCAGCTTCTCGCCGGTGGACGCGTACATGATCGGCCGCTCGGTGACCGTCACGACCGACAGGGCGGCACCGCCGCGGGCGTCGCCGTCGAGCTTGGTGAGGACGACGCCGTCGAACCCGACGCCCTCCGCGAACGCCTCCGCGGTGCGCACGGCGTCCTGGCCGATCATGGCGTCGACCACGAGCAGGACCTCGTCCGGCGTCACCGCGTCGCGCACCTGGCGCAGCTGCTCCATCAGCTCCGCGTCGATCGCCAGCCGACCGGCGGTGTCGACGATGACGACGTCGTGCAGCTTGTCCTTCGCCAGCCGTACCGAGTCGCGCGCGACGACGACGGGGTCGCCGACGCCGTTGCCCGGCTGCGGCGCGTAGACCGCGACCCCGGCGCGCTCCCCCACCACCTTCAGCTGGTCGACGGCGTTGGGCCGCTGCAGGTCGGCCGCCACCAGCAGCGGCGTGTGCCCCTGTCCGCGCAGGCTGTGCGCCAGCTTGCCGGCGAGGGTGGTCTTGCCGGAGCCCTGCAGACCCGCCAGCAGGATCACCGTCGGCGGGGTCTTGGCCAGCCGCAGCCGACGGGTCTCCCCGCCGAGGACGGCCACCAGCTCCTCGTGCACGATCTTGACGACCTGCTGGGCCGGGTTGAGAGCGCCCGACACCTCCGCGGACAGCGCCCGTTCCTTGACGGTGGCGCAGAACGCGCGCACCACGGGCAGGGCCACGTCGGCGTCGAGCAGCGCGATGCGGATCTCGCGCACGGTCTCGTCGACGTCGGCCTCGGACAGCCGGCCCTTCCCGCGCAGGTTCTTGAACGTGGCGGCCAGGCGGTCGGACAGGGAGGCGAACACGGCGTACGACGTCCTCGGGTGCAGGGGGCGGGTGCGGACAGCGGCGTCCAGGGTAGCCCGGCGCGCGCGCAGCGCCGGACGCTACGGGGTCGCGCCGAGCGACGCCAGGACGGTGGTGCGGGTCGCCGCGGCCCGGTCGTCCGACAGCGGCCGGCCCTCGAGGTCGACCAGGTAGAACACGTCGACCACCTCCGAGCCCAGCGTGGAGACCCGGGCGGCGGCGATCCCCACGCCCGCAGCGGCCAGCGCCCGGGCGACCCGGTGGAGCAGGCCAGGGACGTCGTGGGCACGAACCTCCAGCACGGTCGCCCGCTGCGACGCGCCGGGCACGATCCGGACCACGGGCGGTGGTGGCTCGGGGGCGTCGGCCCGCCGATAGGCCCGCTCCCGCTCGGCCAGCCGGCCGGGCACGTCCAGGCTGCCGTCCAGGGCGCGGCGCAGGTCCTCGCGCAGCCGGTCCCGCGGCGGCGGGTCGCCGAAGACCGGGACCACCGTCCACGACTGCACCGCCCGGTCCCCGATCGTCTCCGCCTGGGCCGCCCGGACCTCCAGCCGGTGGAGGGCCAGCACACCGGCCACGGCCGCCAGCAGGCCGATCCGGTCCGGGGCCGCCACCGTCACGATGCTCGCCGGCTCTCCGGGCTCGATCAGCAGCTCCACCCCGGTCCCGTCGGCCAGCGCGAGCTGGGTCTGCGTCAGCCGCGGGCCCGGCGGCTCCGGTCGCCCGGCGAGCGCCGCGTGCGTCCGGGCCACCAGGTCGTCGACCAGGGAGCGCTTCCAGTCGCTCCACGCCGCCGGGCCGGTCGCGGCGGCGTCGGCCTCGGTGAGCGCGTGCAGCAGGTCGAGCAGGTCGTGGCTGCCGACGGCCTCGGCGACGGCCGCCACCGTCGCGGGGTCGTCCAGGTCCCGTCGAGTGGCGGCCTCGGGCAGCAGCAGGTGGTGGCGGACCAGCGACACCAGCACCTCGGTGTCGTCCTCGTCGAACCCCATCCGCGGCGCCAGGTCGGCGACGATCCCGACCCCGACGTCAGTGTGGTCACCCGGGCGTCCCTTGCCGATGTCGTGCAGCAGCGCGCCGACCAGGAGCAGGTCCGGGCGCGGGACCCGCCGGCTTCGGGCCGCGGCCTCCACGGCGGTCTCGACCAGGTGCCGGTCGACGGTGAAGCGGTGCACCGGGTTGCGCTGCGGCGCGGACCGGACGACGTCCCACCCGGGCAGCAGCGCCGCGACCAGCCCGGCCTGGTCCAGGGCCTCCCACACCGGCAGGGTCGGGCGCCCGGCGCCCAGCAGGGACACCAGGGACTCGCGGGCCTCGCGGGGCCAGGGGACGGGCATCGGCCCGGTCTCGGCGGCCAGCCGGTCCACCGTGTGCGGGGCCAGCGGGATACCGGCCTGGGCAGCCGCGGCGGCCGCGCGCAGCGGCAGCACGGGGTCGCGCTCGGGCCGGGCGTCCGCGGCCAGCACGGCCTCGCCGTCCTGGACCACCACGCCCTCGGCCAGCGGGGTCCGCTCCGGCCCGGCGCTGCGCAGGCGGCGGAACGCCAGCCGCGGCCGGTGCCGCGTCGCCCGGGCCACCCGGTGCCAGGTCGCCTCCGACGCGTAGGCCACCGACCGACCGGCGGCCGTCGTACGACGCAGCAGGGCGTCGGAGTCGGGCAGGCCCAGCAGCGCCGCGACGGCGTCCTGCTCCTGCAGCAGCAGCCGGTCGCTGGGCCGGCCGGTCGCCGTGTGCAGCGCGTCGCGCACGTCCAGCAGCCACTCGTGCGGGGCCTCGATCACACCGCGAGGGGCGTCGGTCACCCACGACGCGGCCACGGCCCGCAGCACCGTGGTGTCGCGCAGGCCGCCGTACGACTCCTTCAGGTCCGGCTCCAGCAGGTAGGCGAGCTCCCCCTGCCGCGCCACCCGCTCCAGCACGGTCTCCCGGAGCTCCGCGAGACGCTTGGCCGCCAGCGCGCGCCAGTCCGCGAGCACCGAGGTGCGCAGCTGCTCGACGAGCGACGCGTCGCCGGCCACGAGGCGCACGTCCAGCAGGCCGAGCACGACCCGCAGGTCCTGGCTGGCCAGCCGACGTGCCTCGGGCACGGTCCGGACGCTGTGGTCGAGGCGGAGGCCCGCGTCCCACACCGGGTACCAGATCCGGTCGGCGACCAGTCCGACGTCGCCGCCGCGGTGCAGCAGCAGCAGGTCCAGGTCGCTGCCCGGCGCCAGCTCGCCGCGGCCGTAGCCGCCGACGGCCGCGAGCGCCGCACCGGCGTCCTGCCCGCCCGCGGCCGTGAACAGCGCCCCGAGCCACTCGTCGGTGAGCGACACCAGGGCGCGCCGCCGGGCCGGCCCGGGAGACCCGGGCCGACCCAGCAGCTCCGTGCGAGCGGCGGCGTACGCGGCCGCCGGTCCGGTGACCGACCCCCCGGTCCCCGTCTCCGGTGTGCCGCGCACGCCGCCGCCTTCCCTCTTCCGTGGATGTGTGGTGGTGGCAGGTCAGAGCGCGTCCGCGCCCCGCTCGCCGGTGCGGACCCGGATGATCGTGTCGACCGGCGCGATCCAGACCTTGCCGTCGCCGATGCGACCGGTCTGGGCCGACTTCACGATCACCTCGGCGACGGACTCGGCGTCGGAGTCCTCCACCACGACCTCGATGCGCACCTTCGGCACCAGATCGACGGTGTACTCCGCCCCGCGGTACACCTCGGTGTGCCCGCGCTGCCGGCCGTAGCCGCTGGCCTCGGTGACGGTCAGGCCGTGGATGCCGTACGACTCCAGGGCGGACTTCACGTCCTCGAGCTTGAACGGCTTGATGACCGCGGTGACGAGCCTCATGCCGACACCTCCTTCGTCGCAGCCTGGGCGGCCTTGGCCGCCGCGTGCCCGACCCCGGCGAAGTTGCCGGCGCCGCTGTCCTGCAGCTCGTACGCGGTCTCGGCGTGGATCGTGAGGTCGACGCCGGTGACCTCGTCCTCCTCGCTGACCCGGAAGCCCATCGTGACGGCGATGAGCTTGCCGATCACGAACGCCAGGACGAACGAGTAGAGCATCACGGTGATCGCGGCGATGAACTGCGACCACAGCTGCCCGGCACCGCCGCCGTAGAACAGGCCGTTGACGCCCGCGGGCGCGGCCTCGGTGGCGAGGAAGCCGATGAGCAGGGTGCCGACGAGGCCGCCGACGAGGTGGACGCCCACGACGTCGAGCGAGTCGTCGAACTTGAAGCGGTACTTCAGGCCGACCGCCAGGGCGCACAGGACGCCGGCGATGAGACCCAGGATCAGCGCGCCCACCGGCGACACCGCCGAGCAGGACGGCGTGATGGCGACCAGACCGGCGACGACGCCGGACGCGGCGCCGAGGCTGGTGGCGTGCCCGTCGCGGATCTTTTCCGTGACCAGCCAGCCGATGGCGGCGGCGCAGGTCGCGGCGAAGGTGTTGACGAACACCACAGAAGCGGCGTTGTTGGCGGCCAGCGCGGAACCGGCGTTGAAGCCGAACCAGCCGAACCACAGCAGCCCGGCGCCGAGCATGACCAGCATCAGGTTGTGCGGCTTCATCGGCGTCTTCGGCCAGCCGAGTCGGCGGCCGAGGACGAAGGCGAGGGCGAGGCCCGCCGCGCCGGCGTTGATGTGGACCGCCGTGCCACCGGCGAAGTCGATGGCGGGGATGCCGTTGAGCGGGCCGGAGCCGGTGAAGATCCAGCCGTCAGCCGCCCAGACCCAGTGCGCCACGGGGAAGTACACGATGGTGGCCCAGATGCCGGCGAACACCATCCAGGCGCTGAACTTGGTGCGGTCGGCGATCGCGCCGGCGATCAGCGCGACCGTGATGGCCGCGAACATCGCCTGGAAGCCGACGAACGCCATCACCGGCAGCGTGGCCTCGGGATCGTCGGTCATGAGGCCCTCGAGGCCGAAGAACTCGAACGGTCCGCCGACGAACCCGCCGAACGCGTCGGTCCCGAACGCCATCGAGTAGCCGTACAGGATCCACAGGACCCCGACGAGGAACAGCGCGCCGAAGACCATCATGGCCATGTTCAGCACGCTCTTGGAACGGGTCATGCCGCCGTAGAACAGCGCCAGGCCCGGGAGCATCAGAAGCACCAGGGCGGCACTGGTCAGAACCCAGGACGTGTCTCCTGCGCTCAACAGTGTCTCTTCCATCGATTCGCCTTCCCTCCACGGATCGGGTGAGGGAAGGCTCGTCGCGGAGTGTTGCGCTGCCCGCGCTGCGGTGTTGCCGCCGGATGACGATCCGCCGCGGCGTGTTACAGATGTGTTTCGCGCTTCCTCACTCGTCGCTGAGGAGCGCGTCCACGAACGCCTCGGGCTCGAACGGCGCCAGGTCGTCGGGACCCTCGCCGAGCCCGACCAGCTTGACCGGCACGCCGAGCTCGCGCTGCACGGCCACGACGATGCCGCCCTTGGCGGTCCCGTCGAGCTTGGTCAGCACCAGGCCGGTCACGTCCACGACCTCGCCGAAGACGCGGGCCTGCGCCAGGCCGTTCTGGCCGGTGGTGGCGTCGAGCACCAGCAGCACCTCGTCCACCGGGCCCTGCTTCTCGACCACGCGCTTGACCTTGCCGAGCTCGTCCATCAGCCCGACCTTGGTGTGCAGGCGCCCGGCGGTGTCGATGACCACGGTGTCGGCCTCCTGCTCGGTGCCCGCGCGTACGGCGTCGAACGCGACGGCGGCGGGGTCGCCGCCCTCGGGGCCGCGCACCACGGTGGCGCCGACCCGGTCGCCCCAGGTCTGCAGCTGGTCGGCAGCGGCGGCGCGGAACGTGTCCGCGGCGCCCAGGACCACGTGCCGTCCGTCCGCGATGAGGACGCGGGCGAGCTTGCCCGTGGTCGTGGTCTTGCCGGTGCCGTTGACCCCGACGACCAGGACCACCGAGGGCCGCCCCTCACGCCGCCCGGTGGCCAGCGTGCGGTCGAGGTCGGTGCCCACCAGGGCGAGCAGCTCCTCGCGCAGGATGGCGCGGACCGCCTCGGGGTCGCGTACGGAGTCGACCCGCACGCGGGTCTTCAGCCGCTCCACCAGCTCCTGGGTGGGGCCGACGCCGAGGTCGGCGACCAGCAGCGTCTCCTCGATCTCGTCCCACGTGGCGGCATCCAGGGTGTCGCGGGAGAGCAGCGCCAGCAGCCCGCGGCCGAGCGCGTTCTGCGAGCGGGCCAGCCGGGCCCGCAGCCGGGCCAGCCGGCCGGCGCTGGGGGCAGGGACCTCCAGTGCGGGGGCCGCCTCCTCGACGACCTCGACCTCGACGACCTCGGCCTCGGGCGGCTCGGCCACCGCGGTCGCGGCCCCGCCGAGGGAGTCCCCCACGTCGACCTGCTCCACCCCGCGGCGCGGGGTGTCCCGGGGTGGCTCGGCGTCGTCCCCCACCCCCGGGGCGTAGTCGACGCCGGGACGGGGCGGCTGCGACGGTGCGCTCCGGCGCCGGACCAGGGTGACGGCGACGGCCGCGATCAGGACGAGGACCGCGACGGTCAGGACGAGGTACAGGATCAGGGACGGTTCCACGAGGGGACATCCTCCCATCCCCCGCGGCCCGTCCCGTCCGACGGCAGGATCGGGCCATGACCGGTCCCGCCGCCACCGCACCGTCCACCCGTGTCCCGCTGCCCGGCGTCCGCGCGCTGCTCGCGGCCGCCGTCGTCGTGGCGGTGGTCAACCTGGCGGCGCAGGTCCTCGACGCCGCCTGGGTGGGCCGGGTCTCGATCTGGCTGTTCATGCCCCTGCTCGGGCTGTGGGCCTGGACGGCCACGCCGCGGCCGGTGCCCCGGCCGCTGGCGCTCCTGCTCGTCGGCACGGTGTTCGCATGGGGAGGGGACGTGTTCCTGAGCCTGCCGCGCGACGGTGACCTGCTGTTCCTGCTGGGGATCGGGTCGTTCCTGGTGATGCAGGTGCTCTACCTGCTGGCGTTCCGGTCAGTGCCCGGGCCCGGCCTGGTCCGTGCCTGGCCGATCGCCTGGATCCCGTACGGCGTCTTCTGGGTCGGGATGAACGCGCTGCTGTGGCCGGGGACGGGCGACCTGCGGATCCCGGTCCTGGTCTACAGCGCGGCGCTGGTCCTGATGGCCGTCGCGGCGCTGGACCTGGTGCTGCGGGTGCCCCGGGCCGACGGGTGGCGGGTCGCGTGGGGTGCGGTGCTGTTCGTGGTGTCCGACGCCTGCATCGCGCTGCGCGCGTTCGTGGACGTGCTCCCCGACGGCCGCGTGACCTCGGTGCTGATCATGGTGACGTACCTGCCGGCGCAACTGCTCATCGTGACCGGCTTCGTCCGGGCGGTGCGGGCGGTCAGCCGTCCCACTGGGAGCGCTGCGACGCCCTGATGTCCACCCAGGCGGTGACCCCGCCGATGACCAGCGCCAGCGCGGGGAACGCGAGGGTGTAGGGCACCCAGGAGAGCACCAGCAACGGCGCGAGCAGCCCCGCGATGCCCGCGGCACCCATCACCCTGCTGAGGTGGGGCGCACGACGCAGGTACTCGACCCACCCCGCGGAGACCATCGCCCCGGTGGAGCACAGGGCGATGCCGAGGCCGAGCGCGATCCAGTTCGGGTCGCCGCCGGGCAGGAGCGACCCGAGCCCGAAGCCCACCGCGATGCCCGCCATCGACCCGAACGCGGTGACCGAGAACAGCAGGACCCGGCCGCCGACGGGGGTGAGGTTCACGCCGAGGCCGCCTCGGGCTCCCGCAGCCGCTGGCTGATCACCTGCGTGACGCCGTCGCCGCGCATGGACACGCCGTACAGCGCATCGGCGATCTCCATCGTGCGCTTCTGGTGGGTGATAACGATCAGCTGGCTGCTGCTGCGCAGCTCGTCGATCACCTCGATGAGGCGCCCGAGGTTGACGTCGTCCAGGGCGGCCTCGACCTCGTCCATCACATAGAACGGGCTCGGCCGGGCCTTGAACAGGGCCACCAGGAACGCCACCGCGGTCAGGGAGCGCTCCCCGCCGGACAGCAGGGACAGCCGCTTGATCTTCTTGCCCGGCGGACGGGCCTCGACGTCGATGCCCGTGGTGAGCATGTCCGAGGGGTCGGTGAGGACCAGTCGGCCCTCGCCACCGGGGAACAGCCGGGCGAAGACGCGCTCGAACTCCCGCTCGGTGTCGTGGTAGGCCTGCGTGAACACCTCCTCGACCCGCTCGTCCACCTCCCGCACGATCGCGAGCAGGTCACCGCGTGAGCGCTTGAGGTCGTCCAGCTGCTCGGTCAGGAAGCGGTGCCGCTCCTCCAGCGCCGCGAACTCCTCCAGCGCCAGCGGGTTGACCCGGCCCAGCAGCGCGAGGGCGCGCTCGGCGGCCTTGAGCCGGCGCTCCTGCTGGGCCCGGTCGAACGGGTACGGCTCGGCTGCCGGCGCGTCGGCCGGGACCTCGTCGCCGGGTGCCGGCGGTGACGGGGGCACGGGGACCTGCGGGCCGTACTCGTCCACCAGCACGTCCGGCTCCACGCCGAACTCCTCCAGCGCCCGGGCCTCCAGTTGCTCGATCCGCAGCCGCTGCTCGGCACGCGCCACCTCGTCGCGGTGGACGGAGTCGGTGAGCTGGTCCAGCTCGGAGGTGAGCTCGCGGATCCGGGTGCGCAGGCCCTGCAGCTCGGAGTCGCGCTCCGCGCGCAGCCGCTCGGTCTCCGCCCGCTCCGCGCCGGCGAGCCGCAGCGAGGTCTCCAGCGACTCCAACGTGACGCTGGCGCCGGCGAGGACGGCGGCCGCGACCTCCGCCTCCCGGGCCCGGCGCTCCCGGCGCTCGGCGGCCCGGCGACGGGCCACCCGCTCCAGCCCGGCGGCCCGCTCCAGCTGCTCGGCCCGGCCGGCCAGCGCCCGGGCCCGCTCCTCGCCGGTGCGGACCGCCAGCCGCGCCTCGACCTCGGCCTGGCGGGCGGCCTGGGCCACCTCCCCGAGCCGGTGCCGGTCGTCGGCGCGGTCGAGGTCGGTGTCGCCGGCCTCCTCGGCCGTGGCCAGCCGCTGCTGCAGCTCGGCCAGGGTCCGCTCGTCGGCGTCGCGGGCGGACCGAGCGGCCTCGGCGGCGGCCTGCAGGCGGTCCGCCTCCGCGGTGGCGGCCCGGGCGGCCTGCCCGAGCTGACCGAGCTGCTCGGCCACCGCGGCCATCCGGGCGTCGGAGTCGTGCAGCCGGGACAGCGCCCCCTCGACCGCCGCGGCCGAGGCCCGCTGCCGGTCCGTGGCGGCGGCCAGCTCGAAGCGCAGCCGCTCCACCTCGTGCGCGGTCCGGTCCAGGCGCTCACGCGTCTCGTCGACGGCCGCCTGGACCTCCAGCAGGCTCGGTGCGCTGGCCGAGCCCCCACGGGCCCGGTCCCGGGCGAGCAGGTCCCCCTCGCGGGTCACGGCCACCAGCGCGGGGTCGGCCGCGACGGCGGTCCGGCCCCGACCCAGGTCGTCGACGACCGCCACCCCGGCCAGGGCGCGGCGTACCGGGCCCGCCAGCTCCGGCGGTGCCGACACCACGTCCACGGCCCAGCGGGCACCGTCGGGGAGCCTCGCGGCCGTGGCGGCCGGGTGGTCGTGGTCCGGCTCCGGACCGCCGACCAGCAGGCTGGCCCGACCCGCGTCGTCGGCCTTGAGCAGGTCCAGCGCGGTCACCGCCGCGGCCAGGTCCGCCACGGCGACGGCGTCGGCCAGCCCGCCCAGCGCGGCGGCCACGGCCGCCTCGTACCCGTGCTCGACGTGCAGCAGTGCGGACACCGACCCGAGCAGCCCCGGGACCCGGTCCGCGGCACCGAGCAGCGCCGCCCCGCCGTCCTTGCGCGCCAGGCCCAGCTCCAGGGCCTCGACCCGGGCGGTCAGCGCGCCGCGCTCCCGCTCCGCGGCCTGCTCGCGCCCGCGCAGCGCCTCCACCTCGGCGTCGGCGGCCTCCAGCGCCGCCAGCGCCGCCTCGTGCTCGGCGTCCAGGCCGACCTCGCCCTCGCCCAGCCCGGCGATCTTCGCCTCCTGGGCGTGGAAGTCGCGCTGCGCGACCTCGGCGCGGGTCCGCGCGCCGTCCACCTGCTCGGCCAGCCGGTCGATCTCCGCCGTACGGGCCTCCAGCCTCGAGCGCGCGGCCGCGACCTGGCCCGCCAGCCGGGCCAGGCCCTCGCGCCGGTCGGCCGCGGCGCGCTCGGCGGCCGCGACCCGGCGCTCCTCGGCGGCCAGCTCGGCCTCCGCCAGGCTGCGCGCCTGCACCGCCTCCGCCAGTACCGCGCGGTCGGCCTCGACCTGCCGGCCGAGCTCGAACTCCTCGGCGCGGACC